>JBNJHQ010000009.1:0-27588 GCA_051748705.1 Bacteroidota bacterium | reverse complement strand
GCTCGACGAAACCCTGCGGCACGGATCTGGAGATCCGCGCCAGCAGGGTGAGTCAGATCCGCGCCAGCAGGGTGAGTCAGATCCGCGCCAGCAGGGTGAGTCAGATCCGCGCCAGCAGGGTGAGTCAGATCCGCGCCAGCAGGGTGAGTCAGATCCGCGCCAGCGAAGGTGGAGCCTTAGCCTTAGCCTTAAAAAACCTGCCATCTCATTTTAGAATCATCACCGATGATCGGTTTCTCAGGATGACAGAGGTGTCACCTTAAAATAAACCCATTCTTCAGTGGGTCATCATTATCGATCCAGAATTCATTGCTGCCGGTATAATATGCCCTGGCCGTTACTTCAGGGACTACAGCCTGATGAGGACCATAATCAAGTTCTTCTTTTATCTCAACATGCATGGTGGTACCTAATATGCTTTCAATTGTAACACGCTCATTAACTGACAATTCACTCCTGGAATAGTGTATGGCGGCCCTGGCACTTATGCCGGTGCCGGTGGGAGAACGATCTACCTCACCGGAGGCAAATATACATACATTGCGGCTCCAGTTATCAAGTTCATAAGCCTTACCTGTAAAAATAGTACCATAAAGAAAACTCATCTCGGGCTCAAAAGGATGGTCAATCCTGAAATTCTCCATCACAGCCAGTTTGATCTTATTTCCATAATCAATCATCTTGCTATAATCCAACTTATCCAGGTTAAGACCCAGCTCATCGGCATCGCAGAAAGCATAAAAAGCCCCGCCATAAGCAACATCAAACCTTATTCGCCCGATACCTCTCACTTCAACCTTCTCGTCACTGATCAACAAAAAAGAAGGAACATTAAGAAAAGATACTTTATCAACCCTCCCGTTTCGCATATAAGCTTTTGACCTTATCCTCCCGGCAGGTACATCAATTTCAAGAACAGGTGTCTTCCCCTCCTTCTTAACATAAGCCGACTCGAGCACGTAACGGGTAATAGCTATTATGGCATGACCGCACATAGTGCTATACCCTTCATTATGCATAAAAAAAGCTCCCAGGTCGGCTCCTTCCGAAACGGGCTCTGTAAGTATAGCTCCATACATATCAGCATGCCCCCGCGGTTCGAACATTAATGCAGTGCGGATATTATCAAAGTGTTCGGCAAAATATTTTCTTTTTTCCAGTATGGTATTACCCTCCAGAAAAGGTAACCCTCCGGTTAATATCCTCAGGGGCTCCCCACAGGTATGCATGTCAATGCTTGTAATTATTTTTCTCCTGTCCCCGGGAATGACAGTGCTGTTTTTGGTCTGGGTCTTCATATACAGGTTTATTTCATGGTTTATTATACAAAATACGATTATATATTTTATTAGCATCGAGCATGTCACTTTTTTTATGGCTTGAAATGATTTATTATATTGAGTGACTATTTTAAATTTCTAATCATCAATATGAAAAATACCATTTACCAGGTAGATGCTTTCACCTCGGAGCCTTTTAAAGGTAACCCTGCAGGTGTATACATAAGAGATAAAATGCCTGATCCCGAAGTAATGCAGAATATTGCAATGGAAATGAACTTATCGGAGACAGCATTTGTAGCACCGGATGAAAAAGACTTTTCCATTCGTTACTTCACGCCTGTCAGCGAAGTGGATCTTTGCGGACATGCCACTCTTTCAGCCTCCCATATATTATATGAAACAGGAATTGTGAAGCCCGGTGAGAAAATTAAGTTTCATTCGAAAGCGGGAGAGCTTCTTATCAGGAAAACAGGGAGCAAGATCATAATGGACTTCCCCGTATATGGTCTCAGGAAGATGGAGATCCCGCCTTCATTCAAGAAAAACACCGGTATGGATGCCCTGGAACTATACCAGAGTGATTACGATTGGAAACTTGTACTTGTTCAATCTGAAGAGGAAGTAATTAAAGCAGAACCAAATCCTGATGCAATAAGGAATGCCGGACTGGGAGAATTGATAGTAACCGCGGTGTCTTCAAAAGCTGAATATGACTTCGTTGTGAGATGCTTTGTGCCTGACCTTGGCATTGGCGAAGATCCCGTCACAGGATCAGCCCATTGTGCACTTGCGCCATTCTGGCATATGAAAACAGGAAAAAAGGAATTCAGGTCTTTTCAGGCTTCGAAAAGAACAGGGAAATTGAATGTCAAACTCGTTGGGGAGCGGGTGGAAATAGCCGGCGAAGCAGTAACAGTATTAAAAGCAGAACTCCTTGTTTGAGAATAAGGCTAATTTTAGTAGCTTTGCTCACCTGAAAAATAACTCTGTTATACTGGTATATAACCCTAATAATAACAAGGCATGAAAATTACTTTAGTTGGTACCGGTTACGTTGGTCTTGTATCCGGGACCTGCCTGGCCGAGACAGGTATACATGTGCAATGCATAGATATAAATAGAGCAAAGATAGATAAGCTTAATAAAGGTATAATTCCTATTTATGAGCCCGGGCTGGCTACCATGCTTAAGAGGAATGTCGAAGCCGGTAGGCTGAAATTCTCCACCGTCCTGAAAGAAGCCATCAAAGATTCACAGGCTGTATTAATTGCTGTAGGCACACCGCCCGATGAGGACGGAAGTGCAGATATCAAGTATGTTTTGGCAGTGGCAGAAGAAATAGGCCTCTATATGACCGATTATCTTTTAGTGATAACAAAAAGCACAGTGCCTATCGGAACAGCAGAAAAAGTAAGGAAAATAATTGCTGACGAGCTGTTGAAAAGAAATGCCGACATTGAATTTGATGTTGCATCTAACCCCGAATTCCTCAAGGAGGGTGACGCGGTAAATGACTGTATGAAACCCGAAAGAATCATCGTGGGAACAGACTCCGAAAGGGCATTCAGGATTATAGAAAAGCTGTACAGGCCATTTGTGCTTAATGGCCATCCCGTCATATATATGGACATACCATCAGCTGAACTTACCAAGTATGCTGCTAATGCAATGCTGGCTACAAAAATCAGTTTCATAAATGATATGGCTAACCTTTGTGAGAAGGTTGGTGCAGATATCAATATGGTGAGAAGGGGAATAGGTTCAGACTCAAGAATTGGGAATAAATTTATCTATGCAGGCCTGGGCTACGGGGGGTCATGCTTCCCTAAAGACGTGAAGGCTATTATCAGAACAGCATCTGTCCATGGCTATGATTTAAAAGTTATGAGGGCGGTGGATGAAGTTAATGAAAGCCAGAAAGAGTCTATCTTTCACAAAGTGTACAGGTATTTCGGAGAGGATATCAAGGGTAAAAAGATTGGCCTCTGGGGGCTTTCTTTCAAGCCTAATACCGATGACATGCGTGAAGCAGCCTCATTGACACTTATACGAAAATTCCTTGAATACGGAGCTGTAGTCACCGCCTATGACCCTGTGGCAATGGAGGAGGCGAAAAGAAGGCTTGGTAAGAGTATCAATTATTCGGAAGACTCATATGGAGCACTCGTCGATGCTGATGCCCTGGTGCTCGTGACAGAGTGGAATGAATTCAGGAACCCAAACTGGACCGTCATCAGTAAGATAATGAAAAACAGGGCCGTCTTCGATGGCAGGAATATTTATGAGAGGGAAATACTGGAGCAGGCAGGATTTGATTATTATGGAATAGGAAGATAAAATATGAGCAGAATACTTATCACGGGAACCGCCGGATTCATCGGATTTCATCTTGCAAATAAGATCTTATCCGAAGGACATCAAGTGACAGGTCTTGATAATATAAATGATTATTACGATGTCAAACTTAAGTATGACCGCCTGGCCGATACAGGAATAAGAAAAGAGGAAATCAAATATAACAGCCTGGTCAGTAGCCATAAATATCCGGATTATAAATTTATCAGCCTTGACCTTGAGGATAAGAAATCACTCGACACTTTATTCCGGTCATCGGGGTTTGATTATGTTGTTAACCTGGCTGCACAGGCTGGTGTAAGATATAGCATTGAAAACCCCATGGCTTATGTAAACAGTAATATTGTTGGCTTTGCCAACATACTTGAAGCATGCAGGCATAATGAGATAAAACACCTTGTTTATGCAAGCAGTTCAAGCGTTTATGGATTAAATGAAAAGATGCCTTTCTCAACAGAGGATAATGTTGATCACCCCATAAGCCTATATGCAGCATCAAAGAAATCGAATGAACTGATGGCCCATACCTACAGCCATCTTTTTGCCTTGCCTACAACAGGTCTCAGGTTCTTCACGGTATACGGACCGTGGGGAAGACCTGACATGGCTCTTTACATTTTTACCAAAGCCATAACCGAAGGAAGGAAAATACAGATCAATAACCGGGGCAACATGCAAAGGGACTTTACCTATATTGATGATATAGTTAACTCACTGTCAAGGATTATTGACATAATACCGGGGGAAAATCCTGAATGGTCCGGAATGAATCCCAATCCATCGTCGTCCCCCGCTCCATACAAAGTATATAACATAGGTAATAACTCACCGGTTAAATTAATGGACTTTGTGGAAGCTATTGAAAAAGAACTGGGCATTGAAGCAAAAAAGGAGTTCCTGCCCATGCAACCGGGTGATGTGCAGTCTACCTGGGCAGATGTCACTTCACTCATAGAAACTATAAATTACAGGCCGCATACACCCGTGAATGAAGGGATTAAGAATTTTATTAAATGGTATAAGGAATACAACAAAATAGGCTAATGGATTTACTTCGAGTAGCTATAAAGGCTGCAATAATTTCAGGAAGAGAAATCGATAAATTATATAATACAGGAAATATAGAAACCCGGCTCAAAGAAGACAAATCTCCTGTAACCACTGCGGACCTGGTATCCAATAAAATTATTATTGAACACCTGAAGGTCACAGAAATACCCATCCTCAGCGAGGAAAATAAAACAATTCCTTACAATGAAAGGAGGGCATGGGACAGATTATGGATTGTTGATCCCCTGGACGGAACAAAGGAATTTCTTAAAGAAAATGGAGAATTTACTGTTAACATAGCTCTCGTAAAAAATAATGCACCTCATATGGGAGTGATATATGTGCCTGTAACAAAAGAACTCTACTTCGGCCTTGCCGGGAAGGGCTCTTTCAAAGCCGAACTTGAAAATGACCTCCAGGATATTGAAAAAATTATTGAAAGTGCAAAAAAATTGCCTTCTACAGACCATGATCCACCTAATGCGGTGGCCATAAGCCGTTCCCATATGAACCGGGCTACCGAAGATTTTATCCGGTCAAAATCGGGCTCTGAAGATATGCCTGCACTGATTTCACGGGGCAGTTCACTGAAAATATGCATGGTGGCGGAAGGAGGTGTCCGTTATTACCCGCGCTTTGGCCCAACCATGGAATGGGATATTGCAGCAGGCCATGCTATTGCTAAGCAGGCCGGAAAAAATATATGCAGAATTACTGACGGCAAAGAGATAAGGTACAATAAAGAAAAACTTGTTAATCCTGACTTTATTGTCGAATAAATTATCTTTGCAAAGATACCAGATCAGGCGATTAAGCTCTAGAATTTGATGATTAATGGGAAAACCGCAACATAAAGAGAAAAACAATTACACGCTGACCCATCTGCGCGAACTGGAAGCAGAAGCTATTCATATAATCCGTGAAGTGGCGTCGGAGTTTGAAAATCCCGTAATGCTTTATTCGATCGGTAAAGATTCGTCGGTAATGGTCAGGCTGGCTGAGAAAGCCTTCTTTCCCGGCAAGGTTCCCTTCCCGCTAATGCACATAGATTCAAAATGGAAGTTCAAAGAGATGATAAGCTTCAGGGATTCTTACGCAAAAAAGAATAACTGGGATCTCATAGTACATTTTAATGAGGAAGGATTCAAAAACGGCATCGGGCCATTTACACATGGCAGTAAGGTGCACACCGACATAATGAAGACCGAAGCACTGCTCAGTGGGCTTAATAAATACAAATTTGACGCTGCCTTTGGCGGAGCACGGCGGGATGAAGAAAAATCAAGAGCAAAGGAAAGGATATTTTCCTTCAGGGATAAATTTCACCAGTGGGATCCAAAAAACCAGAGACCGGAACTCTGGGATATATATAATACGCGGGTACATAAGGGAGAATCGATCAGGGTCTTTCCCCTGAGCAACTGGACCGAACTGGATGTATGGCAGTACATACGACTTGAAAAAATACCCATCGTCCCCCTTTACTTTGCAAAGGAAAGACCTGTTGTTGACATAGATGGCAGTCTTATCCTGGTGGACGATGACAGGATGCCTGACGAGCTGGCACAAAAGGCCCAGGTGATGAAGGTACGCTTTCGAACACTGGGATGCTACCCCCTCACGGGAGCTGTTGAATCCGATGCCGATACAATAGAAAAAATAGTTGAAGAAATGATGACAATTACCAAATCAGAACGTACAACAAGGGTTATTGACTTCGACCAGGATGCAAGCATGGAACAAAAGAAACGCGAAGGATACTTCTGATGGAATGAGTACTGATACACTGAACATAAAGGACTTTCTTGACCAGGACGAAAAGAAGGATATGCTCCGTTTCCTGACGGCCGGATCGGTGGATGATGGGAAATCAACACTTATCGGTCGCCTGATGTTCGACAGTAAGAGGCTTTACGAAGACCACCTGTCAGCATTAATAAAAGACAGCAAGAGAATGGGTCATGCAGGAGAAGACATAGATTATGCCCTCCTGCTTGATGGCCTCAAGGCTGAACGCGAACAGGGAATCACTATAGATGTGGCTTACCGGTACTTCTCAACCAATAAAAGGAAATTCATTATTGCTGATACCCCGGGCCACGAACAGTATACCAGGAATATGGTTACCGGTGCCTCCACTGCAAACCTTGCAATAATACTGATAGATGCAACCAAAGGTGTGATAACACAGACCAAAAGGCATACCTTTATCGTGTCATTACTGGGTATTAAACATATTGTGCTTGCTGTCAATAAAATGGACCTTGTTGGCTATGATGAAGCTACTTTTGATAAGATAAGCACCGACTATAAAAAATTCATTACACAATTAGACATTCCTGACATAGAGTGTATCCCCCTCTCTGCCTTAAAAGGAGATAATGTAGTGGATGTTTCCGGCAGGATGAAATGGTACCACGGCAAGAGCCTCATGGAATATCTTGAAACCGTTCATGTAAGCAGTGACCATAATTTCGATGATTTCAGGTTCCCCGTTCAATATGTCTTACGTCCCCATAAAGATTTCAGGGGATTTGCGGGAAGAGTGGCTTCCGGTTTAGTAAAAACAGGTGAAGAGGTAATGGTTTTACCCTCCATGAAAAAATCCAGGGTACAGGCCATCACCACTTATGATGGAGATAAGAAAGAAGCCTTCCCTCCTCAATCTGTGACTATAACTCTGAAGGACGAAATAGATATCTCCCGGGGAGAGATGATCATTCACCTTGATAATGCCCCTAAGGTAGACAGGCACTTTGAGTCGATGCTTGTATGGATGGATGAAATTCCAATGGATATATCCAAGACATTTTATATTAAACACAACACAAACACTTCGCGCGCCCGCATCGATAAAATACAGTACAGGATTGATGTTAATACCTTGAAGAGGCAAAAAAAAGACAAATTCGTTCTCAATGACATAGGCCGCGTGGTAATAACCACCAATAAGCCACTGTTTTTTGACCCATACAGGAGCAACAGGAACACCGGTTCCTTTGTATTGATCGATCCCGTAACACATAACACATGTGCGGTAGGTATGATACTGGATAAGAGAGCAAGCGATAAATTGCCTTCCAGGATAACGGATATCGACAGGGAAAAAATACGCCGGGGTAAGAGCCTTGTTACAGTAAAGCAGCGTATCAAGCGCAATGGTCACAAAGGAGGAACAATATGGATTACCGGGCTGCACGGATCGGGTAAAAATGACCTGGCCTACACCCTGGAAAAACATCTTTTTGACAGTGGCGCATCTGTAGTATTACTGGAGGGCAGCACTGTACGCAGCGGACTGTCAAGGGAGCTCGACTACTCCCCTGCCGACCGTGCCGAGCACCTGAGGCGTGTTGCACATATAGCACGCATCCTGAATGACCAGGGTATAATTACTATTTGCTCATTTATATCACCGAATGAAAATATCCGTGAGCAAATCAGTGAAATAATTGGTAAAGAGCGTTTTACACTGATATATATGAATGAAGATATCGATTTTTGCAGGTCTAATAAACCTGAGCTCTATGAGCAGGCTGACAGGGGGCAGGTAAAAAATATGCCTGGAGTGGATATTGATTACGAAGCACCTGAAAAACCGGATTTTGTCCTAAATCATAAGAATACCGATAGCAACCTGCATAAGGTAGTACACACAGTGTACCCTGAATAAGATTAAGATTAATAAGGTTCCCACCCCGGTTCGTAATCACGGCTCATGAGTGCCATTGCTTCCCTGTCCTTTACTACATTCCCTGTTGCAGTGTCTATTTCAATCATTCTGCCTACCTTCTGGGATATATTACCAAGGTGGCACAGGTTCACACTAATTGCTCCGTCGTCGATTGGCGCATGCAGTTCAGATCCATTGCGCACAGCCTCGAGGAAGTTATACATATGAAGGACATCAAGGCTTCCGGAACCCCTGGTGCCCGTAGTTTCACTGGTTCCGCTTTCCTCTTTCTTTTCAAGCAATTCACCCGAAAGACTGTACATCTCATAACCGTTCCGGTGTAAGATAAATGATCCTTCGGTACCCTGTATAAGGGCTCCCCTCCCCATATTATAATCCTTCATGCCATTGCAACTTTTGCCTTCCCACGTTATTAGCTTATCATCACCATACTGATAATTAACTACCTGTGTATCATAAAACTCCCAGTCATCCCCCCGGTAATGCAAGCGGCCACCCATCGATGACACCTTAGCGGGATAATCAACATCCAGTGCCCAGCGGCATACATCAACCTCATGTGTGGCATTGTTGAGTAGTTCACCCGTTCCCCAACGCCAGAACCAGTGCCAGTTGTAATGGACTATATTGTCGCGGTACGCGGTACGTGGTGCCGGTCCCTGCCATAGTTCCCAATTAAGCCACCCGGGTACAGGAACTTCCTTCCCTATCCCTATGGGACCCCTGGTATTGGCATACCATGCCTTACCAAAATAAGGCTTCCCTATATCGCCCTTTTTAATTCTTGCAATAGCTTCAATGCTTGTTGGTGCTGACCGCTGCTGGTTGCCCATCTGTATAAGCCGCCCTGTCTTCCTGTATGTTTCAACAAGAAGTTCATTCTCATAAATATTATGACTGGATGGCTTTTCAAGGTATACATGCTTGCCCGCCTGTGCCGCCATGATGGCCATGTGAGCATGCCAGTGATCAGGCGTGGCTATGGTAATAGCATCAACAGATTTTTCATCCAGCAGTTTTCTTATATCTTCGACGCCTGAGGGTTTACTTCCGTTAATATTATACACCTCTCCTATACCCTTACTCACTGCCCTGCTGTCAACATCGCATATATGAGATATCTCAGTTCCTGTACAACCGAGTACAGCCTGTATATTGGCCAGCCCCCTGCTGTTGACGCCCACAGCAGCAAACACAAGCCTGTCGTTTGCCCCTACAATCCTGTTATAAGCTGAAGCACTCAAACCCATGCCACCAATGGTAAGGCCTGCCGTACCCAGGGCACTCTTTTTTATAAAATCTCTTCTGTTGCTTTTCATATCTTATAATTCTTTTATTTTGATACTTCTGAATGAGACCTCGCTACCATGATCCTGGAGTAATATATGACCCTGCTCATCTTCGCCGAAACCCGGAACATCACTGAACTTGCTTTCTTCAACCCGCTTCTTCCATTGTTCGGTTCCCCTCTCATATTGAACTGTCATCTGGTTATTAAGCCAGTGTTCCACATGCTGTCCTTTGACCACAATTCTTGCCCTGTTCCACATATCCGGGCCATTGTTCCTGGGAGAAACCGGTTCAATAAGATCATATAAGCCCCCTATCCTCTCTTTGCCCGGTAAGCCCGGCATAAAAGCATTGTCATCAATTATCTGGTATTCACACCCGATGTTATAATATGGGTCATTTTCCTTATCACCGCTGATAAAGTATTTTATTCCACTATTACAGCCTTTAGGATATTTAAAATCAAGAATGAGTTCAAAATCCCTGAAAATATCATTTGTTATTATATCTCCTCCCGGACCGGTCCTTTTCATCTCACCATCTTCAATAATCCACCCCTGTTCAGGAAATAATTCTGCATCAATTGATCGCCACCCCGTGTTTGTGCTGCCGTCAAACAAGAGTCTCCAACCCTCTTCCTTCTCCCTGATGCTCAATGTATTTACCAGGTAACTGTTTTGTGGTATATCTTTATAATAAGGGGTGGCATACGATTCCACATCAGTGTCTATAATACGTATATTCTTCCATACAACTTTGGCCCCCACCCTGGAACTGTCATTTCCTATGCCGTGCACCTGGAGTCCAATAAAGCCAGAAGATGTCATATCATCCACCAGGTCAGCACAGGGAATACCATTGCACCATGTACGAATGCTGTTACCTATGGCCTCCACCCTGAAATGGTTGAATTCACCATTGATAAACGCTTCCCTGCCTTCAGGATTACGATCAAGAGGATATAACCACATCCGCCTGGCTTCATCGTAAATACCCCCTGACCATGCCCTCTCAGAGGGATCAATTTCAACCTGGTAGCCATGTACCCTGCCGTTTTGGTACTCGGGCAGGCTATGACTTCTTATCTGAACACCCGAGTTCATTTCCGGATCAACCAGTACCTCAAATTCGAGTATAAAATCTCCGTAGTGCTCTTTTGTGCATAGAAATGAATTTGGTGAATTAAGAACACTTACACCTTCAATTGTACCATTTACCAGATTGTAATCCGCATCTCCGTTAAGCTGTTCCCAGTTATCCAGGTTCTTACCTATAAGGTCGATCCATGGTTCCCTTTGTCTACAAGAATTTATTATTGAAAGGAGTGTGAAAATTAAAATTACTGACTTTTTCATTCTTTATTGCTTTTTTTTCTGAATGGAAGTATAAGTACATAAAGTATTAATCTTACCAGCCATAATAAAACATAGAGTACCAGGGTTAAAATAAGCACGACATGAAGCTGGCTCAACATTTCATTCCATCGTGTATCATGTTTTACTATGCCTGTAATGTTGAATATTATTGCTGTGATAAAGAGTAAGGCAAGTATAATGAGTTCTCTTTTAATCCACTTTCCTTTTATAACAAGGTCTTTCATAATCAAAGTTTTATAAAATAAATTCTTCGGGGAATGTTATCACTTCTGCTTTTTTTATTGCCTCGTTTCCGAGCACTGCAGCAATGGCTGCATAGTATGCTTCACGTAGCAGGATATCACTATGGCGGTTCCCCCTTATCATTTGTGCAAATCCTTCCATTTCAAGAGCCGTCCCATCATCTTCCAGGTCCACCTCGTAAATATATTCACCCTTGTCTTCAACTGCTGTTTCGGGTATCCAGCTTTTACCGCCCAGGGGCAGGGGGTCAAATATTTTATGCTCAATATTATTCAGAAGCTGGAGTATCCCTGGTGCAGGTGGGGGATTCTCTGAATACATCTTCCCCGCTTCAAGCTCCATTGTTCCCCGGGGACCCATTATCTGTTCTTCATAGCCATAATGAGCATTACTTATCATTGAATCGTAGATTAGTGATGATCCGTCGGGATACTTATAAACCATATTGACATTGTCAAAAACTTCCCTGCCATCATGCCAGTGATTAATACTGCCTGTTCCTGAGACCTGCCTGGGGAAATCCTTCTTAATAAAATTTGCTACCTGTATCTGATGGCTGCCTAATTCTGTCATCAAGCCTTCTGAATATTCCCAGTAAAGTCTCCAGTTTATCCTTCTCTCAAGATCCGGCCCGGGGACCACCCTGCGCCAGTCATTATTCCTGTGCCAGTAGGCCCTTATCTGGGTAATATCCCCAAGCTGTCCCCTGTTGATCATTTCAAAGGCTTTGAGGTACCTTGGATTAAACATCCTCTGATGTCCTATGAGTAATATCTTACCTGTTTCACGCTGAACATTGTACATGGCCAGGCATTCTGCAGGTGTTTTGGCCATTGCCTTTTCACAAAATACATGCAGGCCTGCCCTCATTGAATCAATTGACATTACTGCATGCAGGTGGAGGGGAGTGGCAATTATTACCCCGTCAATATCATCCCTTTCAAGCAGCTTCCTGTAATCTACAAAAGCTTCAGCATTGCCCCCGGTCATCTGTACTCCCCTATCCAGGTTAGGTTGGTAATTATCACACACGGCCACTATCTCAATTCCGGGAATCAGGTTTATATGGGTCATCAGGTACTGCCCCCGTGAACCACTGCCTATAATGCCCAGTTTTACAATATCAGCCACTTCTTCCTGGTCTCCGGCCAATACCCTTACATCAGGGAAATGTGCGCCAAGGAACAAACCTCCCGTAAGAAGAGCTGTCTTTTGTAAAAAGATCCTTCTGCTTTGCTTATTGGTCATATGATTAAAAATATCGTGTTATTATGTAAATATAAATAAACTGAAGGTAACAATTATAAAATTTCCCTTAGCTCAAAATTTTTGCCCTCATCATATATTATTGCAAAAGCTTCTTTACCCGACCTGTCAAATTGCTCGGAAAGACAATCCGTGTCAATTAAAAGAGAAGTAGAAAGAATCTCTGCCTCAAGAGGATCATCAGAAATAAATGAGACCGTCATAGGTGCATCAATTGTCTTGCCCGTATGAGGATTAATGATGTTATGCGAAGGCCTGAATATCCCTGATGCATCAACAAATCCTGTGCCTGATGTTGAAATACTTTTATCATTAAGCCTGGCTACCCTGACCACTGATTGCTTATTAAATATTCCCGCAACTGCCACAGGCCAATGATCGCCATGGGGGTGAGCACCCCTTGCAAGTATGGTACTTTCTCCAAAGCTTATCAGGGCATTCACCATGTCTTCATTGATCAATATCTCATTAACTTTTCTCATGGCAAGTCCCTTACCAAAACCACCCGCATCTATTTTAACATTTTCGCCATGATATCTTACGGTTCCTTTTTGCTCATTTATTTCAACCAGTCTCATTCCTGATGATGAGAGTAAGCTATTAACATCTTCCTTCACATTTTTTTTACCACGGTGCTCGAAAGCTGTTACTGCACCTATGCCGGGATCAAAAATTCCACCGCTTAGTCTATAATATTCGAGGCACAAGCTGACAGCTTCAAAAAGATCCGGGCTTACTGAAGCATCCTTATTGAAGGCTGTCCTGTTAAGCACTGATAATTCACTTTCAGGCCGGTATATACTTAAAACATTTTCCAGTGTCTCAAGATCATTTTTAATTTGTATAGAAAGCTTATCGGCATGTTTGTCATCAACACCAATGAATACAGCATCCAACCTGGTTCCCATGGAAAAGAAGTTTCTGTACTGCGTATCCATTATATTATTATTTATCAATACCCATACCGCCTCATCCGGCAAAAAACAGATAGCCTATAAATATGGCTGCTATTATCCCGGCAAAATCGGCTATCAGACCGCAGGTCACAGCGTGCCTCGTGTTTTTTATACCAACCGATCCGAAATACACTGCAATTATATAAAAGGTGGTATCTGTTGCTCCCTGCACCGTGGAAGCCAGCCTTCCGACAAAAGAATCAGCACCATAAGTACTCATTGCATCTACCATCATACCCCTGGCGCCGGCACCACTGAGTGGTTTCATCAATGCTGTGGGCAGGGCACCGGTGAATCGTGTATCTATACCCATACTGTCAAGGGCGTATTTTAATCCATCTATCAACACATCCATGGCTCCCGAAGCCCTGAATACGCCAATTGCAACAAGTATGGCAACCAGGAAGGGTATTATCCTGATAGCTATTTTAAAACCATCTTTGGCCCCTTCAATAAAAGTCTCATATACATTTATCTTTTTTAAAAGGCCCAGAACTATGAAGGCAATTATAATAGAAAAGAGTATAAAATTGGCTGCAAAAGTTGAAATCTTTGTTATATCTTCCTTGGGCAATGTGCTGAAATACCAAATTATCCCTGCTATGAGTGCGGTCATACCACCAAGGTAAGCCAGTATCACCTTGTCAAAGAGCTTTATCTTTTGGACTATGGAAACGGCCACCAAGCCGGTAATGGTGGAAAAGAAAGTGGCCAGCAGTATGGGAATAAATATGTCGGCCGGGTTTGAAGCACCCAGTTGAGCCCTGAAAACCATTATGCTCACCGGTATTATTGTCAGACCCGATGTATTCAGAACAAGGAACATGATCTGGGCATTGGAAGCCGTATCTTTTTTCCTGTTCACTTCCTGCATCTCACCCATGGCTTTCAGCCCCATAGGCGTAGCTGCATTATCCAGCCCCAGCATGTTGGCAGCCAGGTTCAGGATTATGGAACCGTATGCAGGGTGGCCCCTGGGTAGTTCTGGAAATATACGGCTGAAGAATGGCCCTATAGCTTTTGATAATATCTTCACCAGGCCTCCTTTTTCACCTATTTTCATCAGCCCCATCCATAAGGTAAGAACTCCTGTAAGACCCAGTGAAATTTCAAAGCCTGTTTTTGCACTGGCAAAGGTTTCATTTACCATATCAGAGAAGACCTGGGTGTTACCGGTAAAAATCAGTTGCCCGAGAGCAAAGAGGAAAGCAAGAACAAAAAAGGCTATCCAGATATAGTTCAGGACCATCTAACTTGAGTTTGCAGCGAAATTAATAATATTTACAGTGTTTTAAAACCACCTATAATTCTTTGATCCTTATATTCCTGGATTTCACTACTGAACCATGGCCGAGGAAGCCAATATGGCTGCCACCGGCAATGACCTCCTGCTCGTTCCATTCTCCCACGGGTTTCAAAAAACCTCCTTTTCAGAAAGAATATATTTATCTGTTGCCTCTGGTGCCTCCTCTTCAGTTTTGACCGGGATTGATTCTTTAACCGAGTCGATCTTTTCTTCAAGTAATTTTTTCTGATTATCAGTTAAGGCATAAGGTTTTATTTTTTTAAGCAGTTTCAGCTTACTTTCAGCAGTTATATTTGCCTTGTATACTTTGTCAATGTAAGCAAAGAATGCCCTGTCGGAATAATTCTTATTACCCGATGCACAAATATCATAAAGGGCAGATGAGGCCTCATATCCATTCCAATCAGCCAGGGCATTAAATGTCAGGGCCCTCATCTCAGCATCTCCTTTTTCAAATACCTGGCTGACAGTTGCCAGTGCTTTTTCCCCACCCAGTTCAGCAAGTACGGAAAAAAATTTTTCTTTCTGTTCCGTATCTTCCATTGCTTTAATTATCATGGAAGTTCTTTCCTCTTCCTCGGTGATATCCCCGGCAGCAGCTACGATTGACTTCTGCACATGTTCTATTTCACCTTTGTCGGTAGTTTTCAAAAGAAGATCGATCAGTTGTTCCAGGTTCTCCTTCCCGGCCAGTGATTTTAACTCAGAAAAAGCAATTGATCGGAGCTTGGGATCAGAAGATGAAGTATACTTAAAAAGGGTGTTGAAGAACCTTTTTTCACCTCCTTCAGCCAGGAGTATAAGAAGTGTTTCCTTTGTATGATTTCCTGATCCCTCAAGAGCATCGGCAATTACATCTCTTCTCCTGGAGTCCAAAACGGTCCTGAGGGCATGGTATCCGGCTATCTGGTCATCAGCTGTTTGGTACGATCTTATATAATCTGTAAGCTCCTGGACTGATTCCCTTCCCTGCAATTTTGCCAATGCCATCGCCGCCTTTACCCTTAGTACCGGCGAGGAACTGAAGAGGGCATCTTTAATGGGTGAGACAGCCAATAAATCTCCTCTTTCACCCAGCATTTCAATTATCTCAGCTTTTTGGGTATAGTCAACAGCCGGTAACATATTAATCCATTTTCGTGTCGCCGCCTTACCAGGTATTTCTCCAGCCAGGTCAAGGATGGCTTTCCTGTACTCATGTTCCCCGTCGCGGAAGCCTGTAAGCAAGTATTCGATAGCCTCATATCCCTTGCAATAAACAAGGGCTTCAAGAGCGGCTATCTTATACTCCACGGTGGCATTGCTGAATACATCCCTGCATATCTTCTCCATGTTCCTCATATCACCCTTATCACCTAAATTTCTGGCATACTGAACCAGTGAGGCTGTTGCCCCGGTCGGATCCCAGCCATAAGAGGCATCCTCAGCAGCAGAAGCCAGTACAGGGTAAACATTTTCATATGCACTTTCAGCCATAGCATTAAGAGCTGCTGCTCCTGTACTTTTATCCCCTGACATGTACCAGTAGAGATACTCATTTACTGCCTTGTCAGACTTCATCGCTGCCAGTGTATTCATTACTGATTCCGCGCAGGGCAGTGTTTTTATCTGGAGGCTCATTGCCAGAAGATCCTCGCTCACAGGATCATTACAGGCTGCTATTACAGCCACTGCAGGTTCACACATTTCCTCATCTGTTAAAAATCCCGATGCAAATTCAACAGATCGCTTTCCTCCTATATATTTGAGCTGTGAAAGGAAGAAGGATCTAACCATGGGATATCCCGAAGCCAGCACTGCATCGATACATTCAGATTCCCATTGATATCTTTCATTATCATGACCATATTCCGATAGGTAGCGTGAGTAACTCTCGATGGCAAAGCGTGCCTTCGTGTCATCACCACTACCCGGTGGCACTATCATGTCAGTTATCATTTGCCTTCCTTCCGGGCCCAGCTTGCTCATCTCCTGCATCTCTTTGTTGAGTTCAGCAATATTATTGACAGGCATCATAGCGAGAAGATCAGCCACCTTTGTTTCCGTCGTCCTCCTGTCCTGGGCATATCCAGGTAATGAACTTAAAATAAGGATGAATATAATGAATATTTTTTTCATAGCATACTGTTTTAGATTGTCCATGGACCTCTCATTGCTTGATAAATTAGCCTGTTAGCTCCCTCATCATCAACAAACCTCTGTTTTCTAGGGTCATAAGTAAGATTACGACCCAGTCGTACCGCTATAACCCCGAGATTCACTATTGTAGACGACCTGTGGCCGTTTTCTTCATTCAGGGCAAATTTATTTCTTGTACGCACAGACTCACTGAAAGTAGTAATCTGCGGTTCAGGTTCCGGCTGGCTGTCTATTAATTGCTGAATATCGGGTATCGTTGATCTGAATCCCTTGTATATCTTACCGTGTGGTCCTTCAAGGTAGGGGGCGTCTTTGTCGGCATTGGCCCCATCAAGTATTATCTTACAACCGTCTTCATATGTATATTCTATCCTCCTCCAGGAACCAACGGCGTCATAGTGCTGTTGAGGAGCGTCAACTTCTATATATACAGGACTGGTATTATCCTTACCGAGCATATATTGCACGGGATCGAGATAATGCTGCCCCATGTCCCCCAGGCCCCCGCCGTCATAATCCCAGTAACCACGAAACTTGGAATGCACTCTTTCAGGATTGTATGGTTTATATGGGGCCGGCCCCAGCCAGAAATCATAATCAAGATGATCAGGCACAGCCATGGGTTTCAGGTTATATTCACCGCTCCAGTAAAATTTCCAGTCAAAGCCCGTTATACCGCTAATTGTAAACTTAAGTGGCCAACCTAATACCCCACTGTCAATCAATTTTTTTAATGGCTCAACAGTGGTGCCCAGGCCATAAAACTGGTCCCTGAACCTGAACCAGGTATTCAGCCTGAACATACGGCCATATTTTTTAACCGCTTTAACAACTTCTATTCCTTCACCTATAGTGCGTGTCATGGGTTTTTCACACCAGATATCCTTTCCGGCTTCAGCAGCCATTTTTGCCATTATGCCATGCCAGTGCGGTGGTGTGGCGATATGCACGATATCAATATCCTGGCGGGCCAACAAATCCCTGAAATCATGGTATGAGTCAACACCTCCCCCTAACTGCTCAAGTGCCAGATTAAGGTGGTTTCTGTCGACATCACATACGGCAAGGACACGTGTTCCTTCATATGGTATATGACCCCGGCCCATGTTCCCTACACCTATGATTCCCTTTGTAAGCTGATCACTGGGCGCAATGAATCCCCTGCCTCCAAGTACATGCCTTGGAACAAGGGTCAAAGCAAATGCGGCAGCTGCAGATTTCCTGATAAAATCCCTTCTGCCTGATTTATTTTCGTTCATATATATTAGTTTATTTTAATGTTCGAACGTCTACCCGCTTTTGCCAGAAGGCAATTTACAAAAAAGGATGTTTATACGCTAATTAAATAGGCTAAGGCTAAGGCTAAGGCTAAGGGGAAGGCTAAGGTCCCGAAAAAGCTTTGCTTTTTCGTGGATCCTCGGTTCCATCATTCCAATATTGAGTCTACTCCGAAAAGTCAGAACTTATGATAAACAAACTTTGAAGCCGGTTTTAATCTAAGGGGTGGGATATTCGCTAAATACCTAATACCCACGGAGTGGGTTAATAATAATAGCCCGGGTTACACCCCGGGACTGAGTCAGTGACCAAACCATCACCGCCGGAGGCGGGAAATCCATAATTATTCACCCGCCTCCGGCGGTGAGATTGGTTTTTGTTATTCCTTCCCCACAGGTGTGACTGTGGCTATTATTATTTTCATCCTCCGGGTGAGACTTTTCGGAGTGGACTCAATATTCCAGTATTCCAGTAAAGCTTCATTTAACAAATGCCTTTACTACCATGGCCGGACGGTCCGATTGGTTAATAAGAAGATATTCTCTTGCGGCAGCCGGTACGATAAAAGTTTCAGCATAATTAAATATTTTCCTGATGCCGTTTAATGTTTCAAGTATAATATATTCCCCCTCAACCAGGTTCAGCACATGACATTTGTTTTCAGTCCGTATTAATACACGTGTGTTGAATTTATACCTGTGAACATCATAAAAATGAGTGGGATGTGTTTTAAGATGTTCAAGCTCCCAGCCATCGCCACTGGCAATAATTTCGGGTTTACAAATCAATTCTTCCTTTACTGTTCTTCCTTTTCTTTCAAAATATAGGTTTTGCATAGCCCTGTCAATATTCAGCGACCTGGGCTTTCCATCCAGATCAGGCCTCAGCCAGTCGTACATCTTAAAAGTAAAAATATAAGGTGTGGAGCTGATCTCAAGCACCAGGTTATTCCTTCCCGATCCGTGGACGGTTCCATATGGTATCAGGAAAAGATCGTGCTTCGAGGCCCGGTGTGTTTGGACATGTTTTTCAATATCGGCAGGAACCGATTTATTGTAACTGTGTTCTAATTCGTCCCGGAATTGTGCCGGATCAATATCTTCATTAAAGCCTAGGTAAATTACAGCATCATCTTTGGTATCCATTACATAGTATGCCTCTTCCTGGGTAAAATTCTCGCCGAATTCCTTCATTATATATTCAGGACGCGGGTGACATTGTATCGATAGGTTTCCGCCATTATATGTATCCAGGTAGTCGAAACGTATGGGAAATTCCTTTCCATACACCTCCTGGCAATCACCAAGAACATTAGTCGATTCCTGCATCATCAGGAGATCAAAAGAAAATTCAAGCATCAAGTCACCGCTTTCCAGTATCAAACCATTCTCCGGGCTTATGAGTTCGAATGACCATGCATAATTTGGGACGTCTTTATTAAGGCCATGTATCCTGTCCTTCATCCATGTACCACCCCAGGGACCCGGTTCAAACCAGGGACGAACCCTGAAAGCATTGCGCGAGATATCCCTGATAGTTTTACGGAGATCATTTCCCTTGATAAACGTTATTTCACCAGGTCTTTGACCGTCAACAAAAAGGTCAATATCAGCTAATATGTCTTCCTTATGTCTTTTAAGCACAAACCAGTCGACGAAATAATTTCTCTTATAATCATGTTTGGGATTAACAGGCTGTGTTCCGATATTTGTTTTCATGCCGGCCCGCGAGCGGAATTGCACCTCATTCTTTGGAAGGTCAATGTAGATCAGGAAGGCTTTACTGTCGACAAGGGACGCCCCGGTTCCGTAAATAAGCCTGTAACTGTTATCTTTTTTGAGTTGATTAATTTTTTTTATATCGAAAAAATCAAGCAGGACAAGATCTGCCCTTCGCCCAAATAGAGGGTCGTCCCCTCCTGTAAATCCTGATACAACATCTTCAATCTCTTTATCACTCAGCAAGGCTTCCTCTACATTTATAAATTGAGGCAGAGATCTGTTTTCTTCTGTCAGGCACCTTTTAATTTCTTCAATAAAGCCCTCGAAACAAATACCGGCAAAACCATCGATAATGATTGTTCCACTCTCGGGCAGCATTGCAGCAAAGGATCCATAAGTGCTGAAGATCTTTCCTCCTTCAATGGAATATACCGGATATATATCATAATCCCCTGGTGGACCATGCTTCTTTTGAAGAGGTAAAATATATTGTGAAGTATTTCTTAGAGCACCCTTCATTCAGCCCGTCTCTGATGAAATCTTATAGCATACACTGCTGCTGACAGCAGGTAGAACATGCAAACCAGAAGGACTGACATCCCAATTAGATAAGAGCTGATATCAGTAATCCAGCCTATTAAAAGGGGTATTACCGCTCCACCGGATATTGCCATCATCATAAGACCTGAAATCTCATTTTTCCTGCTGGGGTATTCTTCAACAGCTATGGAAAACACGAGGGGGAAGATATTTGCAACGGTAAGTCCGATAAAAAAGGTTAATATCCAGGCTGCAGCTTCTGAACGTAAAATCAGTATTATCACAAAACATAAAATGCCCAGTATTGTTGTCCACATATAGAATTTGCGTGAAGCTACCCGTGTTAGAAGCAGTGCACCACCGAAAGTACCCAGCATTTTTCCAAAGAAATATACACTCCGTGCCGACTCCCCGGCTGTTTGTTCCAGTCCGAAACTATTTATGAAGAACTGGCCTGAGTTGGAATTAAAACCTACATCAACACCAACAACAACAAATATTGCCAGCACCATCAACAAGACAAATTTATTAGCAAGCAGTTTGAAAGCAGAACCAAAAGATGCCTTAATTTCACCTTCCCTGGTTTCATCAATATTCACCGATCCTAACCATACAACTGTTAAAACGGATACTATGCCAAATGCGAGGAACAATACTTTCCAGTCACCAAACCAGGATGCAAATACAGCGGCAAGTGGAGCCCCTATCATTGAACCTATTGACTTGATGAACTGTGAAAAGCTCAAAAAACTCGATGCCCTGTTTCCGGGCACAACGTCAACGAGTAAGGGGTTTGCAGATACCTGTACAATGGTGTTACCTATTCCCAGAAGTGCAAAGCCTATGAGCACCATGGCGAAAGAATAGAAAAAGAAAGGCACAATTAATCCCAATGCAGTCACAAGCATTCCTATATTGAGCATAAATCTTTTTCCCAGTCTTGACTGCAATACGCCAAAGGGCACCGAAAGGAGAAAAAACCACAGGAATGCTGCTGAGGGTATCAGTTGGGCCATTGTGGGGCTGAGGTCCATATCGAGGCTAACCCTGTCGACACCTATGCCTACCAGGTCAACAAAACTCATCACGAAAAAGGACATCAAAACAGGGACTACCCTGTATAAGTTGATCTTTGAACTCATGTTATTTATTTTTTCTGTTACATATATTGAAGTGATCCCCGTACAGAGCTCCAGAAAGAATCATCAAGAAGGTATGCACTGCCTAAGAGGGCTGCATCTTCCTTTAGCTCAGACAGTAAGGGTATGGTATTGCATTTTTGCCTTTTCAACTCATCTTCCAGGGCAGGGCCGAATAAATCATAGGCACGGGAAATATTACCACCCATGACCAGCACCTCTGCGCCAAAGTCTTTAAGATAAGGAGAAAGGAATGAAGCAAGGGATGTCCCAAATTCAACAAAGATATTTTTTATACGACTATCAGATTCAGCTGCCTCAGCTATGTCCTTAGCCCCACTGCTATCCTTACCTGTTATCTCCTTATATTGTTTTGTAAACCAACGTGTACTGAAATAATCATCGGCTATTCCATCGCGATAACTTATATGGTAAACACAGCCCAGTTCAGGCACCTTGTCACTGGTCACCACCGGAACTTTGTCAGCTATGAAAGCGGAGCCCAGGCCAGTTCCCAGTGTTATGGCCATTGATCTCCTGCTATCGGCAGCTCTACCTGCCCATGCTTCACCTACTGCAAAAGAAGAAGCATCATTCATAAATCGTACGGGAATGTCAGGTGATAGGTCAAGAGCCTCTGAAATAGCCTCCCCCACATTGGTACCATAAAGCTTCTCATACTTGGGCACTCCCTTGATAAGACATATTCCATTTACGTAATCGAAAGGTCCGGGCATTGCAAAACCAATACCCGCAATTTTTTCTTTTCCCGCTCTTTGAATTGTTTCGGAAAGTGATTCTGACCACCTGTCAATTATTTCACGCGCGGTGCCCTTGTTATCGACATCCTTTTCAACAATGGTGTCTCTTATTATTTCTTTTTTCTCAAGGTCGATAGCAGCGGAAGTTATATGGCTGCCTCCTATATCAACACCAATAGAGTAATGCTTTTCCATTAATTTAGATATTCTTTCCTAAAATAATCACGCGTGAAAATATCCAAATAAATTATCAATGCCAAATATAATGAGGCTAAGGCTAAGGCTAAGGCTAAGGCTGAGGCTCCACCTACGCTGGCGCGATTCTGACTTAATGCTGGCGCAGGTCTCCAGACCTGTGCCCGTGTGCCGCCGAGCTCATTTATTCTGTTCTTTTATTTTTTAATAAGACCTGATCTATTGCCTGTACGAAGATTTGCTTTGTGGCTTCTTCTGTCTGCCCTATACCACTGAATACCTGTGGTCTTTCATTCATAGGAATGAGCAGAAAAGTGGGTATGCTTCTTATGCCGAATGCGGTAGCCAGTTCCCTTTCCTTTTCAGTATTTACCTTGTATACATAAATCTGCCCTGCATATTCTTTGGCCAGCTCATCCAGAATAGGGCTGGCTATTTTACATGGCTGACACCAATCAGCGTAGAAATCAACTATTGCGGGTTTGTCTCCTTCATAAATCCATGATTCGGTGTTCTTCTCGTAATTATAAACCTTTTGAAGGAATTCTTCCTTTGTAAGATTAATTGAACCTTCCTGTACTTTCGAAACTTCGGCCTCATTCCTTTTTTTATCTCCTTCACCATTTTCAGCTGCCGTGCTGGTTGAACATGCACTAACTGAAACTGCAATAAAGAGGGCCAGAACGCTGTAATTGAGATTTTTCATATCGCTAATTTAAAATTATTATTTAATTTCAAGTAAATTCTCTATTTTTTCTTATTCTCGAATCCAACAAAAACATGGACCCCGGTATCTCTTTGTAAAACACCCTGGTGACCAATTTTGTTTATCACCTGCCCTGCAGCTCTTAGATAAAAAGACCTCGTTATATGGCTAAAATAATTACGCACTGCACCAGCAGTGCCAATTACGCCGAACGACTTGCCCTGAGCCTGTCGAAGGGAGTGAGGCCAGTTACGCACTGCGTCAGCAGTGCCAGTTACGCGACCGAAGGGAGCAAATTACGCACTGCGCCAGCAGTGCCAATTACGCCGAACGACTTGCCCTGAGCCTGTCGAAGGGAGTGAGGCCAATTACGCCGAACGACTTGCCCTGAGCCTGTCGAAGGGAGTGAGGCAAATTTCATAAAAACATGTTATCTGACATAAATATCATTTACTGAATTGTTTCATAATATCTATTTAAATTGTATTTTAGTGTCACTGAGAGGATGTTTATACTCTGATATTAAATCCTTGATTATTAACTACTAATGAAGTTCATTAAAAGAGTATTATACCAGATCTTTGGTAAGAGGATTTATTTCAGGATAATAAGTATTTTCTTTTTCACCCTGTATTATTCAGGGCTTCTGAAGATCTCAAAGAAATTCAAAATACACTATTTTGTTTCGAAACTGATCAAAAAAGGAGACACGATCATTGACATTGGGGCTAATCTTGGTTATTATACGAAGATCTTTTCCGGTGCAACGGGGAGCGAAGGAATTGTGTGGGCCGTAGAGCCGGTACCCTTATACCGGGAAATACTGAAGAAAAATATTGCAGGGACTTCTAACACGGTAATAATTCCATACGCACTTGGGGATAAGGATTCAATGGCAGATATGGGTATCCCGGGCAATCAGCCATACAGGCACGGATTAACCCGTATTTTAAAGCCTGGGGAATCAGAAGAGGTTGATACGGATTTTAATGTTGAGATAAAAGAGCCCTCTTCGCTTTTCGGTAATCTTGATAAGGTTGACTATATTAAGTGTGATATTGAGGGGTACGAAGACCATGTAATTCCTGGCTTTATGGAAATTATCAGACGTGACAGGCCAATAATACAGATTGAAGTGGAACGAGGTAACCGGAAACTAATAAATGATATATTAACAAAAGAAGGGTACATACCATACATGCCCGTAAAAAAAAGACTAAACCAAATCAGTGAGCCGGAAAAATACAACGACGATATCATATATATACACAAAAAGAGTAAGGATAAAATAACAGAATTCATAAATAACCATAGTATATAATCTAATAAATCCGAGCTATGCCAAAAGTCACAAAAGAACATGCTCTCAAGTACCACGGTACAGAGCGCAAAGGAAAGGTGGAAGTTATTCCTACAAAACCTTTCAATACTCAATTTGACCTGAGTCTGGCCTATACCCCGGGAGTGGCCTTCCCATGTAAAGAAATTGAAAATAATCCTCTTGATGCTTACCAGTATACAGCCAGGGCTAACCTGGTTGGAGTAATATCAAATGGGACAGCTGTCCTAGGCCTGGGTGATATAGGTGCCCTGGCCGGTAAACCTGTTATGGAAGGCAAAGGATTACTCTTCAAAGTCTTTGGAGACGTTGACGTTTTTGATGTTGAGGTTGACGAAAAGGATGTTGATAAAATGGTCGAGTTTTGTACAAAGATAGCACCTACTTTTGGTGGCATTAACCTTGAAGATATCAAGGCGCCTGAATGCTTTGAGATAGAAGAAAGGCTTAAAAGAGACCTTGACATTCCCGTTTTCCATGACGACCAGCATGGCACCGCAATCATATCCGGAGCAGGCCTCCTTAATGCCCTGGAAATAACCGGCAGAAAGATAGAAGATGTCAAGATGGTTGTCTGCGGAGCAGGAGCCGGTGCAATATCATGTACAAAGCTCTATGTTGCCCTTGGGATCAAAAAAGAAAACATAGTAATGGTCGATTCCAAAGGAGTAATCAATAAAAAAAGGACTGATATTAATAAATACAAGGCTGAATTTGCAACAGAAAGGGATATAGCCTCACTCGCTGAAGCCTGTGTTGATGCAGATCTCTTCCTTGGACTGTCAGTTGCAGATATGATGAAAAAGGAAATGCTGGCAAGCATGGCTCCCAATGCAATTGTTTTTGCAATGGCTAATCCCAACCCTGAGATATCATACGAAGATGCAATGGCAACCCGGGATGACCTTATTTTCGCCACCGGAAGGTCCGACTATCCGAACCAGATCAATAATGTTCTCGGCTTCCCCTTTATCTTCAGGGGCGCACTCGATGTTATGGCAAAAGACATAAATGAAGAAATGAAACTTGCAGCTGCATATGCACTGGCCGACCTGGCAAAAGAACCGGTCCCGGATGAGGTTGCACAGGCATATAACGTTGAAAAACTTGAATTTGGTAAGGATTATATCATTCCAAAACCACTTGACATGAGACTTATATCATGGGTGGCTTCAGCTGTTGCCAAAGCAGCCATGGACTCAGGAGTGGCAAGAGAAAAGATTACCGACTGGGATGTTTATAAGAAATCACTGGATGGCAGGGTAAGAAAACATATCCAGAATATTGCCAAAAACTTCATCAAGCCAATTGAATACTAAACAAAACATTCATAAAAAGAGGATATCTACCTGGTATCCTCTTTTTTTTATCCGTATGTATCCATCAAAGAACCTCCCCTTGATTTCAATTCACCGGATAAAACAGCTTTAATTTTTTTGTCATACAGCAAGCACAGTGTTTGAGCAATCTGATCAACCGAAAATGAACTCCTGTTCATGGTAATATCAAAAAGATAATCAAGACTTATTGGCTTCCTGTCAAGGAAATTACTTATAATGTTATGCCTCTTTTCATCTGTTTCAACAATAAACTCTTCAGCGGCTTCTATATCAAGGTTCTTTTTCTTAATAATATTTTCAACCCTCCAGTAAAAAGGTGCAACAAGCCGCACATGGAGTGCTCTTTTTACTGAACCTGTCAGAGCTACCCCACCCCTGCCTACAAGAACAACATAGCCTTCCTTGGATATTGTAAGCACAACCTCCTTGATAGTCTTCTTCAATTTGGCGTCACTAATGTATTTTCCCGATACCGCCATAAGCATTTCCGAGAAACTGGAGAGCTGCTGCCGCCTGGTAAAACTTTCAACATTATGCTCCCCTGTATCCAACTCGCGTGCAGCATTTAATAATATTTCCTTATCAATCCACCTCCATTTAGTTGTGTTTTGTTCTTTGTTCAGGCACTTAACGAGTCTTTTCGCAACAGCCACAGCATCACAACCTGTAAGCCTTGATATCGTAACAATAGGACCAAAACTTTCCGAGGAATCCCTTAACACATTTCCCCTGTACCTTTCATCGAAATATTTAAAAAATTTATCTGCCATAATTAGTGTATATATATAATAGTCAGAAACTTGTGAATTATTTACCCAATAAGCCCTTACTTCAGTATGACACCTCCTATAAGTTACAAAAAAAATAGTAACTGGGAAAATAAATCAGATATAATTATATAAGGCTAAGGCTAAGGCTAAGGCTAAGGCTGAGGCTGAGGCTGAGGCTGAGGCTAAGGCTGAGGCTGAGGGGCTAAGGCTAAGGCTAAGGCTAAGGCTGAGGCTGAGGCTGAGGGGCTAAGGCTAAGGCTAAGGCTAAGGCTAAGGCTAAGGCTGAGGCTGAGGCTAAGGCTAAGGCTGAGGCTGAGGGGCTAAGGCTGAGGCTGAGGCTAAGGCTGAGGCTGAGGGGCTAAGGCTAAGGCTAAGGCTAAGGCTGAGGCTGAGGCTGAGGGGCTAAGGCTAAGGCTAAGGCTAAGGCTAAGGCTAAGGCTGAGGCTGAGGCTGAGGCTGAGGCTAAGGCTAAGGCTGAGGCTAAGGCTAAGGCTGAGGCTGAGGCTGAGGCTGAGGCTGAGGCTGAGGCTGAGGCTGAGGCTAAGGCTGAGGCTAAGGCTAAGGCTGAGGAAATGAAGAGTTACAAGTAACGAGCTTACTATATTGCAGAAAAAAATAAAATGCTTACTTTAGGTAAGAATTAACCAAAACAAGAAAAGCAGTTTATTATGAAAAAAAAGTTACTCAAAGTTACAAAAATTACTGAAAACACATTGGTTGTTGGCATTGATATTGGTAAAGATGTTTCCTTCACTTGAAAACCATACCACTATTTCACTTCAAAAGTATACCACTTTAATGCAAGGTTAATATTTATTTTCCATTATTAAAAGAACGTTGT
>JBNJHQ010000008.1:0-28923 GCA_051748705.1 Bacteroidota bacterium | reverse complement strand
ATTGATATTCCCACGGAGGCAGGCACGCGGATTTAATAATCAATCATTTAAGCTTTTTTAAACTTTTCAGGGCTGTTTAATTCCTTCTTTCTTTATCTTAGTATCCCAAAACTCAAAATCATATCCTATGAAAAATTTTACCGTGAAAGTCATCATCGGCCTCCTGGCACTGGTGATGATCATGCCTGACATGCAGGCGCAGCGAAAGAAAAATAATAACAGTGATGCAGGCGATCCTCTTGCCGGGGTATCCCTCAATGTATTTAAACTGAGAGGCATCGGACCCGCCCTTACCTCGGGCCGCCTGTCCGACCTTGCAGTAAACCCCGATAATCATTCCGAATTCTACGTGGCTGCTTCAGCCGGTGGTGTATGGAAAACCACTAACGGTGGAGTGACCTTCGAACCCATCTTCGACAACCAGGGCTCATATTCAATTGGATGCCTGGCGATGGACCCGGATAACCATAATGTTATATGGGTGGGCACGGGTGAAAACAATAACCAGCGATCGGTGTCCTATGGCGACGGACTTTATAAATCAATAGACGGTGGCAAGAGCTGGAAAAAGGTTGGCCTGGAAAATTCCGAGCATATAGGCATGATCACCATCGATCCCCGTAATACTGATGTGGTATATGTTGCAGCTTACGGTCCGCTATGGAGCCCCGGGGGCGACCGCGGTATTTACAAGACCACCGATGGCGGCGAGTCATGGGAAAGGATACTGCATGTGAGCGAGCATACGGGCTTTAACGAAATTCATATGGACCCGCGTAACCCTGACGTGCTTTATGCAGCCGCTCACCAGAGAAGGAGGAGGCAGTGGACCTACCTGGGCGGTGGCCCGGAATCGGCCATATATAAGTCGACCGACGCAGGCCGTACATGGGATAAAATAAATAAAGGCCTGCCAGGTGGCGACCTTGGCAGGATAGGTCTGGCCATATCGCCTGCCAATCCGGAGATTATCTATGCCGTTGTTGAGGCACAGAACAGGGGAGGCGGCTTTTACCGCTCAACCAACAGGGGCGCCTCATGGGAGAAGATGAGCAACGCGGTAACCAGCGGTAATTACTACCAGGAAGTGGTGGCCGACCCTGTTGATGAAAACAGGATCTACCTGATGGATGTGTTTACACAGGTATCCACCGACGGCGGCCGTACCTTCACCCAGAGAGGCGAAAGGAGCAAGCACTGGGATAACCACTGCATGTGGATCAACCCTGAAAACCCCCTTCATGTACTGGAAGGCGGTGACGGAGGGCTCTATGAATCATTCGACCGGGGTGAAACCTGGCGTTTCTTCACCAACCTGCCCGTGACACAGTTCTACAAGGTGAGTGTTGACAATGACTTTCCTTTCTATAATATAATGGGCGGTACACAGGATAACTATTCAATGGTGGGTCCCTCACAGACGCTCAGCGACCATGGTATTGTATCTTCCGACTGGATAGTGACGGTTACCGGCGACGGTTTTGAATCGGTGGCCGACCCTGTTGATCCCAATATCGTATATGCGCAGTCGCAGTACGGTAACCTTGTACGGTTCGACAAGAAAAGCGGTGAAGGTGTCAGGATAGTGCCCCAGCCCGGACCGGGTGAAAAAGAATATAATTTTAACTGGGACTCCCCCCTTATGATCAGCCCGCATGATCATAAGACACTCTATTTTGCTGCCAACAAGCTTTTCAAAAGCACTGACCGCGGCGATTCATGGGAGGTGATCAGTGATGACCTCGACAGGAATATAGACCGCAACCTCTGGCCTGTCATGGGCCAGGTGTGGCCAATGGATGCTGTTGCAAAGAACGGCTCAACATCAAGGTACGGCTCCATTGTTTCAATTGATGAGTCACCTGTCAGGCAGGGACTGGTATATGCAGGCACCGATGACGGCCAGATAAGCGTTACCGAGGATGGGGGGCAGAACTGGTTCATGATCAACCAGTTCCCCGGCGTACCCGAGTATACCTATGTGTACGACCTGATAGCCTCGAAGCATGATGAGAACGTGGTGTTTGCAGCTTTCAACAACCACAAGAGCGGCGATTTCACACCCTATGTTTACAGGAGCAGCGATAAGGGACGTACATGGACAAAGATAAGCGGTAACCTGCCGGAAGGAGCAGTATATGCACTCGAACAGGATCATATCGACAGGGACCTGCTTTTTGCCGGCACAGAATACGGGGTTTTTGTGAGCCTCGACGGCGGAACGGACTGGAAACAGCTCAAAAACGGTATCCCCACCTGTAACATCAGGGATATGGCTATCCAGGAAAGGGAGAATGACCTGGTCCTGGCCAGCTTTGGCAGGGGCTTTTATGTACTGGATAATTACGCCCCATTGAGGGAACTCAAAAAAGAAAACATTGAAAAAGAAGCCTGCCTCTTTGGTATTAAGGATGCCCTTCTTTTCAATACCTGGAGGCCCCTCGGGGGACTGGGAAGCAGGGAGAAAGGATTCCAGGGAGAGGATTATTTCAGTGCGCCCAACCCTGAGAGGGGAGCAATATTCACTTACTGGATAAAAGAAGGTGTCACCACCCTTGAGCAGGAAAGGAAGAATAGGGAGGCTGAAGCTTTCAAGGAGAAGAAAGCCATTCCCTATCCCACCCTTGAAGAATACAAGGCCGAGCAGGACGAACTGCCATCATACCTGGTCTTCACCATAAGGGATGAGGACGGTAATTTTGTAAGGGAGCTGAGAAGCCCGGTCAGTAAAGGTCTTAATAAGATCACATGGGACCTCAAATATCCCGCCGATCTTGCTGTAAGGGATAACCAGGCTTCTGCAACGGGCGGATTGCCATCGTCACATGTCTTTGTCCTTCCCGGCAAATATACGATAAGCATGTCCCGGAACACCAGGGGTGAGATCAGCGAACTTGCCGGCCCGGTAACATTTAATGTCCTTGAACTGGATAACCGTACCATCCCTGCGATGGACAGGGCTGCCATGCGCGATTTCAAACTTAAAGGGCTGAAACTGGATAATGCAGTAAGGGCAGCCTCATCGGCACTGAGCGAGATGGCAGGCAAGATCGATCCATACAAGGCAGCCACAAAGGCCTTCAGGGCACAGCAGGCGCAGGAGCTGATGAACGAAATACTGGTCCTCGAGAAAAAGCTTGATGAGCTGCAGGTGGCTATGAATGGCGACCGTGATTACAGTGCTCTTGATCTCGACCCCGTATCATCACTGCGCAGCCGTGTGAGCACGGCCATTTACAGTGTTTCAGGATCAACATCCGACATCACCGGAACGGCAAGGAAGAGTTACGAGGATGCGGCTGAGGAATTTGAGCCACTCTATGAAAAGATCAAAGCGCTGGAAGAAGAGTTTGAGGCTTTCGACAGGAAGCTTGATGAGCTGGGGGCGCCTTTAACGCCGGGGCGCTGGCCTGACTGGAGCTGAAACAGTCAGTCGGCGGCACGGATTTTCTCCAGCCCAAAGCGTTCATCGAGGGTGGAGACAATTTCATTGGCATTGGTTTCAATAGGGCGGTGGGTTACTTTCAGTACATGAAAACCGCCCTTCTCAAAAATCATCTTTGCATAGTCAAGCTCCATGCGCACCTTCCGCGGGTTGATATAATCATGGTCGGCTGAAAGCCCCAGCTCCCTTACCCTGTTGGTACGCTGGGCAATAAGATAATTAGTGTTGGTGGTAAGCCCGAACACCCTTCGCGGATCAACCCTGAAAAGCTCTTCCGGCGGTGGGTGACCCAGAATAAGGGGTATATTGGCCACTTTCCATCCAAACATGCCCAGGTAAATACTCAGTGGCGTCTTACCGGTCCGGGAAACACCGGTAAGGATAATATCAGCCCGGGCAATCCTGTCTGCATTAAGGCCATCATCATGCTTCATGGTAAATTCAATCGACTCTATCCTCCTGAAATATTCAATATTGCTCTGCCTGTAGAGTCCCGGCTTACTTATTGGCTGCACTCCAAGAGATTCGGAAAGATAATCGGAGAGACCGCCAACGATATCAAAATTTGGTACGCCCAGCTCATCACATATTCCGATCAGCTCCCTGCGCATAAGAGGATCAACCATGGTGTGAACGATTACTCCCTTTTTCTTCTTCGTACGCTCCACAGTGTCGCGTATCATTTCCTTTGATGTTACATCCGGCACCAGCTTGATTGGGCACTTATAGTCGGGAAACTGTATAAGTACCGACCTTACGACATTGGTTCCCGAAAGACCCTTGCCCCCTGAAACAACAAAGATAGGGGGACAGGTACTGTTACTGGTATTCTCTTCCATGGTGCTCTGCTTTTTCGGAAAGATAAAAGTAAAAAGACAAAAGTAAAAAGATAAAAGCGAAAAGTAGGGAACCATTATGTAACTTCGTAAGGAAATAAAAAAGTTAAGTGATGAGAACTCCATTTTTCAAAAGACTGAGGAATTTTTTCCGTACCACGGCGCTGGGGGGCCTGGCTGCCATACTGCCCCTGGTTTTGATAATAATTTTCTTCCGCTGGATAATAAACCTCATACAGAAGTACCTGGAACCACTGGTTAACCTGATCCCCACCGACTCGGAGATGATGATAGTTGCCCTGTACGCTATTGCAGTGGTAGCCATAATACTTTTGTTTTTCCTCCTGGGTCTCTTTATCAGGACCAGTATGGGACGCTTTTTTCGCAAGGCTCTTGAAGAACAGTACCTGTCAAAAATACCGGGCTACAACCTGGCCAGGGAGACCGTAATGCAGTTCTTCGGCAAGCAGAAGTCCTTCTTCAGGGAAGTTGTACTCGTTGATATCTTTAATTCAGGTTCACTAATGACAGGTTTCATAACAGATGACCACGACGACAGTGATTTTATTACCGTTTTTGTGCCAACAGGTCCTAACCCCACATCGGGTAATATTTACCATGTACTTAAGGAAAAAACTATTCGCACAACAACAACTGTAGACGTAGGCATGAAAACTATAATAAGCTGTGGTGCAGGCTCTTCGAATATCTTCAGGTGTCGCCAGGAGAGGCCGAACCTGGAAGATGATTTACGCAATAAATAAGACAGGTGTTATTCTTTTTGTTCAATTATTTCAGTCTCCACTTCCCAGTCGTCTGTCCTGAAAGGTGATGCCGGCAGTCCCTCCGAATTAAACAGGTTGGGTTCTGCTGCATTTGAAAAACCAAACCTCACAGCCACCGGCTTTTTAACCATATCAGACCACAGCATTACATTATTTCCTTCTATTGATGCTTCAGCTTCATAAAAAATCCTGTCATCACCGGCTATCTCAAAACACCTGAGCTTTTCCCCTGTATATACAAGCCCGCGGGCAATATGGCTGAAAAACAAACGAACCTTTTTTCTTCCTTCATGTCCTTCTATCTCCATATTCTCAAACACAGGACCCGAGTAAGTAAGCCCTTTTACCCCGTAATGCAGTGCCATGGCGTGCCGTGCCAGTCGACGTCCCACTTCCTGTTTTCTTACGGGGTGAATATCATCAGGGTTGCCTATGTCAGAAGTTACTGCCATACCCGTTCCCGGCACTTCAAGTGCCATTAGCTGTGCTTCACGTACCAGTGCACCCACCATCGGCCTGTCATACTTATACGGAGCAATCTGTACGTAGTAGAAAGGGAAATCACCCTGGTTGAAATGCTTCCTCCAGTCTTTTATCATTGCCGGGAAAAGTTTACGGTAATGAAGGGCATCACCGCTGTTTGCCTCCCCCTGGTACCATATTGCTCCTGTAATGGACATTTTCAGCAGCGGGTTTATCATGGCATTGAACAAGCGTGCCGGTCTCCTGTACTCCCCTTCCCCGGAATAATCCCCCTGTGTATAAAAAGACAGGTCCCCATTGCTTTCAAGCTCCCGGGCACTGGTCCAGGACTCGGCCGGTGTTCCTCCCCAGGCGGTCTGTACCAATCCCACTGGTACGCCTAGCTTCCTGTTCAACTCCCTGCCAAAGAAAAAAGCCACAGCACTGAATTCAGCTACCGTCCGGGTATTTACAGGCATCCATTGCCCCTGGCAGTCATCAAGAGGGGTATCCGATGTGTTTTTCTTTAGCTGGAATAATCTTATTAAAGGATATTTATTCCTTTCAATATCAATACTGTCATGCTCAAACCAGGGGTTGCTCCATCCGCCCATCCAGTTGATTTTATATTCCATGTTCGATTGCCCGGAGCATATCCACACATCACCAAGTAATATATCTTTCACTACTATATCACCTGAACCGCTTATATAAATATTATAAGGACCACCTGCAATTGTTGTGGGGATACTCACCGACCATTCGCCATTTTCACCGGCTGTTGACACGAATTCATCAAGGGTCCATCCGGCCCTTACCTTTACTTCTGCACCGGGATCATCCCAGCCCCATATGGTGGCTTCAGCGTTACGCTGCAAGACCATGCTGTCAGCAATCACAGCGGGCAGTCGAAGCTGGGAAAGTACTGAATGGCCAGGGATTATGATTGCCAGAAAGAAGATTACAGTTTTGATTTTCATAAGCGGTGATTTTAAAAACTTCTGATTTTAAAATGATTTTAAAAATAGTAAGATCATTTTTCTTATGTGAAAAAACGTTAAAAATCTTCTTTTAAATTAAAAACAGGCCGGATAATTCCTTATAATTTACTAATATTTGAACTCAATCAACAATACATTCACCATGCCAGGTAAATTAAGAAAAAAACATTATGTCTCAGCAGGCATAATCATTTCATTCCTCATGGGCACCACCATGCTAAGTGCCCAGAAGGTCCCGGTAAGTTTTGATGCCTACCACGGCTATACGGGGACCACAGAATATCTTAAGAAAGTCAGTGCAGCCTACCCCGGTATCACTGAACTGATGACCATAGGAGAGAGCACAATGGGAAGACCCATTCATGTACTGGTAATCTCCAATATGAACAGGGGCACCACCATAGACCGTCATATTGACCTGAGGAATAAGCGCAGGGAAAACATCGGGAATGTTCCTGAGATGAAAATACACCAGGGTAAGCCCGGACATTTCATCAGCGGCGCCACCCACGGCAATGAATACACGGGTACGGAGGTATGCCTGTACATAATTGACAAACTGGTCTCGTCCTATGGCAATGATGAAACAATCACCGGTCTGGTCGATTCAAAAGCATTCTATATCTGTCCCGCGATAAATCCTGACGGGCTGTATAACAGCGTTGAAAAAGGGATAGCCCAGCGTAATAATTCGATGCTGGTGGACGATGATGAAGACGGGAGGATAAACGAGGACGGGCCGGATGATATCGACGGTGACGGTTTTATCACCTCATTCAGATACCCGGATGAGGAGGGAATGTATGTTATTGATGATGAGGATCCCCGGCTGATGATAAGGCTGGGACGTGACGAGGAAACGGACAAACAAAGGTACTCCGTCATAAGGGAAGCCCTGGATAATGACGGGGACGGCAGGATTGGAGAGGACAGTGAGTCCGGTATTGACCTGAACAGGAACTACCCGGAGGGATGGTGGAAAGATGACGGCTTTGCAGGAGGATCAGGCGATTATCCCCTTTCGGCACCCGAAACACATGCCATAGCCGAGTTCTTCACCACTTACAGGAATATTCTTATGGCGCAGTTTTACCATACCTCGGGGGGGTTCACCTACAGGCCCATGGGAACGGCTCCTCATTCAAGGCTCAATCCTGCCGATGTGGCCGTCTTTGATTTTATCATGGGAAGGAAGTACCTGGAGATCATAGGCGAAGAAGTGCCTGAAGCATGGCTGCACCCTGAAAAGACAGATCAATACAGGAAAGAGCTACAGGAAAGCGATGCCGACAGCTATTCCAAATCAAGGGGCTATGTCTTACCCAGGGGATGGAGGGTGAGCTATGATGAGCAGAGAGACAGGCGCTACAGTTACGGTATGGCCACCGACTGGCTGTATGCCCAGTACGGGATCTGGTCCATTACAACCGAGCTATGGAACCCGGCAGCCGATATTCCGGGCCTGGAGGTGGCGGAGGATGCTGAAAACAGGCGCACAGCCCTTGAAAGGGCCCTCCTGGATTACCAGGACAGGAAATATGACGGCAGGCTCTTCAGGGAATGGAAGGCCTTCAGGCACCCTCAGCTGGGAGAGGGTGAAACGGGTGGCTGGATATCACAGTACGCCCGGAATAATGCCTTCCCCGGTGAGCCCCTGCTGGATGTGTGCGAGAAACACTGGCAGTTTGAACTTTTCAGGGCAACACTGCTGCCTGAAATACAAATTAAAGACCTCGACACAAATATTATCTACACAGGCAATACAGGCGAGGCAAGTGTGGAAAAAAATAATGACGGGTTCAGGATTGAATCAGGCAAAGGGAAGAGCAGGTACAGGATAATGGAGATAACAGCAACCATTGAAAACACGGGTAAGCTCGCAACAAACCTGGCTGACGGCGAAGATCTGCCGGGCAACAGGCAGGATGTGGCCTGGCTGGTGGCAGAAAGAGATAATATTGAGTTCATCGAAGGACAGCCCGTCGTAAAACTGGGCAGCCTGGGTGGAACAGAAAAAATTCCCGGCGTAAAAAGCTTACCGTCAAAGAAAGAGGTCAAATGGATCGTAGCCGTAAAGGATAATACCGGCCTCAAAATAGTGGTGTCATCGCTCAAGGGCGGTAGCGTATTCAGGGAAATAAATATTAAATAGGGAGGTGGTCATGAAAACAAGAAAAATAAACATAAGACTAATTGCAATAATTATTATCTCCTTTCTTTCAATACCGTATATCTACCCGCAGGATAAATTGCAGAAAAGTGCAGGAGGCGATCATGGTGAAATGGATTTTGCCATTAACTGGAAAAGGTATTATTCATATGATGAATGGACGGGCATAATGAAGGAGATGCAGAAGAGATACCCGGGATTGTGCGACATTGAATCGATAGGCCAAAGCCGCATGGGACGCGAGCAGCTGCTGCTGACCATAACAAACAAAGCAGCCGGCAGTCACAGCGACAAAACAGCCATGTGGGTCGACGGTGCCATCCACGGCAACGAGGTGAACGGCATCACCTGTTCACTCTACCTTGCCTGGTACCTGCTGACAAGGTATGATTACGATCCCTATGTACACGAGCTGGTAAATAATCACACCTTCTATATACTCCCGGGCCTGAATGTGGATGCCAATGATTCATTTGTGAGATACCCCAATACAGCAAATAACCCCAGGGAGACCTACAGGCCTGAGGATAATGACGGGGATGGTCTCTATGACGAAGACCTTACCGAAGATGTTGACGGCGACGGTGAACTGTCATACATGTACAGGGAAGATCCCGCAGGTGAGCTGAGGCTGTCGGCCGACGGCAGGAGGTTCATCAGTGCCGAGGATGGTTTCGAAGGGAAGAGGTTCGAGCGTATAGGATCAGAGGGTTTTGACAATGACGGCGACGGGCAGATCAATGAGGATGATATCGGTGGTCCCGATCCAAACCGCAATTTCCCCTACGGGTGGAACCTGGATGCAGGCAATCCCTACCCCATGTCAGAGCCGGAGACAAGGAATGTTTTTGAGTTCCAGCTTGATCATCCTAATATTTTTGCATCCTTCCATTATCATAATACAGGCAGGCTGATAATGTTCCAGGCCCCGCCTGCAGAGAGATTATCGGCCAGCCAGCAGGAGTCACTGCGCGAACAGACAGGGGAGCGACTGGAAGAGATGAGGAAAACAAACAAATATGCCCAGCTGTACCCGAGGCGTGTGAGTGATGAATACCGGCATGATATGGATGTGCAGACCAACATAGTTACCGAGGGGGCCTATATCCTGAAAAACTATAATCCTGTAATAGGAGGTCTTTCAGGCCAGGCACACGCGGCAACATATTACATGCTGGGAGCTTATTCATACCTGATAGAATTATGGGGCTCACCGGTTGATATAGCCGACACTGATAATGACGGCAGGCTGTCCGACGAGGAGTATATGAAATGGATAGACCTTGACCTGGCAGGTGAAGGATGGATCGTGCCGCACAGGGTTGATCACCCCGACCTGGGCGAGATATGGATAGGCGGTTCGGCAAAAAAACACATGCAAAGAACACCTCCCTCCAGGTATATCGAGATGGAAGCAGAGAAAAATGCCAGGTTCGTAATGTATTGCGCCAGCCAGTTTCCGGATGTAAGGATCGACGATATTAAACTCAAGGCCCTTACCGCCAATATCTACCAGGTTGACGTAACAGTGGAAAATACGGGTGAATATCCCACAGCATCCGACCGCTCGGTGCAGCTTGAACGCTATTTACCCGATATGCTGCAATTCAGTGGATCGGACAACATCACCCTTGTCGAAACATCGGGGAAAGACCTTGATGGTGGAAACAGCCGTCGTTCATATTACAGGCGATCGGACCCGGGTCCGGAAACACAGCTGTCGGCCGGTGAAAAAACCGAATTCCGCCTGAAAGGTAAAGAAAAACGCATTGTAAGGTATTTCATGGCCCTTGACGGGAAAAAGGGCACTGCCAGCTTTAGCCTGTCATCGAAAACAGGTGGCAGCGACAGCAAAAGCATATCAATTGTGGTTGAATGATAAAAAAAGGCACGGATCCACCGTGGGATTCGTGCCTTTAATTATTTCATTCCTGAACTGGTTACTATTTCTCCAGTAATATTATTTCTGCAATCAGAATTATTTTTTCAGGACTTTCTTGAGTACTGTATCCTTGTCAATCTTCCTGGTACAGAAGAACCAGTCGTGACAGGTAATATCAGGATCAGACTTGCTCATCCTCTCTTCTGCAACACCGCATGAGCCGGCAGGAGGCACAATCACCTCATCACCCGGACGCCAGTCGGCAGGTGTGGCACACTTAAATTCATCGGCTGTCTTAAGGGCAATAAGAACCCTGTAGAGCTCATCAAAGTTACGACCCAGGCTGAGAGGGTAGTATATGATCGTACGGATGATCCCTTCAGGATCAATGTAGAAGACTGCCCTTACGGCCTGTGTTGCTGCTTCACCGGGTTGTATCATGCCATACTTGTTGGCAACATTCATGCTTACATCGTCTATCAGGGGGAACTTGACCTCAATATTCTTCATCCCCTTGAATTCGATCTTCTCCTTGATGGTCCTGAGCCATGCAATATGACTGAAAAGACCATCCACTGAAAGACCGATAAGCTTACAGTTGGCTTCCTCGAACTGGTCGGCCATACTGCCAAAAGTCATAAACTCCGAGGTGCATACAGGGGTGAAGTCGGCCGGGTGACTGAACAGAATGGTCCAGTGTCCCTTGAAATCTTCCGGGAACTTTATCTCGCCCTGCGTTGATTTTGCAGTAAAAGCAGGTGCCTTTTCGCCTATCCTTGGCATCGGTACAAATTCTCTTTCTTTGTTTTCTTCCATGTTAATCAAATTTTAAGTGTTAATTATTATTATCTTTTATCGTTATTTCCCTCTTTTTATTAAATCCGCATACCTGTCAGGAATAATTCTTATCCCTCTCTTTTTAAAGACCACACACCTGGCCAGAAGATTCTTATATCTCTTCATTAAGGCCGTACACCAAATAAGAATAATTCTTATCTAAGATTGAGTAAATTTACAAATTCTATTTATAACAGGCAAAGAAATTTGTACGGATTTTCAAATCTAAGGCATAAAAATTGTACAATTGTATTATCAATTTCATGCTTATGAAAATTGCCCTGCTGGCATTATTATTACTCTTACCGGCATTTGTCCATGCCCAGGAAAGCCATACCATCAGTGGCAGGGTAACGGAAAAAAGCACGGGTGAGGATTTAATAGGGGCCACAGTTATACTGGAGCCCGGCTTAAGGGGAACGGTCACCAACCACTATGGTTTTTACTCTATCTCGGCCCCTGAAGGAAAGTATCTGATAAGGTTCAGTTATATAGGTTATGAGAGCACAGAAAAGGAAATAATTCTTGAAGGCGATACCCGTCTCGATGCTGAGCTGGATGAGACAAGCATCAGGCTGGAGGAGGTTGTAATCTCAGCGGTCAGGACCGACCGTAATATCAGCGATGCTGAGATGAGTGTTGAAAGGCTTGACATGAAGCATGTTGATCTTATCCCTGTTCTTATAGGTGAAAAAGACATACTGAAGACTCTTCAACTCCTGCCGGGCATAAGCACGGCCTCGGAAGGCAGCACAGGTTTTAATGTACGGGGTGGTTCCATTGACCAGAACCTCATCCTGCTTGATGAGGCATCGGTATACAGTGCATCCCATCTTGCAGGTTTCTTTTCTGTATTCAATTCGGATATAATAAAAGATATCACGGTTTACAAAGGAGGTATACCCGCTTTTTATGGCGGGCGGGCCTCATCGGTAGTTGACATCACCATGATCAACGGCAATAACAAGGAATTTGAAGGCAGTGGCGGTATCGGTCTTTTATCCACACGCCTGAGTCTTGAAGGCCCCATTATCAGGGATAAAATGTCCTATTTGCTTTCAGGCAGGAGATCATATGCCGACATCATTCTCAGGTCTTTACCCGGGGATATCCTGGAGGAAGGGACAAGGCTTTTTTTCTATGATTTTAATGCCAAGATGAACCTTACGGCAGATGACAGGAACAGGTTTTTCCTTTCCGCTTACCTTGGCAGGGATGTTTTTGGTTACCAGGCATACGGTATGGACTGGGGCAATTATACCGGCACCTTCAGGTGGAACCATCTTTTCAGTGACAGGGTTTTTTCGAACACATCTCTTATTTACAGCGATTTTTCCTATGGTTTTAACCTTGCATCGGATACCAAATATGACTCCGGCATAAGGGATTACGGCTTAAAATATGACGTCAGCTTCTTCATTAATCCTGATAACACCCTGAATACGGGCCTTGAAATGCACTACCGGGAGTTCAACCCCGGTGCCCTCAGGTCGACGAACAGCGATCGCAGCGATATTGTGATGAGCCCTAAGCAAGCCTTTGAAACGGCTTTATACATACAGAATAAACACACTATAAGCCCTGTTTTTAATGCAGAATATGGCATCAGGTTATCAGCATTCCGCCAGCTTAATAAGGATAAAAAGGAAGATGGCTATATAATACCGGAGCCCCGGCTGTCACTAAACGCCAGGCTAAATCCCTCATCATCCGTCAAGCTATCCTATAACAGGCTGAGCCAGTACCTGCATCTCCTGTCAAACAGCACAGCAGGGCAGGTAACTGACATATGGGTTCCGTCTTCATCCGTCATTAAACCCCTGGTTGCCGACCAGGTGGCGGCAGGCTATTTCAGGAATTTTTTCAATGATATGCTGGAATCGTCAGTAGAGGTGTATTACAAAAAGCTCACTAACCTGACTGATTTTGAGGATGGGACAAACATACTGCTGAATGAGGACATTGAAGATCAGATCATTGCAGGCAGGGGCAGGAGTTACGGGGCCGAGTTTTATATCAAGAAAAAGCAGGGGCGCTTCAGGGGCTGGTTCAGCTATACGCTGTCGCGTACCGAACAGAGTATTGAAGGGATAAACAATGGTGACTGGTACCCTTCAAAATATGACAGGTCACATGACGTATCAATCGTGGGCAGCTACGACTTCACAAACCGCGTATCCCTGTCATGCGTTTTTGTGTATTCCACGGGCAATGCCGTGACCTTCCCCAGCGGCAAGTATGAAATAAACGGTAAGTTCATCCCCTACTACACCGAAAGGAACGGCTACCGCATGCCCCCTTATCACAGGCTCGATATAAACTTGAAAATCAGGGGAAAGGAAAGGAAAAATTTCAATACCAGCTGGGATATATCGGCTTATAATGTGTATAACAGGTATAATGCCTGGTCAATTCATTTCAGGGAGAGTGAAAACAACAGTGGTGCAACAGAGGCCGTTAAGCTTAGCTTATTCGGCATTGTACCCTCGGTAGCATTTAATTTTAATTTTTGATGAAGAAGTACAAATTCATATTCCTGGTACTGTCACTTACATGCCTGTCATGTGAGGAGGTCATTGATGTGGACCTGAAGGATGCATCCCCGGTACTGGTTGCTGAAGGTTCCATCATACTGAATGATGTATGCAATATGAGGCTTACCTATACATCGGACTACTTTGACAGCACTTCAGTACCTGTTGAAGAGAATGCGATAATAAGCATATCCGACAGTGAAGAGAGGTCTGAAATTCTGGAATACATTGGTGAGGGCTTCTACCGGGGAAATATCATCACAGGCCTTCCGGGACATACCTTTACCCTCACCATCAGCACAGGCAATAAGCAATACACAGCACGTTCAAGCCTGTACAGCAAGCCCGAGCTTCTTCAGCTTGATTATGAAATGCTCGACATCCCCCACTACTACAGGGATACTATCTACACCGTCAAAACTGCTATTGTTGATGACCTGTTCGAAGAAAACTATTACATGTTCAGGTATTACAGGAACGGGGAAATGCTAAATGATTTTTACTCGACATACAGTGACCGCCTGATCACGCACGACACTATTGTGTATTCAGAGTACAGCCTGGCTTTTTACCGTGGCGACACTGTCAGGGTGGAACTATATTCCATTGACCAGGGTGTCTACAATTATTTCAACCTTGTCAATGATGTTTTGTTCAGTGCAATGAACTCATCCACTCCTTTCAATCCGGCGTCAAATTTCAGTCCTGACATACTGGGTTATTTCATGGCTGCTTCCTTTGACAGCCAGAGCATAATCATTGACTAGGGATACATGCTTTCATAATCCCTGTTTGCCTTCTTCGTAATTATATTAATGATAAAGGGGAAGAACCTGAGGGCTACGGCCTGCAGTTTGCCTACGATGGACAGTGTAATCCTTTTTCTTCTCTTATAAACGGCCCGGGCTATTGACAGGGCGACCTCTTCCCTTTTTGCTTTCTTCTGTTTACGCACGGGCATTGTTTTATATGTCCCGTCGGGGTACAATATCTGCTTATTCTCTTCATTCTCGGTAAAACCGACATAGATTATACCGGTGTGCAGTCCCTTTTCTCCCAGCTCAACCTGCATGGCCTGGGCCAGGGCACTGAGTCCCATCTTTGATACGCTGTATGTTGAATGACCGGGAATACCCAATTTGCCGGCAAGAGTAGAAATAAAGATTATGCTGCCTCCTGTCTCAAGAAGATGTGGAAGGGCATATGAACTCATATATACCGGTCCCATGAGGTTTATACCCACAACCTTATCCCAGGAATCAACTGACAGCTCACTGAACCTGCCGTGACTTCCTATACCTGCATTATTGATCAGTACATCGAGTCTCCCGTATTTATTGATTACCTCATCAATCATCTCCCGGCAGCGACTGCTGTCAGACACATCGCCAGGCAGCCTGAGGCAGTCAACACCCTTTTCCTTCAGTTCACCGTATGTTTCTTCGAGCGATTCAAGGTTCCGCCCGTTAATACAGAGTCTGGCCCCATAGCTCCCGAAGAGGAGTGCGGTAGCCTTACCTATTCCCTTGCTCGATCCTGTAATAAATACAACCCTGTCTTTAAAATATTTCTCCATTTTGTCCTAATTTATATACCTGTTGTTCCTGAACCAGTTAACAGCCTCATCCAGTGCTTCGCTCACAGGTGTGGGCTGCAGTCCCAGCTCTCTTTTTGCCTTCTCATTTGAATAGTAATGCTCTTCCGTGGATATGAGTGCCATGGGGTAGTTCACCGGTGGTGTAAAAGGGAAGACTGTACTCAGGGCGGTCATCAGCCAGCCGTATGCCAGTGTGAGCCATCGTGGCATCTTCATCCCCGGGGGCTTTACACCCAGGGCCCGGGCCATTTTTCCAAAAGCTTCCCTGTAACTCAGGTTTTCATTCCCCACAATATAGCATTCACCGCTGCGGCCTTTTTTTATTGCAGCGGCTATTGCAGCAGCCACATCCACCACATACACAAAGTTTCTTCCCCCGGAAGGGTAGCCGGGAATTTTTCCCTTGTTCACTGCCAGTATCATAGTCCCCGAGCTTGGCTTGGAATCGTATGGCCCAATCATAAAAGTAGGGTTCACAATAACAGCATCCAGGCCTTCCTCCCTGACTGCCTTTAGCACTTCGTCCTGTGCAGCCTTCTTGCTGCACATATAATCGAGGCCGTATTTTCCCGCCGTATAAGGTTTTGTTTCATCTCCGGGATCTGACTCGTCCCCCGGTCCGAATGAATTGGCAGTTCCGACATGTATAAGCCTCTTCGCCCCCGTTTCTTTGACGGCGTCAATGACTTTCCTTGTTCCCTCAACATTCACCTTCCAGTAACTTTCATGCCTTGGGGGATGGGTATCGGTTTTGGCGGCAGCATGGATAACGATATCATAGCCTTGCATTTCATTTTTCAGCTCCCCGTAATTGAGTATGCTGCCATAGCATTTTTCCACTGGCAATCCCTCCAGGTACCTGGCCTCCCTGCCTGTTTCGATAAAGACCTTCATCTCATGGTTCTCCCCAAGCAGTATCCTCACCAGGTTATTCCCCAGTATACCGTCAGCCCCGGTGATAAAAACTTTCATTCATAAATATATTAGTTAAGCATCACAGATCCTTTTATATAATACATCAGATAAGGAAGTGAAATTTTCATTCAAAACGCTTATCCCTGCTTCAATTAATAATTGCCTTCATGGCATAGGTTTTGAGTAGCTAATAAATTTCCAGGCCGGGAAATTATAAAATATTGACAAGAAAATTATCCAAACAGCTTATTTTTGTTATCTCCGGGAAAGGTCTGAGTATTATAAAGGCAGGCCGGGAAATTATAAAACTCTTGTTCTCGCCGTGAAGGTCCCGGGTTTATTAATAAGGTCTTTTAAAAATATTCTAAAAAGCAGGAAGGGGCAAAACATGAAAGAGCCATTATTCGGAAAAAGCCTTGATGAGCTGATAGCCATAGTCAAAGATGCCGGTCTGCCGGCCTTTACTGCGCGCCAGATGGCAGAATGGCTTTACAGCCACAGGGTAAGTGATATTGACGGGATGACAAACCTTTCCATGAAAGCCAGGGAAGGGCTGAAGGAAAAATATATAATTGGTCATGCAGAGCCTGTTAATGTGATGGAGTCAGCTGACGGGACAAAGAAATACCTCTTCCAGGCCGGTGATAAGGGATATATTGAAGCGGCATATATACCCGACAGGGACAGGCACACCCTCTGCCTGTCGAGCCAGGTTGGCTGCAGGATGGGATGTCATTTCTGCATGACAGGCATGCAGGGTTTCCAGGGAAACCTGTCTGCCGGGGAGATCCTCAACCAGGTAATAAGCATTCCTGAAAGCGGCAGTTTAACCAATATTGTTTACATGGGCATGGGTGAGCCTTTTGATAATACCGCCGAGGTCATCAAATCAGTAAAGATACTGAGCTCAGAGTGGGGCTTTGGCATGTCGCACCGCAGGATCACCGTATCCACTATAGGCATTATTCCGGGAATGCAGGAATTTCTATCGGAATGTGATGCCCACCTGGCCCTCAGTCTTCACAGCCCCTTCCCTGAAGAGCGCCTGCAGCTTATGCCTGCCGAAAATAAATATTCCCTCACGGAAATTATGAAAGTGATAAGAGGCTATGACTGGGGCAGGCAGAGAAGGATATCCTTTGAATATATTATGTTCATGGGTCTGAACGACAGTGAGCGACACATAAAGGGACTTTTGAAATTACTGGGTGGTCTTCGCTGCCGTGTCAACCTGATACGTTATCATTCCGTTCCGGGCATGCCTTTTGAAAGCAGCAGTGATGAAAGCATAATACGCTTCAGGGATAAACTGGGCGACAGTGGGATCACCACCACCATACGTACTTCCCGCGGCGAAGATATTATGGCAGCCTGCGGGATGCTGTCGACAATGGAAAAGGGAAAGCAGAAGCTCTGACGGCAGGTGACAGGGCTGACGGCAGGTGCCAGAACTCACAGCAGGTACAGCTCCTGGTCACGGGTGCAATGAGGACCGGCATCAGGGCTGACGGCAGGCACCAGGCCTGTTCCTATATCTCCAGGTTGGATATTACTTCAGTTACATCAAATTCATAATCCAGGTACTCGTAAACAGGTATGCGCGGTTCTGTTTCGCCCATTGAATAACCCCATATGCTTTCGTATTCAGCAGGGTTTTCTCCCAGTTCGGCAAGCTGGTGCAGGTATTCACTTATTGATTTTGATTCAATAATAATAATCTTACCCATTTTATGTATGATAGGGCTGTGCACCCTGTTGGGATCATGGTCAAACTCGAGTATCCTCCTTCCATAGCGTGTTATGCCTATAACCCTGTATGTCAAACTCTTGCCTACCCCGGGGAGGTTAAGCACGTTCCTGTCGGTAGCAAGGAAGGGTATATTGGCCTTCTGCCTCAGGGTGTTAATATTTTCATGCATATTTTCAGCCTCGACGGGAAACTGTTTTATTTCATCGTAATATTCCTCCGGTATGAAGCCCAGCACTTTCTCTTCAATCTGTTCCTGCACGGCCCTGGCATTAGGTGCAAAATTGAAGTTATTTTCCATATACCCTTTAACGGTAAATGTGTAATAGGTAAGGACGCCTATATCATTAAGCACTTTCCTGAGTTTTGAAGTATGTCCCCTTCTCGAAGCTGCTGAAGTAAAGACCAGCTGGTTGGTGACTGTCCACCCGGCAGCTATCAGTTTTTTGATCCCGTCCCTTGCTTCGGGTGTCACCTCCATGGGCGATTCAAAATGGGTCTGTATAAGGAACTGGTTAACCCCTATTGCCGAGGCTTTTATCTTAAAGTCACTCAGCACTGCCGCCAGCTCAGGTGTCAGTCTCTGCGGCAGGTATGCCGGCAGGCGTGTACCCAGTCTTACTCTTTGTATCTCCGCATGTTTCTCACCGCTTTTGAGGTTTTTGTTTGCCTTCTTCTTCCTCATGGCCATCTTATAGACGGCCGTAAGTATCTTTTCAAGGGATTTATCGGTGCTCATAAGTGCATCTCCGCCTGTGATAAGTATATCCCTCAGCTGTGTATCCTTCTCAAAGTACTCCATTATGTCATCCAGCCGATCTGACCAGCTCTTCGTGGGCTTAAGTTTATCCAGGTTGAAATTAAGGTGTCCGCTCTGGAAGTCAAACATCCTCTGGCATGATGAGCAAAGGCCACCGCATGCTCTTCCCATTGTATCAGGGATCAGTATGGCCACCTCCGGGTATCTCCTGTGCACATTATGATGCGTGGGAAGCAGCCAGCCGGCGGCATTCGGCTTACCGGGCTCTACAAGGTCTTCTTTCTCCCATGCCACTATATGCCCGAATTCATCAACAAGCTGCTGGCTGTAGAGGACATAATACCTTATTGCCAGGTCGGCACCAATGGCAAAATAAGGAACCCTCACATGCAGGAGAGAAAGATAATAAGGGTTCACGAAGAAAGGAATTCCCTTGGCCTCGGCCTGCTTCATTATCTTCATTGTGTCGGGATCGAGAGAATTGCCCAGCAGTTCGTTCAGTAATTCAGGTGATCTGACAGCGAACCTCAGGTGGAAAAGATGTTCTTTCCACCACTTCAGCATAAGCAGGAATTTCTGCTGCCTGGACAGGTCTTCCTTGAAGCAGTACTTGCTGTCATTGATCAGACCCTGATCGATCTTATCTATAAGTATGTTTATTATCCTGTCCCTGTTTTCCTCCCTCAGTTTCACGATACGCGGATCGAGTCCTGAAGGAAAACGTTCCATCCACGACCTGAGCTGTTTCCTGTCAGGCGTCTTGCAAACATAGGTTCCGGCCAGCTGCCTGAAAAGGTAGAGCATATCCTCAAAAAAAGAAGGTTTGGCCCCACCTGTGCCGTGTGTCACCGCCATCCAGATCATCTTTATGGGATTACTTATCGCTTTCTCTCCCCTGAGATTGAGATCTTCATATGTACGGCCCGCATTATCAATATAATCGAGTATCCTTATTGCCGCAAAATCTTTCCATTCGAGTCGCTCAAATGCCTCCCTGCCATTTATCTCGCCCTTATAAAACTGCCATGCTTCGGGTCTGCTTTCAAGAACACCGCTTATCCAGTCCTTTACACCTATAAGGGCCTCTGTCTCATTTCGTGCGTTTCTCATTATCTCTTCAAGTACGGGGTTCTCTTTCAGTAACTGCTTCAGTACACGATGTGCCTTTACGTTTATCGCAATCCTGTCGAGATCCAAGAAATTTTCCATGATGCGTCGATTTGGTTTGATCTTTAAATTTAATAAAAATGAAAAGATTTATTATCTTAAAAGTCATTATAATCCCATGAAGAGAGTTATTTCAAGCGAAAAAAAGCCAATCAAGCTGTGGACTGATGACATTGATGAGGGCGCATTGCAGCAGGCAAAGAATCTTGCCAACCTGCCTTTCACCTTCAAATGGGTAGCTATCATGGCAGACTGTCACAAGGGCTATGGCATGCCTATTGGAGGGGTGCTTGCAACAAGCGGTGTACTTATTCCGAATGCTGTGGGAGTGGACATAGGCTGCGGTGTTTGTGCTGCCAGAACGTCCCTGCGGTCAATTGAACGCAATACCCTCCTGGAGGTACTGAAAGCTATACGCAGGCGTGTTCCCCTTGGACCCGTACACCACAAAAAGCCCCGGCACTGGGAAGGTTTCAGCTCTGCTCCGGATGTGGGCATCATCAGGCAGGAACTGGACAGTGCCCGCCACCAGCTTGGCACCCTGGGCGGGGGAAATCATTTCATAGAGATACAGAAGGGCTCGGATGGTTTTATCTGGCTCATGCTGCATTCCGGTTCACGAAATTTCGGGCTGAAAATTGCCAATGAATATCATAAGAAAGCACTGGGAATGTGCAATAAATGGCACTCTTCGCTTCCTGACAGGGACCTTGCTTTCCTGCCAATGGAAACGAGAGAGGCAGGTGAGTATTTAGCCGCTATGAATTTTGCACTCGATTTTGCACGGGCAAGCCGCTATATGATGGTTGAGGCAGTAAAAACGTCACTTCAGGAACAGGTGGCAGATATCAGCTTCAGTGATACGATAAATGTGCACCATAACTACGCCGCCCGTGAAGTACATTATGGAGAAGAGGTAATCGTACACCGTAAGGGTGCCATTTCAGCAAAGGAAGGTGAAACAGGTATTATACCAGGGTCGCAGGGCATGAAAAGCTATATTGTCAGGGGCAGGGGAAACCCGGAATCTTTTATGTCATGCTCGCACGGGGCCGGCCGAAAGATGGGACGCAGGCAGGCAATACGGAGCCTCAGCCTCAAAGATGAAAGAAAATTCCTTGATGACAGGGGTATTATACACTCGGTAAAGAGCGCCAGGGATCTTGAAGAAGCGGCCGGGGCCTATAAAGACATCAATATTGTTATGGAAAATCAGAAAGACCTCGCGGAAAGACTGGTGGAGCTCTCTCCTCTTGCAGTAATCAAAGGCTGAACAACCTTCGGGTTTTAAACAATAAAAAATAAAAAGATGAAAAAACATTTATCATTTCTTGCATGTATCCTGATGCTCTTCCAGGCATGTGAGACAGTCAATGAAGAATACAGGATTACAACAGGCGGACCGGAAACAGTTGATTTCAGGGTTCTCCCCTTTGATCTTAACAGTGTGGAGCTTCTTGATGGCCGGTTTAAGCATGCCACTGAACTGAACAGGCAGATCCTGCTTAATTATGAACCCGACCGTTTCCTGGCCACTTTCAGGATTGAGGCAGGGCTCGGGCCCAGGGCTGATCATTACCGGGGATGGGAGGATTATCCGCGGCGGAATCTGAACGGGCACAGCCTGGGTCATTATATGAGTGCCCTTGCCATGATGTACAGGACCACGGGTGAGCAGGAGTTCCTTGAACGGCTCTCCTACATAGTTGATGAACTTGAGATATGCCAGCAGGCAGACGGTGACGGTTATATCGGAGCCCTGCCGGGTGCAAAAACAGTGTTTGAGGAAGAAGTGGCGGCAGGAGAGATCCGATCAGCCGGCTTTGACCTGAACGGGTACTGGGCCCCTTTTTACATTATGCATAAAATACTTGCCGGCCTCAATGATGCCTGGCTCCTGTGCAATAATGAAAAAGCACTTGATATAGCATTGAATTTTGCAGACTGGATAAGCGGCATCGTTGAACCCCTGAGCGATGAACAGCTGCAGGAGATGCTGCACTGTGAGCATGGCGGCATAAATGAGTCCTTTGCAGAGCTTTATGCCATAACGGGTGAGGAGAAATACCTTGAGACAGCCGGGCTTTTCTACCATAAAGCCATACTTGATTCACTTGCCAGGGGGGTGGATGTATTGCCGGGCAAGCACGGGAACACACAGATACCCAAGCTTATTGGCCTGGCCAGGCTTTATGAGCTGACAGGCGATGAGCAATACAGGGAGACTGCAGAATTTTTCTGGGACAGGGTTGTTCATAATCACTCCTATGTTACCGGCGGTCACGGTTTCAGGGAATATTTCGGGGAACCCGGCAAACTGAATGACAGGCTGGGAGAAGAAACAAGTGAGACCTGCAATGTCTATAATATGTTAAAGCTTTCCCGTCACTTATTCAAATGGGAGGCTTCAGCTGAGGTAGCCGACTTTTATGAAAGGGCATTGTTCAATCATATCCATTCATCGCAGCATCCTGAAACAGGTCATGTAATATACAATCTTTCTCTGGACATGGGTGGGGCCAAGACATACCAGGAGCCCGGGTATTTTACCTGCTGTGTGGGCACAGGCATGGAAAACCATGCCAAATATGCACGGAATATTTATTTCCATAACGATAAGGAGTTATATATAAGCCAGTACATTGCTTCCGAACTGAACTGGGAAGAGAAAAAACTTGAAATGGTGATGGAAACAGCCTATCCTGATGAGCAGGATGCTGTCATCAGTTTCAAGAACACAGAAGACGTTGAAATGATTATCCATGTAAGGTATCCTTACTGGGCTGAACAGGGCATTGACATAAAGGTTAACGGCAGGAAGAAAAGAGTCAGGCAGGAAGCCGGTTCTTTCGTTCCCATCAAAGGCAAATGGAAAGCGGGCGACAGTATCGAGATATCCATACCTTTCACCCTGCGCACGGAAGCCATACCTGATAATCCCGGGAGGCTTGCCATCATGTACGGGCCCGTTGTTCTGGCAGGTGACCTTGGCCCCGAGGATGACCCCGCAGCAAATGACAGCCTCTATGTGCCCGTCCTGGTAAGCGGGAACAGTCCCCCCGCGGAATGGCTTAAGCCACTTGAGAATGAAGCCAATTCATTTATGATGTATAAGGCAGCTGAACCCCGTGATGTAAGGCTAATACCCTTTTATGACATGCATGACAGGAGATACACCGTTTACTGGGATGTTATGAACGGTGGACAGTGAGAGTACGAAGGCTGTATATAATCAGGCCGCAAGGGGCTCTTCGCCCGGCTATTCAGCAAGCAGTTCTTCGCCTGGCTTTACAGCAACAGGCTCTTCGCGCTTAAAGAGCTTTATTGTTTCATCCTGCAGCAAGACCCATATTGAATAAACTCCCTTGGCTGTGCCTATAGGTATGTTCAGGCAGTTTATTGCCGACATGATAATAATCAGCACCCTTGCCCACTCGGCGTAGCTGAACAGTCCTATACCACCAATTATGCTCAGCACTGACACCACTGATATGACACCGGTAAGGGAGATCATAACGGTTCTCAACACTGCCACTGCCATCTCATCCCCCTGTACATAAGACAGGGCAATGCTAATTCCAAATAATATCAGCACTGCCACGAACAATCCAAGGACAGCAAAAACAATATGCAGTATGCCTACAACGCTTACATGCTTTTTCATATCTCTTACTTTTTCCATCTTTCCTGATTTTTTATTGCAAGATAAAATATTTTCCAGACCTGAATGTTAATACACCGGATTTATCCACTTTTCCCTTGTGCCATATTTACTCTCCGAGGCCCATCGTATACCTCTTTGCATTAATTCGAGTGCTTCAGGTACATCGAAGTCGGCCGCTACATGACCCAGGGAAGAGTAAAAGACCCTGCCCTCCCCGTAATATTTCTTCCACGCTACGGGTATAACAGTGCCGTCAATCCAGTAAGCGTGCCTGTTATCAAAGGTGGTGGTTGCCAGGACCTTCACATTTGGATCAACATGCATATAATATTGCTCGGAGTGCATCCGGAAATCATCCAGGCCCATAGTAAGAGGATCATCCCTGTCGGTGATATGCACCTCATAATCGATTACACCCCCGGGATGAGCAACCCATTGCCCTCCCACCATGAACTGGTACTCGGTATTATCCCTGAATGAATCGCCCAGGCCACCGTGCCAGCCGGCAAGGCCGGCACCATTTTTAACCGCGTTTAAGAGTCCCCCCGCCTGTTCACCGGTGATCGATCCCATGGTCCAGACCTGTATAATAAGGTCTCTCGAATCCATCATTTGTTTATCAAGGTATGAGTCGAGGCTGTCAGAAACAATAACTTCAGCACCCGATTCCCTGAGCCAGGGCACGAATATATCGCGGCACTTCTCCGGTTCATGTCCTTCCCATCCGCCCCACACAAAGAGCACTTTCTTATTTTTCAGCTCCACCAGGCTTCCAGGGTGAAAACCGAAAACATTAAAGGGCAGTGAGGCTGCCATTAGCGATCCTCCGGCCAGCAATGAGCTTTTTTCTAAAAATTTCCTGCGTTTCATAGCTATATAAGTTTTATTCACTTTATTCATCAGATCGCCCGGCCGGATATATTTTTCCTTCACAGGCAACTTTTTTCAATTAAACAGAGTCTGTATAAAAATATATAAAACAGGTGCCATCTGAAAGGAAAATATTAATTATCAGACCATACAAAAATGAAAAAGATTGTTTATTTGATTCTGTTCCTGCTGCTTTCAGCAGGACTCACCTCGTGTGAAGGTTTACTGGACGATTGCAGGATCTGCCGGCTTAATGTTTATGAAAACGGCAACCTTATCAATTCATTGCAGGAGGCCGAGTACTGTGGTGCTGAGCTTATTGCAATACAGGCCACTCCTCCCGAGACCGTTGGTTCAACAACCACTCAATGGGAGTGTGACTGATGCCGGTGCTGCATTCCTGCCGGGATGTTCAGCAACATTGTTATTTTCTTGTGAATATTTTGTTCACAATTAGGATTAATTAAAATATTATATATATCTTGAAATCGTATTTTTGCTTGTAGCAAAGAAAAATGCAAATGCATTCTGACCAACACAATTTAGACCTAAGCGGGAAGACCATAGCGATTGTTGACGACGACATGGCAACAATACGTTATTTTGAGATTTTACTCAAAACAACTTCGGCAGAAGTGATGACCTTCCTTAACGCAATTGATTTCCTTAATTATTCAAAGGAGGAGCCAAAGAAATTTGACCTTGTGCTGATGGATTATCTTATCCCTTACATGAACGGTATTGATTGTGTTAAGTCATTTCGCAAATTGAACAGAAATGTTCCCATAGTAATGATTACCGCTTATTATACAAGGGAATCAAAAGAAGAGTCAATACTGGCGGGTATAAATGAATATATTCTCAAGCCCATCATACCTGAAAAAGTACTCAGTATCCTCGAGAAATATCTCACCAGTAAGGAATACTCTTACAAATAATCATCACTGTACCTTATCATAATACCTGGCCATGTATTCCTGGAACATGGCATTCATTTCATCTGCTGCATCCTCAAGGCCGTAGTTCCTGCATGATGATACCACCCTCTGTATAAAACCCAGTGCCGATTGTATTTCCATATCCGCAGTACGCATATAGCTGGCCGGCAGCGATGTATAATAATCCAGTTCAGCACTGTAATATTCCTTCATTTCATCCATCAGCCGCCGTGCTTGCTCATTATCACCTGCATCCATGTAGGCATCAATAATATCAGGCATATAATTATCCCAGGGCAGCTGGCTCAGGGGCAGCTGCTCCATGATATGATCAAGAGCTTGCAGTGCCCGCTCATTGTCACCTTCGAGCACAAGGGCTTTTGCCAGCTTGGCATAATTGAGCCGCGACCGTACCACGAGCAATGTATGGCGGTGGTAGTGATCAAGATATACATCAGGATCACTGGCATTGCCCCAGGAAAATTTATTCATCAGGTTATCGTAGAGTATATCCGTGTCTATCCTCCCGTAATCGAGCCAGTTCCTGTTTTCAGACCTGATGGGAACAAGCCTGTAGGCATTCCCTTCGAGCTGGAAATAGTCTTCGAGCCCGAATGCATCATCATGGTAACCCGTGACAAAATACACAGGTCTTTCCCAGTCATTGTGTGCCAGGAAGTCAAGCACCATCATCTGGCTCTTAAGTATATACCTGCCTTCAAGGTCAATATCGATATAAGGAACGATAAGATCGGCATCTTCAGGTTTCACCGTCCCCGATGCCAGCACCTTATCCCTGTCGACCGGTATCCTGATCTTCCTGGTGGGGAGGTAGTCATGTTCCTCGCCGTCAGGGAACCTGTATTTGGTACCCTGGTTATCACTCCGGATAAATTCGACCACCCTGTCAATATCCACATAACCCGTCAGCCGGGGATTCTCGATAATGAATAACTGGTTATTTACACCGTCATAATACTTGGATTTAGGCATTGAGAGCTTCATTGGCTCCGACTCGTAGGTTTTCAGCTTCATCTGGTCAATGTACCAGTCGGTATTCAGGAGCATAAGGTTGCAGACCCTCACATCTGTCCTCACTCCCTCCACTTCCTGTGCATACCAGAGGGGAAAAGTATCATTGTCGCCGTTGGTAAAAAGTATGGCATCGGGCGCCACTGTATTAAGGTAGTTGCATGCCACAGCTGTGGCCGTATACCTGCCTGACCTGTCATGATCATCCCAGTTTTCTGCTGCCATAAGCACAGGGACGGCAGCCAGCGACAGCACACCGGCAATTATTGCTGCCAGCCTGCCTCCGGCAATCTTATTGAAAAGCTCATAGAGGAAGAGCACTCCCAGTCCTATCCATATGGTGAAGGCATAAAATGAGCCGGCGTAGGCATAATCCCTTTCCCTGGGTTGGTTTGGATACTGGTTGAGATAGATCACTATGGCTATACCTGTCATTATGAACAGGAGCAGGACAACCCAGAAATCCTTTCGCTTCTTATTCATCTGGTAATATAAACCGGCCAGCCCCAGCAGCAGGGGCAGCAAATAATAGGTATTCCTGGAGGGGTGATTCTTCATATGATCGGGCATGCCTTCCTGAGGACCCACCCGGGATTCATCAAGGGCATTGATCCCTGATATCCAGTTCCCTTTAAAGGGACTTCCGTAGCCCTGGGTATCATTTTGCCTCCCTGCAAAATTCCACATGAAATACCTGAAATACATAAAACCCATCTGGTAGGAGAACATGAATTTCAGGTTCTCCCCGAATGTTGGCTTACGTTCAATCCTGGCCTGGCCCGACTGGTCAGTTACCTGTACGGGCTTGCCTTTGAAATTGTTCCATGTCTTATAAACCTCAATATGGTCAGAGCTTGAGCTGCTGTACATCCTCGGGAAGAGTGTAACGAATCTCTCATCGTACTCCGGCACCAGTTCACGGTTTGTTATCTCATATTCACCGTCAATGGGATTATATGTTGGTTTCCCTCTGTCATAGGACACCACCGGGGCATTGAAATAGGGTCCCTGCACCAGCGGCCTGCTGCCATACTGCTCACGGTTGAGATAATAAAGTAAACTGAATACGTTCTCCGGATTATTCTCATCCATTGGCGGGTTGGCATTTGAACGTATATATATTGTGGCAAAAGACGAATAGCCTATCATGATGACAAGGATAGCTGTAAGTGCGGTATTCAGAGCCACCACCTGCCTGCCTGATAATCTCCATCCCAGGTAAGCAAGGACAGCCAGCAAAAGTATATTTACTATAGTGCTGTCACTCATAAGCCACATGCCGCTGAACAATATAACGGCAATGCTGAAGACAGCTGTTTTTTCCCTGTTGCTGCCATCCAGGCTCGACCTTATTGCAAATACCATTGAGACTATAAAAAGTATTAGGAGCAGGTAGAGGCCGCTGTTGTAGGGCATGCCCATCGTATTTACAAGAAAAAGCTCAAATTTGCTGGCCAGCGTTACAAAGCCCGGCAGTATTCCCCACATTATCAAAGCAATGAAGGCAAATGACAGTGCTGTTGCCCATGCAAAGCCCTTCCAGGAAAATTCATATTTCCTGAAATAGTAAACGAATACGATGGCAGGTATGGCAAGCAGGTTAAGCAGGTGTACACCTATCGACAGGCCCATTATGTAGGCAATAAGGATAATCCACCTGTTGGCATATGGCTTATCAGCCTCGTTTTCCCATTTCAGTATAGCCCAGAAAACAAGGGCCGTCATCAGCGAAGAGGTGGCATAAACCTCCCCCTCCACTGCTGAAAACCAGAAAGTATCCGAAAAAGCGTAGGCCAGGGCTCCCGTAAGGCCGGCTCCCATAATTGCAATAAGCTTTCCATTGCCGGGTTCGGAATCATTACTGTCAAGAATTTTTCTTGCCAGGTGGGTGATGGTCCAGAAAAGGAACATCACTGTAAAAGCACTGGCAAGGGCAGACATGATATTGATGCTGAGGGCTACCCTGCTTACATCAGGTGCGAAAAGGGAAAAGAAACGTCCCAGGATCATAAACATCGGTGCTCCCGGGGGGTGACCCACTTCAAGCTTAAATGCCGTGGCAATAAATTCACCGCAATCCCATAAACTGAGTGTTGGTTCAACAGTTAAAATATAAGTAATTGCAGCTATAAGGAAAGACAGCCACCCGAAAGAAAGGTTAAACAGCCTGTATTTTTTCATACGTTTAAAAATTTTTATTTTACTATAAATGAAGAAAATAAAAATTTTCTTCACTCTGTAAGCGCTTCGCTCTCCCATTAACTTTTTTAATCATTTCCTT
>JBNJHQ010000007.1:26134-29247 GCA_051748705.1 Bacteroidota bacterium | reverse complement strand
GAATTGAAATAAGACAGGGCCTCATCAAAATCGTTCCAGTTTTCTGCCCTGTTAAGCAGGTACACCGCAGCCAGTTCATTACTCATATCGAAACCCGACCAGCACATACTTATATCATCCCCCTCAATATCATGAAAACCGGAAATAATGGGTCCGTGATGTGTATACTTAATCTCCCTCTCAATGTCTTCACCTTTCTTTACCCTTATAAGCTCCCTGCCGGTAACAATATCTTTCCATTCACCATCAAAGAGGTACTTTGTCCTGTCATCATTTGTTTGCTCAAGGTAAAGATCCACATCGTCAACCATCAGGTTAGTCATTCCCCATGCGATATCTTCATTATGGCCTGCTATAATAAAAGGCTGCCCGGGGACAAGCACGCCTGTAACATTCAGCTTCCCGGGTACAACATGGTGCATCTGCATCCATATCCCCGGGCTTGACAATCCAAGGTGCATGTCGTTTGACAGGAGGGGTTTTCCTGTCTCCGAACGCTCACCGCTTACAGCCCAGTTATTGCTTCCATAGAAAGATGCAATCCCCAGTTCTTCAAGCTTTTCGCTTGCCTGTATTATTTTCCCGACACTTGCCAGTGATTTATTATCCAGTTCAAAACCCGGATAAACAGGCTCTCCTGTATAATCATAATAGGGAATCATCCTGCTAGCAGCTTCCTCGCCCAGGTGGTTCATCAGTTTATAGATAAAAATATCGCCGGAAAGGTTACCACCTGCCAGGTCCCAGCCCATATAGCCAATAATATTTGCGGAATTTTCAAGCGTCCATTCACGAGGCCTGTAACCCAGTATCCTGAATTCCGGCGGAAGCTTTTTTCCCGCCTGTTCAATATAAAAGTTCACCCCCCGGGTAAATTGCCTGATACATTCCAGTATCTCTTCGTCAGTTTCTGCCAGCACCATTTTTGATTTTTCAGTCATCCGCAGGGCTCTCAGGAAGAGATCTGTTTCCACATACTCTTCCCCGAATATCTCTGATAATTCTCCTGTTGTTGCCCTGCGTATCAGGTCCATCTGCCACATCCTTTCCCGTGCCATAATGAATCCGACAAGCATATAAAGGTCATGCTCATTCCGGGCATAGATATGAGGCATTCCCCTTTCATCATGTATGACCCTGGCTTCAGATTTAAGTCCCGGCATCACCATCTCACCTTCATAAACAGGCCTTGCACCATTACTTATTGATCTAACAACAAGAAAACCTGCTATTATAAATATGATTAGCAGGGATATAATGGCATACAGAATAATCTTAAATGTTTTCATTCATCACAATTTTTTCCGAAAGCCCAAGATAATAAAAATCCAGGCTATTGTTGTGGAGATATTACATCCAGGATATCCTTCACGGGAATTACCTGGAAATACAGTTCTTTTACACCTTCGTACAGTATCCCTATTTTGTCTTCGTCAACCATTGTCATACATGAATAACCATATCCCTCAGCCTCGTTAATTTCCAGCCGGTACTCTTCGGGCCAGGTCAATCCTCCATCAATACTTGCCTTAACGGTCATATTTGTCCTGTTATATTTATTGTCAGGATTAGAAAAGAACAGGACCTGTTTTATTTCTCCGCCAACCTGCACATCAGCTGCAATAATGCTTGCCATACAGTTGGGTTCGGGCAGTGCCGAGTTTGAAGAAGGGTGCGTGATCCATGTGCGGCCCATATCATCTGTTGTTGCCACTGCCCTTCCGTTTGTTTCATCCTTCACCTGCCTGTTCCGGTCGTCTCTCATATTAAGCATCAGGGTGCCATCGGATAACTGGACCACCTGGGCTTCTGTTGTATTTGGTTTGGCGCCCTTTCCTATTTGCCATGTCTCACCTCCGTCCACACTGTATACAATGGTTGAATGACAGGTATACTGTCCACCATCTATTGCCTTTTCACCAATATCAGCCTTGAACTGTGCAGGAAAAACGAGTGTGCCGTTATCCATAGTTATACCCCTGCCCGGCCCCTGCAGTAAGAGCTGCCAGGCAGGGTCTTTAATCTGTTCCGTTATGTTTATTGGTTCAGACCAGGTAAGTCCGTCATCATTGCTCTTTGTCAGTATGAACTGCCCTGTTTCCTCAGGGCTCATGCCCGGTTGTGATGACCACCATAGCATATCATCAGTTGTCAGCCCGCTCATCCAGAGTGCGGCAACCCACAGTTTGCCGGTGGTATGGTCATAAAGGACACATGGGTCACCCGTTCCGTTAAGTCTTTCCGGGCGGCCACCCCATTCGCCCATGTCCAGTATCACCTTCATATCTTCCCATGTCTGACCACCGTCGGTGCTGCGACTAATGCCTATATCTATATCTTCCTGGAGGTCCTTCGAACTGTTATAGCGATTATCGTAAACTGCTATCAGGCTACCTTCATTTGTTGTCACCAGTCCGGGTATCCTGTAGGTGTCACAATTATCCTGCCCGGCCTGCCTGAGAATTTTTGCAGGTCTGTATGAGAACAATGGCTCTGCATCAAGTAGCAGGCTGAGCTTATTTTCAAAGATCAATTCTATATAATCTATCCGGAAGCTATGTTCAAGCTGTGCATCATCCCTAGCAGTGAAACCGAAGCTAAGTTTATGGCTTCCGGGCTCAAATTGAGCCAATCCTTTAACTGTGGTTCTGTCCGATTTAAATTCGCTTGTTCTGCCAAAGATATACCCGGACACTTTTCCTTCAGATTCATTAACATATTGAATATCTATAGACTCCAGAAATTCAGTGTCACTTTTTTCCGTAAAGAAAATTTTCACTGAATTCAGGCTGACAGGTTCCGCCGTATCAGGAACAGATATATTGACATTGATCAATCCGGGATTCTCCCGTCCGGTAAAAAGAGGGTATCTGCTTATGCTTATACTATGACTGATATTTAAGAGGTTTTCGTGATTGCTACTCTTACAGCCGCAAAAAATGCTGAAAACCGATACGAGGATAATTAATTGCTTTGCTTTCTTCATCTGTACTGGATTGAAATACATACTGAGCAAACTGAGATAAAGTAAAGATAAGAATAAGTCACAAAAAGGCCTGATCTCCCCTTGTTCACGAGATTGCTCAAGCTGCTCATGCAGCTTTCGCGTTCTC
>JBNJHQ010000007.1:0-26034 GCA_051748705.1 Bacteroidota bacterium | reverse complement strand
TTCACGAGATTGCTCAAGCTGCTCATGCAGCTTTCGCGTTCTCCTTGGGGGTGAAACTAAAATTAACTGAAGATCCCGGTGCTTCGCACCGTGCATTTCTATTTTCAGCCTCTTCTTATGAAAAGCAGGCTTTTCACGAAGAGCCTGAAAATAGAAAGACCGTTTGGCCTCTGGCCAAACGGTCTTCAGTTAATTTGTCGGGATGGGGAGATTCGAACTCCCGACCCCTTCGTCCCGAACGAAGTACGCTACCTGGCTGCGCTACATCCCGTTAAATCCACCCTGCAAGCCGTCAGGGGAAAAATCTTAAAATCAGCTCCCTATCTCTTTGGTCTTTCCATGCCCTTTCCTGCAGGAGCGGCTTTATGACCCTGCAAAATTAAGCTTTCAGTTATTTCTGCAAAAATAAATCAAAAGAAAGTGTACTTAAGCAGCATTCCGGCAATTGTTACAAAATTGTAACATCCTGTCATCAAATTGTAACAATACATTAATTATTCTTTAACCACAATGATAAATTCCACCCATACTTTTGCACTGTGATCAAATTTGATGATATGCAACAAATAAAAATAATTAAAAACTCAAACAAAAAATGAAAAAATTTCTTATTATCACGTTCGCTGCTTTACTTGCAGTTATCACAGCCTGTGAAAAGGAATATGCACCTCCTGTACTCACGGCACCGGGTAGCGAAACCATAGAGACCACAAGCTCTGTTGACCTTACATTCAACTTTACTGCAGATGGTGGATTCAAGTCATCATCAGTAACAGCAACAAACGGCAATGCAGTAGTTAAGACCGATGGTGTCAGCGAGGCAACATCAGGTAGTATTGTTGTTACCTTCACGGCCGGCGCATCTGCAGGAGCAGGTTCCGTAACACTAAATATTTTTGATGCACAGGACCAGACGGCTTCAACAACGGCTGTTATTACTGTATTTGAAGAAGGAGCACCCGAAGTAAGCGCACCTTCCAGCACTGAGGTTGAAGTGATTGATGCAGTTGACATTACTTTCAGCTTTACATCAGAAGGAGGCTACAGCTCCTCATCAGTTTCCACCGAAAAAGGAACAGCAACGGTTAAAACCGAACCTTCTACAGGCGCTACAACAGGCGATGTAGTTGTAACATTCACAGCTGGCAGGAACACCGGGGCAGGATCTGTTCAGCTTACAATAACTGATGAAAATGGAAAATCAGGATTGGCAACAGCCATAATGGATATAATCAACGTACCTACTATATCAGTTTACGATAATATAGCAGCTGATGAAACATGGGAAACAGGTAAAATCTATATCCTTGAAGGACGTATAGCGGTACTTGACGGTGTTACCCTTACCATTGAGCCGGGAGTTATAGTCAAAGGAGAAGCAGGATCAGGATCAAATGCCACAGCGCTTTTGATAGCACGTGGAGGAAAACTGATGGCAGAAGGAACTGCTACAGAACCTATCATTTTTACAACGATAGGTGACCTGATATTACCGGGTGAGATTGAAAGCCCCAACATGGACCCAACAACGAATGGTTTATGGGGAGGCCTCCTGGTTCTTGGCAAAGCCCCCATTTCAGCTGATGCCCCGGCAACACAGATAGAAGGCATACCCCCCTCAGATCTCAATGGCCTTTACGGCGGGGATGACCCGGCAGATAATTCCGGTATTATAAAATATATATCATTACGTCATGGCGGAGCCAATATTGGCGAAGGAAATGAGATTAACGGTCTCACCCTCGGAGGCGTTGGATCGGGCACCGTTATTGAAAATGTTGAAATAGTGGCAAACCAGGATGATGGTATCGAATGGTTCGGTGGCAAGGTAAATGTTACCAACGCACTTGTATGGAATACAGGTGATGATGCAATTGATGCCGACCAGTCGTGGGGTGGAACGCTGGACAACGCAATTATTGTTAACCCGGGTGATGAGTGTTTCGAACTCGACGGTCCCGAAGGTACCATGAATGACAAATACACCATACTTAATGTATCAGCTTATGCTGGTCCTGACACTCAAGGACTGGTTGATAACGATGATAATACATGGGTAGATATGGATGGTATCTATTTCTTTGGAATGGATGCTGCGATTGGACAGGATTTTGACCAGATACCAATTGACTTCACCTGCTCGTTCACAAATTTCGAGGCTACCATACCTGCAGGTTCTGCTCTGACAGATTTCTTCAAGGATGGCAGTGATGCATTCACCACAGAGGTGGCTGCAGGCCAGAATACAGTGGGTGCTGACGTTACAGCCTTCGAAGGCTGGTCATGGGCGGCAGTATCGGGTTCACTTGGCGACTTCTAAACACTATATAAATAAGCACATCGAAACTCGCAGCAGGTTTGCTGCGGGTTTTGGTGTAAATAAAAACCAAAATAAATAATAAATAAAATGAATAATCTCCGTGTAATTGTTGCATTGTTTTTTCTGATGTTTTTTTCAACTTTGAGTGCGCAGGATGGGATTATCAGAGGTTCTGTCTCTGATGAATCAAACGGTGAGGCCATGATTATGGTAACGGTTGCTGCTGAAGGAACGACAAACGGCACATTTACAGACCTCGACGGGAAATTCAATCTTGAAATTGAGCCTGGAACATACAATCTCATATTCTCATTCGTTGGTTATGAGTCACTTACTCTCAGAGACATAAACGTAAAAGCAGGAGAAGTAAGCCTGCTAAATAACGTAAGCCTCAACCCTTCCACAGTTGAATTGTCAGAGGTTACCGTAACAGCCAGGATGAGCAGGAATACCGAAAATGCACTTATGACCCTCAAGATGCAATCAGCATCAGTCATGGATGGCATTTCAGCAGTTAATTTCAGAAAAATGGGTGATTCGGATGCAGCCTCTTCAATGAAGAGAGTAACAGGTGTGTCAGTGGAAGGCGGTAAATATGTTTATGTGAGAGGCCTGGGAGACCGCTATACCAAAACAATTCTTAACGGCATGGATATACCGGGACTTGACCCGGACAGGAACACCATGCAGCTCGATATCTTTCCTACCAGTATTATCGATAACATAATGGTATATAAGTCGTTCAGGGCCGATATGCCAGCTGACTTCACGGGAGGTGTCATAGACATCTCCATAAAGGATTTTCCCGATCAGAAAAAAGGTTCAATTTTCCTGGGAACGGCTTACAATCCTGATTACCACTTTAACTCCAACTATGTGACTTATCCCGGTGGGGAGACAGATTTCCTGGGCTTTGATGATGGCACGCGTGCTATTCCGGCCACAGATAATCTGCCTTTCTTTGTCAATGCCCTTTCAAACCCCGATGGTGAAGAGGCAGCCAGGTTCAGGCAGGTGCTCGAAGGCTTTAACCCCACCATGTCGGCAATAAGGCAGAACAGCCTGATGGATTATAATTTTGGTGCTTCTTTCGGAAACCAGGCAGCCCTGAAAAAAGTAACCCTCGGTTATAACCTTGGTTTCTCCTATAAAAATTCCACTGAATATTACAAGAATGCCGAATACGGAAGGTATGGACTCCCGGCAAACCCGGATATAAGCGAAATGGAAGTGAGGGAGTTCCAGACTGGAGACTATGGCTCAAACAGCGTGCTGATGAGCGGACTGGCAGGTTTTGCAATAAAAACCACCAGGTCAAAATTCAGGTTAAACATCATCCATATGCAGAATGGTGTATCCCGGGCGGGTATCTTTGATTACGAAGGATCAGATCAGGGATCAATATTCTCAGGTAAGCAGCAAAACCTTGAATATAACCAGCGCTCACTGACGAATATCCTGCTGGATGGTAAACATACCTTCATGGGCCCGGGCCTGGATATAGTATGGAAGATATCTCCAACTCTGTCCACAATAAGTGATCCGGATGCAAGGTTCGTCAGGTATGTGACAGATAACGATACATATGAAATAAACACTGAAGGGGGCTTCCCCGAAAGAATATGGAGGGACCTTTCAGAAAAAAACCTGTCAGGTGTATTGCATATTACAAAGAAATTTAATTTCAGGGGTGAGAATGCTAAACTGAACTTTGGCGGAGCTTACACATACAAGGAACGTGACTTTGTTATACGCAAATTTGCCCTTAACATTCGCAATGTACCCCTGACAGGAAATCCCGATGAGCTTTTCAGACCTGAAAACCTGTGGCCTCTCAATGGAACGGAAATAACAAGGGGAACAACATATGAAGCACACTTCGTGCCCGACAACCCAAACAAGTTCTCTTCATCTGTCAATAACATCGCTGCTTATATATCAACCGAATTCAGTCCTTTCAATAATTTCAGGGCTATTATCGGGTTAAGGGCTGAAAAGTTTACCCAGTATTACACAGGACAGGATCAGCTGGGACTAAATGTCCTGGATAATGATGAAGTGATGAACTACCTGGACCTCTTCCCCTCCATTAACTTTGTATACGCCCTGTCTGATGGTCAGAATCTGCGCCTGGCCTATGCAAGAACAACGGCAAGGCCCTCATTCAAGGAAATGTCCTTTGCCGAAATAGCCGATCCCCTGAGTGGACGCACCTTCATAGGAGGAATGTTCCGCGATGCCGATGAGGTACTGGGCGTGGAATACTGGGACGGTAATCTGAGAAGTTCATACATACATAACTTTGACCTCAGGTGGGAATATTATCATGGGCTAGGTCAGATGGTCTCAGTCAGCGCTTTCTATAAAAAATTCATTGACCCGATAGAAATTGTCCAGTATGCTTCTGTCACAGGTTCATTCCAGCCAAGGAATGTTGGCAACGGGGAAGTTATGGGACTTGAGTTTGAAGTAAGGCAGGGACTGGATATTTTCTCAGATCAGCTTGAGGATTTCAGCGTAATTTCAAATATTTCAGTCACACAGTCAACAATCCAGTTGAGCAGAACAGAATACCTCTCAAGGATTGAAAATGCACGCACAGGCCAGACCATTGATAATGACCGCGTTATGGCAGGTCAGGCACCCTATATAATAAACGCAGGAGCATCATATAACGGAGGTGAAAAAGGCTTCTGGAATGGCTTTGAGGCAGGTTTATACTATAATGTTCAGGGTATTACCCTCCAGTACGTGGGAATAGCCGACCGCCCTGATATATACATGCTGCCATTCCACAGCCTGAACTTCACTACTGGCAAGAAGTTCGGCAGGGAACAAAAAGCAAAACTGAGTTTTAAGATAGACAATCTCCTCAATGACGAGAAAGAATCAGTATTCAGATCATTTAATCCTACCGACCAGTTCTTTACAAGGCTGGAACCGGGGATAACATTTTCGCTGAAATTCAGCTACACACTATTCTGAACCGTCCGGTTTCTCTAGCAGGTTAAAATCAAAAGGCATCTGTCCTCCCAGGACAGGTGCCTTTTACCTTTTATCCCTTCCATATGACAAGTACCATTGCCCCCTTCTTTGATTTAAAAGGACCATGCTTCTGATGGGCATCAAAACTTCTGTAGGCACCTTCATGGTATATCTTACCATCACTCTCATATTCTCCTTTGAGAATAATATGCTGCTCCCTCATTATATGAGAGTGCGGTGCCATATCAAAACCGGCAGGTAGTTTAATTAAGATAATTTTGGAGTCATCCTCATCAAGCAGGATCTTCTTCCTGGTATCCTCTGAATATTCAGGTGCATCCTGCCATCCTGAATCATCATATAAATCTATATAATCTGCCATTTTGCTATCCTCCCAGCTTAATTAATAAAAACCTGAAAATTATTTGCTACATATAAATTTATGCAAAATAATTCTAAATAACAAGGCTAAAGAAGGAACCTGGCTCTTACCGGATGGCTTTTCTGCGGTCTGCCATCTTTGAAAAAAGGTAACCCAGTAACAGTATGATGCCCAGTACGGTGATGATGACCGGGGCGCTCGGCACATCCAGCCTGAGGGAGAAAAGAAGACCGGCAAAGGACGCGGCAACACCTGATAACCAGCCAACTATCAATTTGGTAGTCCAGTTTCCTTTCAATATTACCGCAAGGGAAGCAGGTAGTATAAGAAAGGCAAAAACGGTCAGTATACCCGCTATGTTAACTGCCTCAACCACAACCAGGCCAAAGGAGAAATAAAAAAGAAACTCCCACAGCTTAGATCTTTTAATATTGCTCTCCTGCTTATGAAATGATTCGGTGAGATTCATGAATTTTTTCCTGAAAACAATGTGAAAAGCACCTGTTATGACCACCACGACAGCCAGCCGGGCCAGCTGCGGACCGGAAATCCATAATATCGTACCTACCAGCATGTCATGTACATGAACATCACCACCGGCACCCTTATCGAGAATTATGACTGTCAGTGTTGTGGCAACGGCATAAGCAATACCTATTATTGCCTCCAGCGGAATAGATATTGTTTTGTTCCTCAGAAAGGTAAAAGCCAGGGAGGCAATTGAAATAAAGCCCAGCGAGAACAAATACGGCCAGAATGCATGCTCCCCGTGTGCTACCTCATCATGGCCGATATTAAAAAGGACCATGGCCACTGCCGAACCCAGGGCAGCAATTGAAGCCAGGGCTATATCAATAAAGATGATCTCTCTTTTTATTACATGTATGCCGAAATACACATTTATGAGGACTATAAGAACACAGCCCAGTAAAGGAAGCAATATAAAATTCAGGGACACCATCAGCTCGTACTTATTTGATTATTGGATATTTTCTTTCTACCGGTCCTGGAGGAAAATAAGCGGGCAAAGGCAAACAGGTAAGCAGCAATGCCTATAAGGCTCACTATAGCAGGTCCGTTTGAAATATTCATTGAATAGGATATATAAATCCCGAGCAATGATCCCACTGCCCCGATTACCCAGCTCCACAATATCCTCCCCTTCCATGAGCTGATGAAAATCCGGGCTATCGATGCCGGCCCTATCAAAAGCATAAATACAAGGAAGATGCCCATTATTGGAACCGCTTTGACGATAACTATACCGAATGTGATATAAAAGATAAGGTCATACATCCTGGTGCGGGCCAGTGAATTGCCTGCCATCTCACCGTGAGAAACCTTTTTCAGTATTTTCTCCATAGAGAGGTTGATGATAATAACCGGGATAAATACCAGCAGGCAGTTAAAAACGCTCTTCCATGTAACCCAGAGCACGTTGCCGGTGATGGTCTTGGTAATATAATTTGAGCCCCCCGGTATCTTTTCCGCCAACAGGAGGGCCATGCCCAGGGCTACACAATAAAAAATACCTATAATGGCTTCCTGTGGCAAAACCTGCTTTCTTACCCTCATAAGAGAAAAAATAGCAAGTATAACAATGGTAAATGCGTAGGATACGAGCTGTGCATTGGCCGAGTTTTCTGCAAAACCCAGTAAGACACCTATCATGGTACCAAGGGCTGCAATCTGTGCAACTGCTATATCAATAAATATTATTCCACGCGAAAGGATGTGATTACCATAATAGCTTAATATACCTGCCAGGATTATGCATGCAACTATAGGAGGCGCAAGAAATACCAGGGTTCCCATATTCTCAGATATTCTGATTAATCTGGCTGATCCAGTAATCCATAAGCTCGAAATTATTCTCGATGCCCATTGAGTTATTCACAAAGAGGGGCATGTATACCGCCTTAATCCCTGTCCTGTCCTCAATCATCTGTGGCGATTTCTTCTCAAAATAGCTTGCCACCAGCATTACTTTGATATCCTGCTCTTTGATCAGGTTGACCATGTACTGTACATGCTTGGCTGAAGGCGGAATACCCGGTTTGGGTTCAATGAAGCCCGCTATCTCCAGCCCAAAAATATCAGCAAAATATGCCCAGTTCTTATGATAGGCCACTACCCTGCTTCCCCTGAAAGGCAATGCTTCCTTCAGCCAGCCTCCCAGCAGGTCAATCAGTTTACCGTCCTGATATTCCCTTTCGAGAAAAGTAAAAAGGGTATGATTATGGAGAAGCTCTGACAGGGTCTCGCCACCGAACATCTCAACCAGCTCATCACCAAAAAGAGCCCTGTCGATCCTGTCAATAAAATCATCCCTGTTTTGTTCATAGTAAGTGGCATTCTGGGGATCTACCTTTATGAGTCCCACTGTTATGTTAGAGGCTATTACTTTCCAGTTCAGAGGACTGGTATTTATATGTGGATTACCCATCAGGTGAACGTCTCCCTCACTTCTGTCGGCAGTTTCCGGTTTATCAAGTATCTGCACCCCATCCGCTACTGCCACAAAGCCAACAGCCCCGTCCATAATGTTCTTGTTGCGGGCCTTGTCCAACAGTGTTGCAGACCATTGTTCAAGGTCCATGCCCGTTGTTATCCACATATCTGCCTTATTGAGCATCATGGCATAACTTGGTTTTGGTGGTATGAAATGCGGGTCAGATTCACCCTTTGAGATCATCTCTATAGTTGCATTCTCTTTAGCTATTTCAGCTGCAATGGATGCATAGTCTGAAAAGGAACAGACAATCCTTACCTGGGCCTTTTCAGCTGCCACGACTGATAGTGCTATCAGTGCCAGCAGCATGCTTATAATTTGCTTTTTCATATATGTTGTCTTTTAATATTTTACTTTTTAATTTGTCTTATCCTAATATGCTTCATGCTTATGCGGACCCATTGCCCACGAAAACTGTAATACCAGGGTATGATTGGACGGGTATTGTCCGCCTGCTTCAGGCAGGAAAGCTATATCCCTCGAATTATACTGGTATTGGATCCTGTAAAACACAAATTCACTCTGCCAGAAATCAAAATTTACTGAATAATCCCATTCATACTGATCGCTGTCGTATGGCATCTCGCTGTATCCTACCCTTCCACCTATCCACACCCTGGAATTTAATTTACGGTGAACAAGTGAATAGAAACCCTTGCTCCTGACAATGCCTGTGGGTGTTTCCTTATGACCGTAATACAGTTCCGTTTTCCACTCGAGCGACTTATATTTTGCTGTTCCGGGAGGCTGCCACTTATACTGCAGCCCAAAACTGCCAATATAGGTATTCCTGTCGCTGCCTGTGTCATTCTTGCCTGCAATAGCACTCAGTACAAACTCTATATAGCTTGCATCCGAGATATCATAATAATTCTTCCAGTGCCCTACATAAGCCAGGTTAACACTTCTGTCAGACGAATAGCTGAGATTATCATTTATGTTGATCAGTGAAAAATCAAAGGAACTTGCATCAGAAAACAATATCCTGGGAAGCATGAAATTAAGTGCTGCTCCCATGCCATTAAAGCCGTCAAGCCCGAAATAGTTCACCGGGGCCCTGGGCCGGTCAAACTGGGGAAGGGCATGTGTATGATGCCTGTTAAGCAATCCAAACTCCGGGAAAAAGACTCCTCCCTTTAATGACATGTTAAGAGGCAGGTTCAGTATCTCCATGTAAGCTTCTTCAACTGATACGCCTTCATCGCTAATATCCAGGAAAGCCTTTCCACGGGCAAAAGGATCGAGAGAGGCTTCAAAAGCCATTTCAAGGCTTCTCATAAATATACCATTACTGCCATGGGTCCTTTCACCCGGTTCTTCCAGCAAGGGGTCACCGGCAGAAGATACGGATCCGAAAAAATCCCCGAGCACACTTATATTAGGGTTAAGGCCCTGCTGTTGCCTTACGCCGCTGTGAAATTTCCTGGACAGGTCAAGATCCTCCTTCCTGTCTTTTTCAGATAGTGCCTGCGCCTCCTGGAGCAGTTTTTCCATTTCATCTTCCTTAAGCCTTTCTTCCTCAGCTTTTTCAAGCTTTTCCACCCTTTCGAGTAACTTCCTGTAATCAGTGCTGTCGGGAATAGTTCGTTCCTGGGCAGTCAGCAATACATTGCCAACAATCAGGATAAAAACTGTAAAAAAATATTTCATGCTTGCCTGTACTAAAATCTTTAAAATTATTTTCCTTATTAAGAGTTCACCTTCCGGGGATATTGTTCAAATGAAACAACACACACGGATTGCCGATTAGACACCCTGCGGTGGACCGCGAGGCGAAAAGGAAAGTATACACAGGCCTGGATAAAAAGAATTGCAGGTTCTTACAAACGATTTGTTGAGAAAAAACATGTGTGAAAGAACCAGCAAGATGAATAACACAAGGATATCAATATCACTGACCAGATCAAGAACCTGCAGTTCAGCATCTGTGTGAGTGTGAAAAGGATGTCCGGTGTTACCCGTGTCTTTATTGAAGGGATGGGCATGAGAATATGTATATCCTTTTACAAGGTGACTGTGCCTGTTCATGAGCGAGTTTGACATAAAAAGCAACAGCACGGGAACAGTTACCAGAAGGATAAGATTTTTATATTTCCTCAGAATGCCCATTAAATGAATTTAGAAGAATGGAGCAAATATAGGAAAGTTTAATTTTCGAAAAAATTAATTATGGGGATGAAAATTTAAAGTATGTTAAAATCAGGTATAAAGTACAAATCAGCTCTCAGCACCTGGCTGCAGCCAGTTTATTATCATTTTATCACCTCCAGGAGTCATAATGGATTCAGGATGGAATTGTACTGCTTCAACATCATACAGGCTGTGCCTTATTCCCATAACCCGGCCTTCGAAAGACTGGCACGTCACATTTAAGCAGCCTGGCAGGCTTTCTGCATCGCACACCCAGGAATGATAAAAGCCTGCTTTAAAAATCTCAGGGATGTTACGAAGAACCGGCGACTCCGCTCCTGTTTTTTTAAGCATCTTTATCCTTCCGTGAACCACCTCATCAAGTTGAATGAGCTTGCCCCCATAAAACAACACAATAGCCTGTAAACCAAGGCATATCCCCAGTATACTTTTCGTTGGTGCATATTTTTCAAGAACCTGTTCCATAATATTCCCCTTACGGGGCAGGTCAGGTCCGGGAGAGAAAACTATCTTATCATACAATGACAGCGAGGAAATATTTATTTCGCATGCTTTCTTTATTTCTAATTTTACCGGTGACAGGGATTTTACAATATGTGCTATATTGTAGGTGAAAGAATCATAATTATCAATAAGAAGTACTTTCATGGATTCAAATATAATGAAATATGCCACTGAGCAAATGAATTCAATGGGCAAAGCCCGGCGTCCCTTTTTTTTTATGTTCGATTTCGAACTTAAAAAACCGGTGGTACATGCACTGGATGAACTTCCAGATGATATAATTATAAGCACACCTCTCTTTGACAATTCGGATACTGCACGACAGAATACTTACAATGCGATCATCCTTAAGACACAGGCGATAAAATTCTCAGAATATAAAAAAGCCTTTAAGAATGTTATTAATAATATAAACCACGGTAATTCATACCTCCTGAACCTGACTTTTCCAACAAGGATAACAACAGAAGCAAAGCTGGAAGATATTTTTTACAGCAGCAGGGCAAAATACAGGTTGCTGCTCAAAAATAAATTCGTCGTTTTCTCGCCTGAAATATTTGTCAGGATAGATGAAGCAGGAACAATAAGGTCTTTCCCCATGAAGGGGACCATTGATGCTTCCGTGCCTGAAGCGGAAAGAAAAATACTTGAAGATGAAAAGGAGCAGGCAGAACACAATACCATTATTGACCTGATAAGAAACGATCTCAGCATGAATGCTGCGAATGTCAGGGTTGAAAAGTACAGGTATATTGATACGATTGAAACATCTTCTTACAAACTTTTACAGGTAAGCTCGGAGATAGCCGGGTCACTTGGCCCGGAATGGAATGCCCGCGCAGGTGGCATAATCACCTCGATGTTACCTGCCGGGTCAATAAGCGGAGCCCCCAAGCAGGAAACACTGAGAATAATCCGGGAAAGTGAAAAATCAGAAAGAGGCTACTATACGGGTATATTTGGAATTTTCACCGGGAAAGAACTGGATAGTGCAGTAATGATCAGGTTTATTGAACAGAATGATGAGGGATATGTTTATAGAAGTGGAGGAGGGATAACCTACCTGAGTGATGCGGAGAAGGAATATAACGAACTTATTAAAAAGATATATGTCCCTGTTGGTTGAGACAATAAAGGTAAAGGATGGAGAGATATTCAATATTGATTATCACTCGGGACGGTTCAATAAAACACGGAAGGAACTGTTCAATGCCGGACCTGCTGTTGACCTGGGAGAGAAAATAAATATACCTGCCTATGCTCTGAAAGGGCTATTTAAATGCAGAATTGAATATGATAAGCATATAAGGAAGATTGATTTTACCCCGTATGAACTCAGAAGTATAAGAACATTGAAAATGATTGATGCCGGTGACCTCGAGTACCACTATAAATTCATTAACAGGGATAAGATAAATCAATTGCTTAAACAAAAGGGTGAGTGTGATGATATCCTTATGATAAAAAATGGAGAAATATGCGATACATCCTATGCAAATATCATAGTCAGGGCTGATGACCATATATGGTACACTCCGTCAACTTACCTGCTTAGAGGAACAAAAAGGGAATATCTTCTTAATGAGGGGCTGATACGGGAAAAAGTAATCACCCCGGGAAATCTCGGAGAATTTCACGAGCTGAGGTTAATCAATTCAATGATTGACATTGAAGATACCGCCGGCATAGCTGTCAGCTCAGTATATCCTTAAAATGCCAGGGAGAATTACTATCTGAAAAGGGTACTCTCCCTCCGGACATTCCTGAGGGGATAAGAAAATTCCTTTCCCCGGTAACTGTATTTTATCATATCGCTTTCACCGGTAACCCGGTATTCATAATTCTCAATGTGAGACGGGCCGAAATTAAATGTACCCTTAACCATTGTTATACTGCCTTTAAGACTGACATTTGCGTCAACTTCAATTCCCCTGAAAACCACGGATGTGAACTCAACATCCGTATCAGCTTCCTCTAATTCCACATGCAGGTCAGTGCCCTTCTCTGTATCATCAAGCATCCATGACTGGTAATAAATATCATTTACATGAAAAAGATTATGCTCACTGTTGAACAAAGTGACACAGCTGCCGGCGAACAGCATGATAATTATAGCCGATATGCAGGTTATATACTTCATATTATGTAAGATAAGTGTCATCTAATATTGACCGCTTATGGAACAATATAGCAACAAATTTGTTTAATCATTATGAGTCATCTCAAAAAACGTGCAATTTATTTAATTTCCATTGCCTTATTCCATGCAATAAATATTTATTAAGGCACAATTTTTGTTTTTAACTCACAGGTTTTATTAAATTTGACCGATTAAAAATTATATCTTAAAAACAGATGAAAAGCACAAATATAATATTATTGCTGCTCTCAGCAGTTCTTGTTCTAGGAATAAGTGCCTGTGAGAAGGACATACCCATCGATAATGATGATCCCGGGGTAGACGATCCGGATGAAATAAGCCTTTTTGTATATGAAGGACTCAAAGACGTTTATCTCTGGTACGACAAGGTAAATAAACTGAGCAATGACTATTTCGATACAACAGATGATTTCTATACCTACCTTAATCACTTTGGCTCGGATTATGAAAGCCTGTTCGAGGATCTTCTTTACCAGAGAGGGACGATCGACAGGTGGTCATGGATAGTGGATGACTGGGAGGAACTGGAAAATTCATTTGCAGGTATATCCAAGACGATGGGATATGACTTCAGGCTGCTTATACATAATGCCGCAGGGGATATCCTGGGCTATGTAAGATATGTAGTCCCGGGGTCGCCCGCGGATGATGCAGGCCTGGAGCGAGGTGACATTTTCGTGAGAGTGAATGGCCAGAAAATGAATGAGAACAATTATATAGACCTGCTTTTCAACACAGAAAGTTATTACCTCACACTTGCTACATGGAATGGATTTGAACCTGACGAAATTGGACAAACCGATGTTATGGATGCTGTTGTCCTCCAGGAAAATCCCGTCCACTACGCCGATGTGCTCGATATAGGTGGCACACCCACCGGGTATCTCGTATATAACTCTTTTACTTCCAATTTTGATCTTCAGCTCAATGAGGCATTTCAGAATTTTAAAGACCAGGGTGTTCAGCGACTGATACTGGACCTGAGGTATAACGGGGGAGGCAGTATACAGACAGCCATCTACCTCGCCAGTATGATTTATACCACAAATGTCAGCCAGGTATTTGCCCAGTCGGAGTGGAATGATAAATACAATGCATACTGGAAAGCCCAGTATGGACCTGATGTGCTGAATTATTACTTCACGGATGAAATTGAGAAATATGATGAGGAGAGTGAAACAACTTTTACCTACCCGATAGCATCACTTGGCCTTGGAGCGGACGATGTATACGTAATAACAAGCAGATCGACAGCTTCTGCCAGTGAACTGGTGATAAACGGTCTGGAAGCATATTTCGACGTTAAACTTATAGGCCGGAATACAACAGGTAAATATGTTGGGTCAGTTACGGTGAAGGATTATGACAACCAGGGTAACCTTAACAATAACCACAAATGGGCAATGCAGCCTATTGTCCTTAAGACTACCAACGCTAACGATGAACCCATTGATATATCCGATCCTGATTTCAGGGACGGGCTGCCTCCTGATATTGAAGCATCTGAAAACTGGGAAAACCTGCTGCCTTTCGGCAATGAAAATGAAACCCTGCTGAAAGCTACAATAGATTATATCCTTGGTACAAAGTCTGCAACGGTAAGGTCTGAAATGATTGAAGGGATCGATTACGAAGTGCTGGCCGATTCGCGCGACTTCAAGCCCTTCAGCAAGGAAATGTATCTTGAAGGGGATTTCTGGAACAGAGGCTTCTCTTACCAGGAATAATCATACCATTCCCTTACATCCACGGGGTGCATGCCTGCTGTTAGGGCTGCGCTGATGCCAAGATCACCATCCTCAAAAACCATGATCTTTGCCGGTGATATACCCATCATATGGGAACATTTCATAAAAGTCTCCGGATCAGGCTTGTGTTTGCTTACATCATCAGCTGTAACAATATGCTCAAAATACCCGGTCATAGCAATGACCTCAAGCGTGTCCATTACAGTTTCACGGTGCCCGCCGGTGCCCAGTGCAATGGGTATTTTGCCGTGATATCCCCTTACCAGGTCAGCAACAGGCTTTATTTCTTTAACCAGGTATTGCATATTCCTGAAATTATTTTTCTTCCTTGCAGCAATGAGTTCGGGGTCAAGAATATCCTCCTTCCCATAATGCTTAATAATTGCTATTGCTATATTCTTGCCTGGGGTGCCGGTGAAAGAGCGCAGAAACTCACTGCTCATATCAATGCCAAAACTGCGGCAGGCCTGCTTCCATGCCTCCATATGCAAAGGCATCGTATTGGCAAGCGTTCCGTCAAGATCAAATATCAGTCCTTCTATGTCTTCGGGTACCCTGAAATTCATTTAGCTGTTTTTTTGAAGACACAAAGATAAGGAAAAGACTGACAAGTCGGTGTTTCAAAGCTTAAGTAAAAAAAAGGAATAAAACGAAAACCAGTACCTGCTGATGGCCGGGCAACAGTCCCGCTTTTCGTATTAAAAGTACACAAACAGGCCTTTGTGGTCACCAGGGTCAGTGCTAACATGATTGAACAAGGGGAAGGAAACATCGGTGCGGTTTTGTATCTTTGCTGCGTACAAAGATACTTATTATGAAACTAAGCAGAAAGCAATTCATCGCCATAAGCGGCCTTGCAGGCTCATCTGTTCTGTTCCCGGGATGCAATGCTTTTCGGGGGGACTCACTGAGTACACCCGAAACAAAACCCTCCATCACCTATAAGAAAATCAAACTGGAACTGGCTCATACCTGGACAATCAGCAGGGGGAGCGCCGACTACAAGGAGGATGTATTTGTATATTACGAAAAAGACGGCATTACGGGTATGGGCGAGGCCTCACATATGACAGGAGCAGGCCAGGATGCAGACAGAACAATAAGGGAACTGGAGGAAATAATTCCCCTCTACCTTGAAGCCTCCCCGTTTGAATTTTTCGATATCCCTGCCAGGGCAAACAGGCTGCTTGAAGGCATATCACCGGCAAAAGCTGCGCTGGATATTGCACTATTCGACTGGATAGGTAAGAAACTGAATATTCCCTTGCACTCTTTCTTTGGCCTGGACCCCGGGAAATATGTTGATACGTCCTTCTCCATTGGCTATGACAGCCCGGAAGTACTGAAGCAGAAAGTTAAAGAAGCTGAACCATACAAAATACTGAAGGTTAAACTCACCAACAGGGAGGATGAGATCATAATAAATACAATCCGGCAGATTACGGACAAACCCATTCGGGTTGATATTAATGAAGGCTGGACTGATAAAGAGTTGGCCATCAGGGAGATCGAATGGCTGGCAGCAAATGGTGTTGAACTGGTGGAACAACCCATGCCGGTGAATATGATCGAAGAAACGGCCTGGCTCAGGGAACGTTCACCCATACCCATAGTTGCCGATGAAGCAGTCAATACATCCCAGGATATATTGCCACTTGTGGGAGCATATGATGGTATAAACATTAAACTTATGAAGTCAGGTGGTATCCTGGAAGCATACCGGATGGCTGTGATGGCACAGGCACTGAACATGGATATAATGATAGGATGCATGATAGCCTCATCGGTGGCTATAAGTGCAGCCGTACAGCTTCAGCCACTGGCGAGATGGCTCGACCTGGATGGTTCGCTGCTGATAAGTAATGATCCCTTTGAAGGGGCAAAGTTCCATGAGGGTCACTGGATTATGCCGGGGGAACCGGGAATAGGAGTAAGAGAGAAAACAGCTCCCGGGGAGTAATTAAAAAACGTTATGAAGAAGCTAAGCATAAGTGAAGAGAGCCTTATTGGAATAAAGAACTGGTTCTCAGAGTATGTAAAGACCTTTAAGAAAGGTGAAAAAGGGATCCAGGAAAATATCCAGCTTAAAGAAGACCATACGCTGAGGGTAGGTAATGAGATACTTACTGTGGGTAAGCAACTGGGACTGAATGATGACGAGCTGAGGCTGGCAGAAATAATTGCCTTACTCCATGATGTGGGCCGTTTTGAACAGTTTGCACGTTATGGCACTTTCAATGACGGGAAGTCAGAGAACCATGCTGAACTGGGAATAAGGATTATTGAAAAAGAGGGCATACTGGATCACTTCGATGATACTGCTAAAGAACTTGTAGTAAAGTCAATAAGATACCATAACCATGTCAGCCTGCCGGAGAACGAAGATGAGACCTGCCTCTTTTACGCCAGGCTCTTGCGTGATGCCGATAAACTGGATATCTGGAAAATAGTTACCGACTATTATCACCGGGAAAACGGAAAAAAGAACACCGGGCTTGAGCTCGAATTACCTGATACTCCCGGTTTTTCAGAAAGCGTGGGCATTGACCTCAGAAATAAAAGGTCAGTGCATTTTAAAAACATCCGTAACCTTAACGATTTCAAACTACTGCAGGCAGGATGGATTTTTGATATTAATTTTAAACCGAGTCTTGACCTGGTGAGGGAACGCCGTTACCTTGAGAAAATAAGAACAGTCCTGCCACAGTCAAAGGCAATTGATGATATCTTTCCCTCAGTGTGACAGTAGTTCAGTAACCTGCTGATATACATTTTCGGCGGTAAAGCCAAATTTTTCATCGAGCACCTTGTAGGGTGCCGAGTACCCGAAATGATCAAGTCCCCAGATCCTTCCATTTTCGCCGACAAGACCCGCGAGGTTTACCGGCAGTCCGGCAGTAAGTCCAAATCGTGGTATTCCTGCCGGCAGTACAGAGTCCTGGTATTCCCTGTCCTGTCTCCTGAACAGGCCCTCGGAAGGCACCGACACTACTCTCACATTCAGATTCTTTCTCTCCTTCAGCAGTTCCGCGCCCTCAATGAGGGTGCTTACTTCCGAACCGCTGGCCAGCAGTACAACATCGGGTTTGTCACTGCTATCCGACACGATATAGGCTCCTTTCTTTGCACCCAGGGCATCCTCATACCTGCTGCCCCCCGATGGCAGGTCTACAATGTTCTGTCGCGAAAGAATCAGTGCCGTTGGCGTGTCCGTATTTTCCAGGGCCATCTGCCAGCATACCGTTGTTTCATCTGCATCGGCCGGCCTGAGAACGAGCATGCTGCCCTTACCCGAATGGTTTTTCAGCTGCTCCAGCAACCTGATCTGTGCTTCCTGCTCAACAGGCTGGTGCGTTGGTCCGTCCTCCCCCACCCTGAAAGCATCATGTGACCACACATATTTCACAGGCAGTTCCATCAGAGCAGCCAGCCTTACAGCCGGCTTCATGAAATCAGAGAATACAAAAAAGGTTCCGCAAACGGGAATCACTCCTCCATGAAGGGCCATACCATTCATGATTGCCGCCAGTGTAAGCTCCGATACCCCCGCCTGGAAAAACTGGCCTGAGAAATCGCCGCGTTTCATCTCTGTTGTCTTCTTAAGAAAGCCATCCGTCTTGTCTGAATTGGCCAGGTCAGCTGACGACACTATCATGTTTTCAATCCTTTCGGCATAATACGACAGAACCGTTGATGATGCCGCCCTTGTGGCAATATCTTCTTTTTGTTCTATGGCCTGGTGATCAATCGGGGGAACAGTGCCCGAAAAGAAGAAATCCAGCTTTTTGGCAAGACCGGGATTGGCCTCAGCCCATGCTTTTTCCTTTTTGCTGAACAGGCCAAGCTCTTCTTTCTTCTTCTTGATTAGGTCATTATACAGTTCTTTTACCTCTTTGAAAATATTAAAAGGCTTTTCGGGATCACCTCCCAGCTTCCTCATCGATTTTTCAAAGGAAGCACCTGCTTTGCTTACCGGCTGACCATGTGTTGATGTTTTTCCTTCAAAGGAATTCCCATCCTCATCAACAAGACCTTTGCCCATTACCGTCTTTCCAATAATAATGCTTGGCCGGTCCTTTTCCTTCAAAGACTCATCAAGTGCCCTGCGTATATCCGAATGATTATTCCCGTCAATACTCACTACATGCCAGTTCCATGCCCTGTATTTGGCAGCCGTATCTTCAGAACTCACAATATTCGTTTTCGTTGACAACTGTATATCGTTGCTGTCGTAGAACATAACCAGGTTGCCCAGCCCCAGGTGGCCTGCTATCCTTCCTGATCCCTGGGAGATTTCCTCCTGTATGCCCCCGTCAGATATATAGGTAAAAATGTTATGCGACATCCATTCACCAAAATGCTGCTCCAGGAATTTTGCAGCGATGGCAGCACCCACGGCATTTGTATGCCCCTGCCCCAGGGGACCCGAGGTGTTTTCTATGCCCATACTGACATTTACCTCCGGATGGCCTGGCGTGTGACTACCCCATTGTCTGAAATTCTTAAGCTCATCTATGGATATGATCCCGTAGAGGGCAAGCACGGAATATAACATAGGTGACATATGGCCGGGATCAAGAAAAAACCTGTCGCGATGGATCCAGGCAGGATCACCCGGATCAAAGCTCATATATTCCGAAAAGAGAATGTGGATGTAATCTGCCCCTCCCATTGCTCCGCCGGGATGTCCCGATTTAGCATTTTCCACCATAGCCATTGAGAGAAGCCTGATATTATCAGCTGCCTTTAAATGAATGTCTGTTGCCATAAGATAATAATTAGGGTAAGTGATTATCAAACAAATGTAAAAAACACCGGATGCATAAACCTATTTTATAAAGGAAATTAATCAAGAAATAATCAACAGTTTATTTTTCTATACTATTAAACACGTGATTAGCATATCAATCGCCACAGTATCCTATTTTTTTGTAAGTTTGCACAACACAAATTAAAGCCTTGAGGAAAGCAATAAAAATAAAAACATCAATATTGTTGCTTGCATGGTCGCTGATCTTCCTGCATGGGATAATTCCGCATACACACCATGATCCCTCGGATACGGTCTGCAGTCACAGCTGTCATCACGGCTCGCAGGAAGAAAGCAACCCGGATAAAACTTTCAATATTATCCTGCTTAAAAATATTGATGGTGGCAATGACCACAATGGAATTATTTGCCATTTTGCCTCTGAACTGATCCATCAGAACGATATTGACAAAGTTTTTATAAATGAGGCCGTAAATTTCAGGCTGGCCCCTGAAAATACAGACACACAATATCTGATAAGACCTGCGCCCGGCAGGATCATCAAAGTGTCGCATTCACTAATGCCCCTGAGAGCCCCACCGGTGGCATAAATCTCCATTGAATAACATGATTTTGCATTATTAGCGCATGTCCTGGTCCAGGGCAGGCGTCCCCATTAATCTTTTAAAATAATAAATATGAGGTCTATTTCGCTGGTATTTTTTTTAAGCTGCCTTGTACTCCTCTATTCATGCAACGGCAGGGAGACAGACAGCCATGATCATAGTGATGATGATCACGCTCATGAACAGATGTCCGTGCATGATAATGAACAGGCAGAACACGATCATGCAGATGATCACGCTCATCAACAGGCAGAACACGATCATGCCAATGAACAGGCAGAACACAATCATGAAGATGATCATGCTCAAGAACAGGCAACAGATCATGATGAGGAAGCCCACGAGCATGAACAGGAAATCTATAAAATAAGCACCCTCAAAGCATCCGGGTTCAGTTTTGTATACAAAACCAGCGGGCAGGTCCTGTCCGACAGGAAGGATGAAATACTGGTAACAACAGCTGTTCCGGGTATTATAAGCTTCAGCGGTTTACTCTACGCTGGGACAAAAGTGTCGACCGGTCAGCAGTTATTTTCAGTTAGCGGCAATAATATCATTGAGTCCAATCCCGAAGTATATTACAGGAAAACGGAAGCTGAATACCTGGCAGCAAAGGAGAACTTTGAAAGAGCCGAAAAACTGGTAGCTGACAGGCTTATTACAAATGAGCATTACCTGGAGAAAAAACTGGCTTATGAAAAAGCCAGGACCGCTTATGATAATGCAGGAAATACTTTTACCGATAAGGGAAATATTATCGCCTCACCCGCCGCCGGCTATATTAATGACCTGTATGTAACAGACGGACAGATGGTTCGTACAGGCGACCGGATTGCATCGGTCATTACCGGGAACAAGCTGGTGCTGAAAGCCGATATTCCTCCTGCCGACCTGGATGTCCTGGATAAAACAAGGAAAGCCAATTTCTCGACCGGGTACAGTGCGCGGATATTCTCTACAGATGAAATGAACGGTTCAATCATCTCGTATGGCCGGAGCACAGGGAAAAATTCATATTATGTTCCTGTTTACTTCAGGATTGATCATGACGATGAGCTTATACCGGGAACCTTTGCCGATGTATGGCTCATAGGTGAAGAAATCCACGATGTAATAATTGTGCCAAATACAGCCTTAATGGAAGAATATGGCAAGATCTATGTTTTTCGTGAGACGGAAAGCGGCGAGTTTGAGAAAACATACATTACGGCCGGAAAAAGCGATGCTAAAGTAACACATGTGCTTGCTGGTCTGAAGGAAGGCGACCGGATAGTGACGGAAAATACCTACCGTATGAAGCTCTCATTGCAGGAGACTGCCTTACCGTCACACAGCGGTCATAACCATTAAACACCAGATCATGCTTAACAGGATAATAGATTTCTCACTGAGAAACAGGCTAACGATATTAATAGGCACTGTCCTATTGTTTGTCTCGGGTTTGTATGTGGTAAGTAACATGGATATCGACGTATTTCCGGAACTCACCGCACCCACAGTTGTGATCATGACGGAGGCGCCGGGTATGGCACCCCAGGAAGTGGAGCGTCTTGTTACCTTTCCCATAGAAACAGCGGTAAACGGCTCAACAGGTATCAGGAGGGTAAGGTCGAGCTCATCCATGGGCTTTTCCATAGTCTGGGTTGAATTCAACTGGACAACAGATATATATCATGCACGGCAAACGGTTACCGAAAGGATAATACAGGTAAGCGAAGAACTGCCCGCAGGGGTCAATAAGCCGCTGCTTGCCCCACAGTCATCACTCCTTGGCGAAATGATGATACTGGCAATAGAATCGGATACCGTAAGCGATATGGACCTGAGGACCTTTGCCGAGTGGAACCTTCGCCCCAGGCTTCTTTCAGTACCGGGTGTGGCCCAGGTAACCATAATTGGAGGCGATTACAAAGAATACCAGGTACTGGCCGACCCCTACAAAATGAAATTCTATGATGTAGGCATGAATGAACTTGAGGAAACATGCCGTAATATGAACAGTAATTCAACGGGCGGATTCATCAACCAGTTCGGTAATGTGTACCATGTCAGGGGTATAGCCCGGACCACCAACATTGATGATATAGGTAAAACGGTGGTAAAATTATTTGAAGGCCTGCCCGTAAGGATAAAGGATGTGGCGGAGGTCACTACCGGACCGGCCCCTGCTATAGGTGCCGGCTCCTATAAGGCCAAAGATGCTGTGCTGGTAAATATTGTCAAGCAGCCGGGCATCAATACGGTCAGGCTTACCGAACAGATACTAAGTACAATAAGTGAAATAGAAGCAAACACTGCACGCGAAATAAGGATACACAGCGATATCTATAACCAGGCCGATTTTATTAATACCTCCGTAAGGAATGTACTGCGTGCACTTATTGAAGGAGGACTCTTTGTGATAATCATATTGTTTATCTTCCTTCTCAATGTCCGCACCACTGCGATATCCCTGCTGGCAATACCGCTTTCACTACTGGTTTCAATTCTTGCACTCAGGTTGATGGGTTATACTATAAACACCATGAGCCTGGGGGGAATGGCCATTGCCATCGGGTCGCTTGTTGATGATGCAATAATAGATGTGGAGAACGTATACAAGCACCTGCGAAAGAATGCCGTACGGCAAGCTTCTGAAAAAGAACCTTTTCTTAAAGTGATATACAACGCTTCAACGGAGATACGACCATCAATCTTCAATGCCACCATCATTATCATAATCACCTTTATCCCCCTCTTCTTCCTCGAGGGTATGGAAGGACGGATGCTGAAACCCCTGGGTATCTCCTTTATCGTGGCTTTAATGGCCTCATTGCTGGTAGCACTCACCATAACCCCGGTATTGTGCAGTTACCTGCTGACCAATGAAAAAAGGCTTGCCGGAAAGGCAAAAGGATCATGGGTGGAAAGGAAGCTTATTGCCGTATACAGTAAAAGCCTGGCAGTGAGCCTTGGCAGGAAAAAGGCTGTTTTAATATTTACAGGCAGCCTCCTTGTTGCAGCCATAATATTGACTTTTAATTTCGGAAGTACCTTCCTGCCACCCTTCAATGAAGGTGCCCTCTCGGTGAACCTTACGGCAAAACCCGGTATATCCCTTGAAGAATCATCAAAAATTGCACGTGAAGCGGAGATAATACTCCTGGACATGCCCGAGATTAAATCACTCTCCCGGAAAACCGGAAGGGCTGAGATGGCAGAACATTCATTTGCGGAGAATATATCAGAGCTGGATGTGCCTTTCACCCTGGAAGAGCGTTCGAGGGACGAATTCCTTGCTGAGCTTAGAAATGAGCTTAACAGGCTACCGGGTGTAAGTGTGGAAGTCGGGCAGCCAATAACCCACAGGATGGATCACATGCTTTCGGGAACAAGGGCAAATATTGCAGTTAAGATATTCGGGAGCGACCTGAACCAGCTGTACCGCCTGGCTAATGATATAAAAGATGAAATAATTGATACAGAAGGTATAGGGGATATAAATGTGGAACAGCAGATCGAAGCCCCACAGATACATATAAGTGCAAAGAGGGATATGCTGGCAAGATACGGCATACCCGTGAATAATTTCACGGGATTCATCAATACGGCGCTTGGAGGTGTCTATGTATCCGACGTTTTCGAGGAAGAAAAGCGATTCCCCCTGGTGCTCAGGTATAACGACGCGTCAAGGGATAATATTGAGGCAATAAGAAATGCAATGATCGATACCCGCAGTGGTGAAAAAGTACCTCTCTCCTTTGTGGCAGATATCGAATCTTCATCAGGACCGAATGCCATCAGCAGGGAGAATGTGCAGAGGAAGATTGTTATCTCCGTAAATGTAGCAGGCAGGGATGTTGGCAGCGTGGTAAAAGATATTGAATCAAGAGTAAACGACAGAATCTCACTCCCTGATAATTACAGGATTGAGTACGGTGGTCAGTTCGAAAGTGCCGAAAGAGCAGGCAGGAGGCTGGTGCTTACATCCATTCTCGCCCTGCTGGCCGTGTTTATAGTACTCTACCAGGAGTTCAGGAACGGTAAGCTGGCAGCCGTCGTACTGCTGAACCTGCCACTGGCACTCATAGGAGGGGTGTTTGCCATTAAGCTCACATCCGCGGTTATCAGCATACCTACGATCATAGGCTTTATTACCCTCTTCGGCATTGCAACCAGGAATGGTCTGCTGCTGATATCCAGGTATGAAGCACTTAAAACAGGGAGCATGAAGCTGAAGGACAGGATTGTAAACGGCTCGGCCGACAGGTTGAACCCTATACTGATGACTGCCCTTACGGCAGCACTGGCACTCATACCACTGGCAGCCGGGGGTGACAAGCCAGGCAATGAAATACAGAGCCCCATGGCAATTGTAATACTGGGAGGCCTGCTGTCATCCACCCTGCTGAATATTTATGTGATCCCCTCGGTTTATTTTTTAATGAATGCAAAAAAGAATAAGGATGAATAAAATAATAATACTACTGGTCCTGATTACTTTCTCTTCAGAGGCCATGCCCCAGGACACGGAAGACTTTATAAGGAAAGTACTGGAAAAGCATCCCGGGATAAGGGCAGAAAAGGAACTGCTCCATTCCCGCGAAGCCGAATCACAAACAGGATATACACCGCCAAACCCGCAGGTAAGCATGGGATATTTTCCCGGACTGCCCCGGGAAACAGGTGAAAAAATCACCTGGTCAGTTTCACAGACCCTCGACTTCCCGGCCAGGTACAGGAGATTAAAAACACTTGGCAGGAACAATTATGAGCAGGCACTGCTGGAATATCATAATAAGGTACTGGCATACCTGTCCGATACCCGCAGCAGGCTTATTGAACTTATAGCCCTGCGCAAACAGATAGAAGTAACGGAAGAAAGGCTGCAACATATAGGACAAATGGAAGATGCCTACAGGAAAATGCTTAATGCAGGGGAGGTGACAATTATCGATTATAATAAGATCAGGCTGGAGGGAGCAGGAATGAAAAATAGCCTCCTCGAATACAGGAGCAGGGAGGAAGCAATGCTGACCTTCCTCGACATGGTAAGCGGAAAAAATTCTTCCCTCCTCGACCATTCAGGCTATCCCCTCTTTGAAGAGCCGGAGCCCGACAGTCTGCTCGAAGAAAAAAGGACCATGCATCCGGCATTCAAGATACCGGGGAAAGAAATTGAGATTGCAAACAGCAGGCTGGATGTGGTGAAAACAAAGAGCATGCCCGGGCTTCAGCTTGGTTTTGCTTCGGAAATAGTGGCCGCATCCGAATTCACAGGTCCAACACTGGGGATAAGTATCCCCCTGTGGGAGAATAAAGGCAGGATAGAGGCGGAAAAGGCTAAAAAGAATCATTATGAGGCTGAATACAACAACATTATGCTAATTTATGAGAATGAATACAGAACACTCTATGCCAGGTATTTATCCGTAAAGAATGCCATACACGAACTAAAGGATGCCTATGGTGAGTCAGCTTCAGAAAGCCTGCTCAACAAAGCACTGGAGGAAGGTGGAATATCCCTGATTGAATATTTTACCGAATTATCTGCTTTCTATGATATAGAAGACAGGATAATTGGGCTTGAAAAGGAATATTATATCCTGCTGTCTGATCTGTATGATCATTTCCCGGGCTTAAATATCCCTCAGAATTAGTACATTCACAGAAAAAATACATTATGCGGCAATTTATTAACAATGATTTCCTCCTGGAATCGCCAAGTGCAATAAACCTGTTTCATAATTATGTATCTGATCTTCCCATTATTGATTATCATTGTCATCTCTCCCCGGAAGATATAGCAAAAGACCGGCAATTCACCAATATAACAGAGGCATGGCTTGAGAATGACCATTATAAGTGGAGGTTGATGAGGGCTAATGGTGTCAGGGAGAAATATTGCACCGGAGA
>JBNJHQ010000006.1:0-32444 GCA_051748705.1 Bacteroidota bacterium | reverse complement strand
GATACAGCCCTTAAGACAGCTGATGCCGGATACCTTACCCGTCGTCTCGTCGATGTTTCACAGGATGTGATTATTGCCGAGGAAGACTGCGGAACACTAAGGGGACTGGTTGCCACGGCCATCAAGAAGAACGAAGAAGTGGTGGAGACTCTCTATGAAAGAATACTCGGGCGTACAACGGTACACGATATTTATCACCCTCTTACCGGTGAACTACTGGTAAACGCAGGGGTTGAACTGACGGAAGATCTGGCAAAGAAGATTGAGGGATCACCTATTGAACAGGTTGAAATAAGATCGGTGCTTACCTGTGAATCGAAGAAAGGTGTTTGTGGCAAATGCTACGGCCGGAACCTGGCCACGGGAAAGATGGTGCAAAAAGGAGAATCGGTGGGTGTTATTGCTGCACAGAGTATCGGCGAACCCGGAACACAGCTAACATTGCGTACTTTCCACGTGGGTGGTACCGCATCCAATATTACGGCCGAATCGAGTATAATTGCCCGCTATGATGGTGTTGCCGAGATAGATGAACTGAGAGTGGTGGAGAAAAAGACTGACCTTGGTAAGGTCAATGTCGTGATCGGGCGACTGGGTGAGCTGAGGATCGTTGATAAGAATACAGGTATTGTGCTTACAACACATAATATACCTTACGGATCAAAACTGTACATTAACCCGGGTGATGAGATAAAAAAAGGAGACCTGATTTGTGAATGGGACCCCTTCAATGCTGTAATTATTTCTGAAATAGCAGGTAAAATAGCATTCGAAAACCTTATTGAAGGTGTTACTTTCAGGGAAGAGTCTGATGAACAGACAGGCTTCAAGGAGATGGTTATTACAGAAACCAGGGACAAGACCAGGAACCCGACCATTAAGATTATCGGGGATAAGAAGGAAGTAAGCAAGGTTTACAACCTTCCCGTTGGTGCTCACCTTGTGTCTACTGAAGGAAACAGGGTAATTGCCGGTGATGTGCTGGTGAAGATCCCTCGTGCAGTAGGTAAATCAGGTGACATAACCGGTGGTCTGCCGAGGGTAACAGAACTGTTTGAAGCACGTAACCCCTCCAACCCTGCCGTCGTGTCCGAAATAGACGGTGAGGTTAGTTTCGGGAAAATAAAGAGAGGTAACCGTGAGATAATTATTACATCGAAAGCCGGTGAGACCAAGAAATACCTGGTTCCCCTGTCCAAGCAGATACTGGTGCAGGAAAACGATTACGTCAGAGCCGGTATACCCCTGTCAGACGGTGCCATTACACCTGCTGACATCCTTGCTATCAAGGGACCGACCAAGGTGCAGGAATATATTGTTAACGAGATACAGGAAGTCTACAGGCTGCAGGGTGTGAAAATCAATGACAAACACTTTGAAATCATTGTGAGACAGATGATGCGCAAGGTGGAGATTATCGATCCGGGCGACACTAAATTTCTTGAAAAACAGGTAGTTGACAAGCTTGAGTTTATGGATGAGAATGACTGGATTTATGACAAGAAGGTTGTTCTTGACAAGGGCGATTCCCAGACCCTCAAGTCGGGTCAGATCGTCACTGCCCGTAAGCTCAGGGATGAGAATTCAATGCTCAAGAGGAGAGACCTGAAGATTGTTGAGGCGCGCGATGCCATACCTGCAACTTCAAGCCAGGTGCTCCAGGGTATTACAAAGGCAGCCCTGCAGACAAACAGCTTCTTCTCTGCAGCTTCATTCCAGGAAACAACAAAGGTACTGAACGAAGCAGCAATATTGGGCAAGGTTGATACACTTGAAGGGCTTAAGGAAAATGTCATTGTCGGACATCTTATTCCTGCTGGAACGGGCGACAGGCTTTATAATAATATTGTCGTTGGTTCAAAGGAAGAATATGAAGCCCTGGTACGTGGTGCACAGGACCAGGAGGAAGAAGTGAAAGAAAAAGTGGAAGAAGATAAATAATAAATAATCATGGCTGAAAAACCAGGGAATCCGAACCAGATCAATATTGAGCTTAATGACGAAGTGGCCCAGGGAATATATTCAAACCTGGCAGTTATCACCCATTCGTCTTCAGAATTTGTAGTCGACTTCGTGAGAATTATGCCGGGCATTAAAAAAGCCCAGGTGAAATCGAGAGTTATTCTTACACCAGAACATGCAAAACGACTGCTGGGTGCTCTGGCTGACAATATCAAAAAGTATGAGGCCGTGCACGGAAGCATTAAGGAAGTGAAAGGATCAGGACCGGTTATGCCGATGAATTTTGGCGGCCCAACTGCACAGGCCTGATGAACTGATTAAGTAAAAACCTGCCTTGAAGAGTCTTTCCTGGCAGGTTTTTTGTTGTTTCAGGCTTTGTGAGGATTTTCAGCACCTGCTGCCGTTACTTTATGTGTTTTGATTACTGCTTTTGTTTTGTAACTTTGTCATCTAAGACCCTGTATATGAAAAATTCATTTAAAATATTATCCTTTCTTATTTTTCTTGCTGTATTATCAGTGGGTTCATGTAAAAAACAGGCCAAGTGCGGTTGCGACGGGGACATAATCAATGAGCTTGTGGGCTACCCGGTTAACATCTACCCCGATACAATAAATAACCAGGCAACCTTCTCTCCTGTTGGGAATCCCTATACTACCTACTACGTATGTAATCCATCCGATTTTATGAGTGAGTTCAAGAAATATGAATATGGTGCATATGTGCTTGTAGAAGGTCATTCATACTGGAACTGTAATTATGTTATGCAATCAAGCGGTGGCTCCTACTATTCCTATATGTACAAAGCCTATGATTTTGAGATGACCGATATTTACGAAGATCTCTACGGCAAATAAAATCGCATCCCTGTCCGGCCGGCGGCCTGCGACCCACTGTTCCCCTGCAAGACCCCTCCCTGCCCGTTCATCAATTTACCCGGGACCTCCCTGCCCGTTCATCAGTTTACCCGGGACTTCCCGGCTCCCTGTTTTTTTCTTATCTTTCTGTGGAAAATAAAAAGCTGCTTATTATGAAGATAGTGGTAATTGGTGCCGGCAGGGTTGGTACAGCCCTGGCACTGGCTTTCAATGAGCAGGGACACAGTATACTGAAGATAGTATCCCGTTCCCCGGGCAAGGCAGCCTCACTGGCTTCTTTGCCGGGATGTGAATATGCTGATAAACCGGATATCCCGGATGAGGCAGAAGTGGTGATCATTGCAGTCAATGATGATGCACTGGGAGATGTGTCAGCTGCGATAAAGTCAGGGGGGAAACCTGTTATTGCCCATACCGCGGGAAGTGTGGGGCTGGAAGTTTTTGGTAACAGGCCCCCTGGCAACCATGGTGTTTTCTATCCCCTGCAAACCTTTACCCATGGCAGGAAATACGATTTCAGCTCGCTTCCCCTTTTTGTTGAGGCAAACAATGAGCACAGCAGGACAGTACTGCAAACACTCGCATCATCACTGAGCAGGAAAGTCTTTTACCTGGAGAGTGAAAAGCGTAAATACCTGCACCTTGCAGCCGTATTCGCCTGTAATTTTGTTAACCATATGTATAATTCCGGGAAGGAGATCACGTCACTTGCCGGAATGGACTTCGATGTATTGCTTCCATTACTCAGGGAAACAATGGAAAAAGCATCGGATATGGGCCCTGGAAAATCACAAACAGGACCTGCTGTAAGAAATGATAAAAATACTATTGAAAAGCATTTGGATTTATTATCTTTCTCTCCTGATTTGCAGAAAATATACAGGGTGATGACAGACTCAATAATTAACAGGTATAGCAGCTCAATAAATGGCTAATTTCACAGAGGATTTACAGAAGATCAAGGCTTTTGTTTTTGATATTGACGGGGTTTTGTCGCAGCAGACAATAAGTCTTGACAATGACGGTATTCCAATGCGCACAATCAACCTCAGGGACGGTTATGCCTTACAGCTGGCTGTCAGGAACGGCTACCAGGTGTGTGTGATATCCGGGGGTGATTCATTATCCTTTAAGAAAAGACTGAATAAGCTTGGCGTTAGCAATGTTTACCTGGGTGTGTCAGAAAAAGCGGCTATCCTTGAAAAATTTATCAGTGATACCAATCTTGACAGGGAGGAAGTCCTTTATATGGGGGATGACATCCCTGATTACAATGTAATGAAAATGGCAGGTGTTGCTGTCTGCCCGGGCGATGCTGATAATGAAATTAAGCAAATATCAATGTATATCTCTGACAAAACCGGGGGCAATGGCTGTGTGCGGGATGTGATTGAGCAGGTTATGAGACTGCATGGAAAATGGATGAATAATGATGCATTTATCTGGTAAACTATGATAGCATTTCTCAAACTAATCAGGTGGCAGAACCTCGTGATAGTTATTATCACCCAGTTTCTCATTAAATATGCACTGATAGAAACCCTGGCGGTAAACATGCTTCTTGACGGGATGTTGCCGGGGGGGCCTAACAGCTATATTGAGCTACAACTTCCTTTCTTTGATTTCCTTGCCCTTGTTTTTGCAACTGTCTGCATAACGGCAGGGGGGTATGTTATAAATGATTACTTTGACATAAGGACCGACCTTGTGAACAGGGGCGAAGTGATAGTAGGTACCAGGGTGCCCAGGCGCAGGGCCATGATGTGGCATAATATACTGAGTGCCCTGGGTGTGATAGTGGGTTTCTGGGTTTCATACCGCAGCGGGTACTTCTGGATGGGTATCTTCTTCCTGCTTGTATCCGGATTACTGTATTTTTACTCCGTTACCTATAAGAAGCAGCTGCTCGTCGGTAATATAATTGTTGCCTTTCTCACTGCCCTGGTTCCCCTGCTCGTGGTTGTTTTTGAAATAATGGCTGTCTGCAATCATTACGGATGTGACCTTATCAGCCTGTCTTCAGTTGATTATATCTTTTACTGGGTGGCAGGATTCTCGGTTTTTGCTTTCCTTACTACCCTGGCCCGTGAGATTGTAAAGGACATGGAAGATTTCGAAGGTGACAGGGCCTATGGCAGCCGGTCATTACCCGTTGTTGCAGGCTTAAGGGTTTCAAAAATCGTGGCATCCTTAATACTGGCCCTCACAATAATCCTGATGATAGTAATGTGGGCTTTATTCATAAATGATATCATATCACTGCTTTATATTTTGCTGGCTATTGTTATCCCGGTGCTCTTCAGCATACTTCTCCTTGTCAGGGGAGTAAGGGCTGAGCACTTCAATACGGTCAGTACAATCATTAAACTGGGAATGCTCACAGGAATATTATATACCGTAATATTCAGGCTCGTGATTGAAAAAGGACTTTCATTATAACTATGCTGAGAGAGGAAATCAAAGGCAGAGACATCATACTTGCTTCACGTTCACCAAGGCGAAGAGAACTGCTTTCAGGCCTGGGAATCAGTTTCAGGGTGGTGGTGCCCGGAATTAGTGAAGATTACCCTGGCCGGCTTGAAAGGGAAGAAATAGCACTTTACCTGGCAGAAAGAAAAGCCGAATCAGTGATAAATGAAGAGAAAGCCAGGGGTACAGACCTGCTGGTAATTGCCTCAGATACAATAGTATGTCAGGGTGATACCATGCTCGGCAAACCGGCCGGCAGGGATGAAGCCCTTAATATGCTCAGGCAGCTTTCGGGTAAAATGCACAGTGTGATAACAGCTGTTTGCATATCAAATGGCAGGAGGATGAAATCATTCTGTTCCGAGACACAGGTATTTTTCACTGAATTGCAGGATGAGGAAATGGAATACTATGTTGATAATTTCAAGCCCTTTGATAAAGCAGGATCATATGGTATACAGGAGTGGATAGGATATATCGGCGTTGAAAGGATCGAGGGTTCATATTTCAATGTTATGGGCCTTCCGCTGCAGAGATTATATAAGGAACTGAAGAATTTTTATGAATGATAAATATTTTAAATCTATAAATTATATGAATATGAAGAAATTGATAGTAGTACTCTTACTGACTCTGGCAATCACTCCTTTTGCCAGGAGTGATGAGGGAATGTGGATCCCTTTGCTGATCGAGAAGTTTAATATCGAGATTATGCAGGAGAAAGGGTTTAAGCTGACAGCAGAGGACATTTACAGTGTGAACAGGGCATGTATGAAAGACGGGGTAATGATTTTCGGGGGAGGATGTACGGCTGAACTCATCAGTCCTGAAGGTTTGCTGATTACCAATCATCATTGTGGTTACGGGCGCATACAGGCCCATTCAAGCCTTGAACATGATTACCTTACCGACGGTTTCTGGGCAATGTCGCGCGAAGAAGAACTGGCGAATCCGGGACTTTCAGTTACCTTCCTTAAATATATGGAAGATGTTACTGATAAAGTACTGAAGGATGTGAAGAAGAAAATGACAGAAGAAGAAAGGAATGCGATTATAGAGGCGAATATAGCCGCGATTCAGCAGGAGGCTGTTGAAGGGAATAATTATTCTGCTTTCGTCAGGCCTTTTTATATGGGCAACCAGTTTTTCCTGTTCGTTAATGAGACATACAGGGATGTAAGGCTGGTAGGAGCACCTCCGTCAGCCATAGGTAAGTTCGGAGGCGACACTGATAACTGGATGTGGCCAAGGCATACAGGCGATTTTTCACTGTTCAGGATATATGCCGACAGAAACAATATGCCGGCGGATTATTCGGAAGATAATGTTCCCTATAAACCTGTTTTCCATTTCCCCATATCACTCAAAGGGGTGAGGGAAGGTGATTTTACAATGGTCTTCGGCTATCCCGGTGGTACCTCGCAATATGTCCCCTCTTATCATATTTCTATGTTAATAGACTATGTTTATCCTGAAATGATTGAGCTCAGGGGCACAAAGCTGGATATAATAAAGGCAGACATGGATGCTGATCCGGCTGTAAGAATACAGTATGCAAGCAAGGCAGCGGGAATATCCAATTCATGGAAAAGATGGATAGGAGAAAAGACAGGTATGGAAAGGCTGGGAACCATTGCTAAAAAGGAAGAGTTTGAGAAGGAATTTACTGCCTGGGTGAAGGATAAAAGGAAAAGAGACAAAAATTACGGGCACATACTTCCGGCATACAGGGAATTATATGAACAGATGCAGGAATATTACCTTGTTAACTCTTATACAAATGAGATAATGGGCAGAAGCGGTGTTGAAGCCATCTCATTTGCATCGTCGTTTGTGCCACTGGTGGAGGCCGTAAATGAAGGGGCCGGGGAAGATGAGATAGATAATTTGCTGAACAGACTTTCCGGGCGTATCCCTGGCTTTTTCCAGAACTATAACAGGCCGACGGATAAGAAGCTATTTATAGCCATGATGGATCTCTATGGTGAGAATCTTGACGAGAAATGGCAGATACCCGAATACAAAGATCTCTACAGGTCATGCAATGGTGATTTTGCGCTCATTGCTGATGATATTTACATGCAGAGTGTGTTTACCAACCACGAAAAAGCTGCACAGTTTGTCTCTAATTTTGACAGCCGGCTGATTGGTGAACTGGAAGCTGATCCGTTGTTTATCCTGGCCAGGGGAGTTAGCAGTTACCTCCAGGAAAATGTAAGGCCCCATTATTCAGAGGTATCACGTGAAATCTCGGATCTCGACAGGCTCTATATGAAAGCCCAGATGGAGTTTGCCGATGATGAGGTACTGTGGCCTGATGCCAATTTTACCCTCAGGGTGGCTTACGGTGAAGTTGGTGGTTATGAACCCAGGGATGCTGTTTATTATACGCATTATACAACACTTGAAGGAATAATGGAGAAAGATAATCCTGAGATATATGATTATGATGTTCCTGACAGGCTCAAGGAGCTGTATTACGAGAAAGACTATGGCAGGTATGCACAGGATGGACAGATGCCGGTATGTTTTATAGCTGATAACCATACTACGGGAGGTAATTCGGGAAGCCCGGTAATAAATGCGGAAGGGCATCTTATAGGTGTTAATTTTGACCGTGCCTGGGAAGGGGTGATGAGTGACCTGATGTTTAACCCCCGGCAGAGCCGTAATATCAGTCTTGATATACGTTATGCATTGTTCCTGATTGATAAATTTGCAGGTGCCGGATACCTGCTTGATGAAATGACAATAGTGGAATAGTAAAAACGTGGTTTATACAGGGTCTTAGACCGTGCTATAGCTCCATCCATGATTGTACGGGGAGAGTGAAACTGATTGTGGTTCCCTCTCCCTTTGTACTTGTTATCTCCATCTCTCCCCGGCTGACCCTTACCAGGTCGTGGCACAGCTGTATACCCAGGCCGGTGCCCTGTTCCCCGCCGGTACCCGCAGTGCTTTCGATTATCCTGTTTTTCCTCAGCTGTTCAAGCTTGTCGTAATCTATGCCCACCCCGGTATCCCTTACCGATACCCTGATGTAGTGTGGATGTGTATCAGTTATTTCTTCGACCGATACAAATACCTTCCCTTTCCCGGGAGTGAACTTGATGGAATTGGTCAGCAGGTTTCTTAGTATAATCGAAACAAGGTTGCGGTCGCACCAGGCTTCCGGTGAGCCCCGGTGTGAATAGCTGAGCTTTATGTTTTTCATTTCAGCATTGGCATTCAGCAGGTTAAAGCATTCCAGTACTATGTCCGTAATGTTGCATTTACCGGGCCTGTAATCAATCTGCTTCTGCTGGGCTTTCCCCCAGATGAGAAGATTGTCAATAAGATTAAGTGTAAAATCAACCTGCCTGCGGGCTTCTTCCGCAAGTATTTCATCTTCAATTACCTTATTGCTGCTACCGGTGCTTTCTATTAACATGGCCAGGTTAACAACCGGTGTCCTGAGATCATGGGCTATTATTGAAAAAATCCTGTCTTTTATATTTATGTTGGTTTCCAGTTCGCTGTTCTTTTCCTGTATCTCCTCTTTTTGTCTCTCCAGTTCACCTTTTTGCCGCGCCAGCTCGGATGTTCTCTCATTTACCCTCTTTTCGAGGTTAAGGTTTACATATTCAAGTTCGGAGAGAAGCCTTTTTTCTTCATTTATAGAGTTTACCCAGGAGTTTATCAGAATAACAACCTGCATAAAAATGAATATTATGGTGGCATAGGGCAGTATATAGTTGCTGAAGAGAAATGTATTTGAAGCAGACAGTATAAGGTCATTCATTGCACCGATAAACAATGCAAGAAATCCTATAGTGTTAAGTATGCCCTTTCTTTCGTTTTTGAGCAGTGAAATGATGCTCATGTAGCCATAGTAAGCAAGGACGAGAAGGAGAGCAGGCATGAAGATCCTGATCGAATGTGAAAAGATAATGACGGGAGCGGTCAGAACAAGGATGATAGCCGTGCCGAACAACACGCTGATGATGGTGCAGAGTATCTTAAAGTATTTATCGCTGAAGATCCTGTAGAAGTACCACGATCCAAAAATAAGCGCAATAAAGGAACCGGTATATTCAAGCCTTATCAGGTTGGTCCAGCTTATGTCCATATAGGTGAATATCATGTAATAACCAGTACTGATACTCCTTATGAAGATACCCATCGTTGCAAGGGCGAAAAAAAGCATTGCATCATTGTCCTTGAAAATAATGAAGAAAACAAAGAAAAAAGCTGCAAATGCCAGCAGGATGCCGGCTGACAGGTCCGACACTGAATTCTGGCGTTCAATGCTCTCTGTAAGTACTTCGGGCGTTCCAACCTTCATGGGTATCCAGAAGCCGCCCCTCCTGTGGTGATAATTGGAAACATTAACTATTATTTCCACTGACCCATTGACAACTCTATGCCTGTAGGTAAAAGGGTCGTAGGCAGGTTTTGTTCCTGCTTCACTTTTGCCCGCTATGCCATTGCTGCCTGCATATTTCCCGTCAATATAAACCCGGAAGGCAGCATCAAACACCGGTATCTCGAATATCACTTCACTGATATTAAGGGGGAAATGTATATTCATGCGGTAGGTGGCATAACCGGTGTTTTCAATACCGGGTATCTCATCTGTATAATTTATCCAGTAGGAAGGTACTTTCCCCCATGTGTCGGGAACAGGTGCGGTCTCGCTCCTGAAATCACCGGGGGCCAGGTGCTTATTCCAGTAAAATTCCCATTCCCCGTTAAGCTTAATGATTTTATTGCTGACTTCATAAGATGTGAGATCAAGTACTCCCTTTTCGACTCTAAGCTGTGCCCCTGCTTCCTGGCTGCAGGATAAGATAAGCAGGAGCTTAACCAGGGCGACAGTTATTTTAACAGAATTTACCCTTTTCATGCATTAATAGATTGGTCAAAAGTATCAAAATAGGGGACATAAAAAAAATATTTCCTCCAAATAAAAAAGGATGGGTTTTTGCCTTAAAACCCATCCCTGACAACAAAAACCTGAAAATTGATCTATGAAGAAACCATCCGGTTATTTTTGTTGTAATTTGAAAACAAATACTTTTTTATAGTTCCTTACGATAGCGGGAAAACGAGCTGCTGGCAGCTATATAATTTTCCGGGTCATTCGTGCGGACTGTTCAAGTACTCATTGATTCAATCTATAGACGCCTGTCTAATGCTGATGTTGCAGGACTTTATGTTAATTATTTGTTAATGTTCACAGCAGGCATTTCCTGCCTGACTGTGTCAGAATCCGGAAATTTCGTATCTTGCATGTGTAAAAAAAGTGAAAGATGCTCAGGGAACTATCTCATTGTTTCATGTATAACCGTCTGGGAAGGCGATTGTATGAATGCCTGATGTTCTATGATCATGCATTGTAAGACTCTGTTTATACACTGCCCTTAAGTTTTTTTATCATCTATCTTATCAAAAATGAAAGGCTTGATATTCAATATCAAAAGATATGCAATACATGATGGTCCGGGTATCAGGGTTACTTTCTTCATGAAAGGCTGCCCCCTGGGATGCTGGTGGTGTCACAATCCTGAAGGTATTGGCAGTGAGGTTCAGGAAATTGAACGAGTCGACAGGATTGGCGAAAAGGAATTTACCGTTAATGAGACAGTGGGGAAATACTACAGCACTGAAGACCTGGTGAAGATTGTCAGGAAGGACCTGGTTTTTATCGAAGAATCGGGAGGAGGGGTTACCTTTTCCGGGGGGGAGCCACTGGTGCAGGCTTCATTCCTCGCAGAGGCACTCAGGATTTTCCGTGATGAGGAGATACACACGGCTGTTGATACTTCGGGCTATGCCGGGCGGCAGGTAACAGATAAAATTATTCCACTGGCAGATCTCTTTCTTTTCGATATTAAACATCTTGATCCGCTTAAACATAAAAAATTTACCGGTGTATCAAATAAGTTGATAATAGATAACTATAAGTATATACTTGAAAGAGGGAAAAAGGTCATTATCAGGATCCCCATAATACCGGGCTTCAATGATGATAGCGTTCATCTTGAGGCAATGAGGGACTTTGTGACAGAAGGACAGCAGGGAGGGAATATCAGCAGGATCGATCTCCTTCCCTACCACAGGATTGGCAGTTCAAAATACAGGACCTTCGGACTGGAATACAGGATGAAGGATATTGTACAACCCTCTGCCGAACGGATGAATGAGCTAAAGGAATTTTTTGCCGGCAGTGGCATAAGGGTAAAAATCGGTGGTTGAAAGTTGCCGGAAATTAGCACAGTGTATATTGCCGGCACTTATAAACTGGAAAAATCGGCGGTTAAGAGTTACAGGGTTTTAATAGGGCCGGGAGTACTGCCGGGAGTAGCAGGTTGAAAATATTTGAGGATAAAAGTTAAAATTATTGAACGTATGAAACTTACAGAAAGAGTAAAGAAGCTAAGGGATCAAAGCCTTAATGCTGTTGAGAGCCTTTCAGCCGAGAGAGCATTGCTGGTCACTGAATTTTACAGGAGCGATATGGCAGGGGAAGTATCGGTGCCCGTACGAAGGGCAAGAGCTTTTGAATATATACTGAAGAACAAGAAGTTATGTATAAATGAAGGTGAACTGATAGTGGGAGAGAGAGGACCGGAACCAAAAGCCACTCCAACCTATCCCGAGATCAGTCTGCATTCACTGGACGATCTTGAGATACTTGATAAAAGGGAGAAAGTATTCTTCAGGGTAAGCGATGAGGTGAAAAATATTTACAGGGATGAGATTATCCCATTCTGGAAGGGTAAGAGTAACCGGGATAAAATAATGGAGGCCATGACACCTGACTGGAAGAAAGCCTATAAAGCAGGTGTTTTTACCGAATTCCAGGAACAGAGGGCCCCGGGGCATACCGTCCTGGGTTATAAATTATTTCATACAGGCTTCCTTGACCTGAAAAAGGAAATAGAAGAAAGCTTGAACGGTCTTGATTATTACAACGATCGCTATGCCTATGATAGGGCGGAAGAGCTAAGGGCAATGGATATAGCCTGTGATGCCATAATAATGTATGCCGGACGCAATGCTGATGAACTGGAGAAAATGGCAGCGGAAAGTAAGGATGAGGAACGCAGGGACGAACTGCAGGAAATGGCCAGGATATGCCGCAGGGTTCCTGCTCATGCACCGGAGACCTTCCATGAGATACTTCAGCATTACTGGTTTATTCACCTCGGGGTGGTGAGCGAACTGAATCCGTGGGATTCATTTAACCCGGGCAGGCTTGATCAGCATTTATACCCTGCATACACCAGGGATATGGCTGAAGGTATTCTCACGGAAGAAAAAGCTTACGAATTACTGGGCTGCTTCTGGGTGAAGTTTAACAACCATCCTTCGCCTCCCAAAATGGGAGTGACAGCACAGGAAAGCAATACCTATACTGATTTTTGCCTTATCAACCTCGGGGGTGTTAAACCCGACGGAACTGATGCGGTGAATGATATGACCTATATCTTACTCGATGTTATTGGCGCGATGCGTATATTACAACCCAGTTCAATGGTCCAGATATCAAAAAAGAGTCCTGACAAATTCATTCACAAAGCTCTTGATATTATTAAAACAGGATTCGGACAACCATCCTGCTTTAATACTGATGCAATAGTCCAGGAACTGGTACACCAGGGCAAATCACTCGTTGATGCCCGAAACGGAGGTGCCTCAGGCTGTGTGGAAACAGGTGCCTTTGGGACTGAATCATACTGGCTGAGCGGCTACTTCAACCTGGCAAAAATACTGGAGCTGACACTGCATAACGGGCTTGACCCCCGAAGCGGTGAAATAACAGGGCTCCCCACAGGCGAAGTGGAAGAGTTCAATGACTTTGATGACCTCTTCAGTGCTTTCAAAAAACAGCTTGAATATTTTGCTGCTATAAAAATACGTGGTAACAATGTGATAGAGAGGATATTTGCAAATAACCTGCCGGTGCCCTTCCTTTCATTGCTGATAGAAGATTGCATAGCCGGCGGGAAGGATTATAACGACGGTGGAGCAAGATATAATACCACATATATACAGGGAGTGGGACTGGGAACAATAACTGATATGCTCAGTTCAATACGTTTTAATATCTACGATAAGAGGAAATACACATGGAAGCAGTTAAAGGCTGCCATGGCAAATGACTTTCAGGGATTTGATGACCTGCACTATGACCTGGTCTATAACTCACCCAAGTATGGTAATGACGATGACTATGCCGACCGGCATGCACAAATGGTGTTTGAAGAATTCTATAATGCAGTTAACGGTCACATCACGCCCAGGGGAGGTGTTCACAGGATAAATATGCTGCCCACTACATCCCATGTCTATTTTGGATCGCTTATAGGAGCCACACCGGACGGAAGACGGGCTTATGTCCCCCTTTCGGAAGGAATATCCCCATTCCAGGGAGTCGACAGGCTGGGTCCCACCGCGGTTATTAAATCAGCATCAAAGATAGACCATCTCAAAACCGGTGGCACATTGCTCAACCAGAAATTCAGTCCCCGCTTCTTTGAGGATGAGGATAGTTACCAGGTGCTGACAGCACTCATCAGAAGCTATTTTAAGATGGATGGTCATCACGTTCAGTTTAATGTTGTTGATGCTGATACATTAAGAGACGCACAAAAGCACCCGGAACTGTACAGGGACCTTATAGTGAGGGTTGCAGGATACAGTGATTATTTCAATGACCTGGGTGAAGACCTGCAGAATGAGATAATAATGAGAACCGAACATGAAGGAATTTAAATATAAACCATAACTGAAGCTATGTTTGAAAAAGAAGTATTTATAAAGAGAAGAGAAAAACTTAAGAAAGCCGTGGGATCAGGCCTTATATTATTGATGGGTAATGATGAAAGCCCCATGAATTATGCCGATAACCCCTTTCATTTTCACCAGGACAGTACATTCAGGTATTTTTTCGGACTCAATTTTCCCTACCTGGCGGGTGTACTGGATTGTGATACGGGTGAAGAAATAATATTCGGTGATGATCTCACCGTGGAAGATTTTGTCTGGATGGGCCCGCAGCCAACAATACGTGAAAGGGCCTCTGCCTTTGGTATTCAAAAGGCTCAGCCGCTAAAGGCTCTTGTGGAGCTTCTGCGGAAGGAGAATGCAGGGGACAGGACTATCCATTTTCTCCCTCCTTACAGACCGGAAAACAAGATCAAGCTCTTTGAATGGCTGGGTATACTGCCCGCTGAATCCCAGGCGGAATCATCCCCCGCACTGGTCAGGGCAGTGATAGCCCAGAGAAACTATAAAACCGCTGAAGAGATAAGGGAAATTAGCAAAGCAGCCGATATATCTGTTGACATGCACCGTACAGCCATGCGTATGGTTGCCCCGGGAGTTACAGAGGCAGAGGTGGCAGCTGCTGTAAATCATGCAGCTGAAAAGCTGGGAGCCAGGATATCATTCCCGATTATTGCAACTGTAAACGGACAAACACTGCATAACCATTACCATGGTAATACATTAAAGAGCGGACAGATGTTCCTTCTGGATGCAGGTGCCGAGGTAGAATCCGGCTATGCTGCTGACCTCTCCAGCACAGTGCCCGTGGATCCTTATTTTACCAGTCAGCAGAGGGATATATATAACATTACCCTTGACAGCCATAATACTTCCATCAGCATGCTTAAACCCGGGATAGCTTTCAAAGAAATATATCTTGAATCGGCAAGGATTATTGCAAGGGGACTCAAGGATATGGGTCTGATGAAAGGCAATATTGATGATGCCGTTGCCAGTGGTGCACATGCGCTGTTCTTTCCCTGCGGACTGGGTCATATGATGGGAATGGACGTGCATGATATGGAAGACCTTGGCGAGACATATGTGGGATGGGACGGTCAGAAAAGACCTTCCCAGTTCGGTATAAAATCACTGAGACTGGGACGTAAGCTTGAACCCGGCTTCGTGCTGACCATCGAACCCGGAATATACTTTATTCCTGAACTGATTGACCAGTGGCAGCAGGCAGGCACCAATAAGGAATTCATTAATTTTGACAGGGTCAATGAACTTAGAAATTTCAGCGGAATAAGGAACGAGGAAGACTTCCTGATCACTAAAACAGGTTATGAGCTTCTGGGAAAACCAAAACCCAAGACTATAGAGGAGGTAGAAGCTGAACATGCACTGGAACTGCCCCTGTAGCTTAGTGGCATACACGACAGGGTAATAGAACTATTGTGCACGAAGCAGATTGCCTGGTGCAATATGCAGCCGCTTGCGCTCTGAGTACACTCTCCTCACCTCATAGGTCCGTCGCAGAATAATTGTGATAAGTACCTGTGAAGTATGAAACAGGTGTTGATACCTTGTGCGTGACACCGATATATTTTCTTTATATCCATTTTTTTTCGTAACTTTTAGATGCTCTCATCCGGCTGACCGGGATAATTATATTCTTTTGACATTATCTGAATTATCACCAATGACAGAGAAATTCTTTAAATATTTTGATGAGAGGTACCGGGGCCGCATTTTAAAAGATTCCCCGGATGCTTTTGGTCCGGTAATTACAATCTCCAGGCAGACAGGTTGTGATGCTGTTGCTGTAGCCAAGAAGCTGGTTATCAGGCTTAACAGGGAGTATGATACACAAAAATGGAGGTGGATAGACAAGGAGATACTGTTGAATGCTGCCAGGGAACTGAATACAGGTGCCCATAATATTGAAAGCTACGTTAAAAGGCAGGAGCTCTCAGGTTTATCTGAGATGCTGATGGCACTTTCCGGTAAATTTATCAGCGATGCCAGGGTAAGGAAAACCATCAGGGAAGTGGTGCTGACTGTATGCAGGGAAGGATATGTTGTTATGGTTGGCAGGGGAGGGGTGGCCCTTACAGGATCAGTAAAAAGAGCCCTTCATGTCCGCCTGGTAGCACCTTTCTACTGGCGTGTGGAAAATATTATGAAAAAGAGGAAGCTTGATATTGAAGCTGCTGAAGAATTTGTTGTGGACACCGATGAGAAAAGGCACAGCCTCATACTGAATTTCATGGATAAGAAACCCATAAATCTCGACTATCTTTTTGATGTAACCCTGAATAGGAGCTCTTTTACAGTTGACCAGATTGCAAGGGTTATTAGCCTTTTATACGGGGAGAGGATGGATGCCGTTTCAGATGATGACTTCAAAGGGCGGAAAGGTCCCCTCATGGATGCTTACGGGTAAAAAAAAAGAGGATGCACTGATGCACCCCCGGTTAATAATGATCCAACAAAAAGAAACCGTCTCAATCTTTCCTATGAGACGGTCCCTTTTATGAACACCTATGTCTAGTAGTCGATCGGTTTAATGCAAACGCTTGCAATATCCTGGATATGCTTTCTTACCCTGCTGTCAAGGTATTCCTTGTAAGCATCCCAGTCACTTATCTCTTTCCTTGCCACACCTGAATCAATTGCTGCTTTGGCTACCGCCGATGCAACCCAGGATATGAGCCTCAGGTCGAGTGGTTTAGGAATGATATATTCCCTTCCGAATTCAAGCTTGTCAACATTATAGGCCCTGGCCACCTCTTCAGGAACAGGTTCTTTTGCCAGGTCTGCCAGTGCATATGCTGCAGCAAGTTTCATTTCTTCGTTTATATCACTTGCCATAACATCGAGAGCTCCACGGAAGATGAAGGGAAAGCCCAGCACGTTATTGATCTGGTTCGGGTAGTCAGAACGGCCTGTTGCAAAGATAAGGTCATCCCTTGTATCCATGGCATCTTCATAGGTAATTTCCGGGTTAGGATTGGCCATGGCAAATACAATGGGATTGGGGGCCATACTTGCCAGCATTTCTTTCGTCATCATGTCGGCAACCGACAGGCCAAGGAAGACGTCGGCATCAACACAGGCTTCAGTAAGGGTGCTTATATCCCTGTCAGTTGCAAATTCAGCCTTGTACTTGTTAATGTCTGTCCTCTTTTTGTTTATTACCCCTTTGGAATCGACCATGACAATATTTTCTTTTTTGATGCCAAGGGCAACATACAGCTTGGTACAGCTTATGGCTCCTGCTCCGGCACCGGAGACAACCATTTTTAAGTCTTCGATCTTTTTCCCGTTTATTTCAAGGGCGTTCAGCAGCCCGGCACCCGATATTATTGCAGTTCCATGCTGATCATCATGGAAAACAGGTATATCCAGGTCTCTTTTAAGTCTTTCCTCTATCTCAAAGCATTCAGGGGCTTTGATATCTTCAAGGTTAATGCCTCCGAAGGTGGGTGAAATTTTTGTACAGAACTCCACCATCTTGTCAACGTCTTTCTCATCCACCTCAATATCGAATACATCAACATCACCGAATACTTTGAACAGCAATCCTTTTCCTTCCATAACAGGCTTACCGGCAAGTGCACCTATATCGCCCAGCCCAAGGACCGCGGTACCATTTGATATTACCGCAACCAGGTTTGCCCTGGCTGTATATTCATAGGCATCAAGGGGATTTTTTTCTATTTCCTTGCATGGGAAGGCTACTCCCGGCGTATAGGCCAGGCTCAGGTCAAACTGTGTGCTGAAAGGTTTTGTAGGGATAACTTCCACTTTCCCTTTACGCCCTGTACTGTGATATTTGAGGGCATGTTCTTTTGTAACTTTTGGCATAGTATGGAATTATTAAGTTAATAAGGGTTATTTAATGAAATCTTTGATCTGTTCGTATCTGTCAGCGTGTATATATAATATATCACTGTTAATTTTTCCTCTTGTATTAAACTTTTCGAGGGCTTTTTCCCGGGGCACATAAGCAGAATATCCTTCATTTAACAATAGTTCATTGATCAGTGCCAGGTTATCAGGATGCAGCTCAATCTGTATTACAGGCCTGTCCCGTTTTATTATGTCCATGAAACCAGGAATAACCCTGTCCTCGTAACCCTCTATATCGCATTTTATGTAATCCACTTTATCAAGATCAGCAAAAAGGAGTGATGGTGTTTTTACCTCGACCCTGATACTCTGCCCGTCAGTTTCCTCCTTCTTTTTAATACGCATAAGACCGTGCCTGAACTTCTGATCGCCCGGAATCCCCATTTGTTGATGCGATTCACGGTCGCCCAGTGCAAATGGTAGTATTATTATGTTTGACAGGCGGGAAGTGTTCCTTTTTAATATTTCACGGTAGAGGGGAACCGGTTCAACGGCCCATACTGTACCATCACTTCCGGTTGCCAGTGCAAAGATCTTTGTATAATACCCGAGGTTAGCCCCTATGTCAATGATCGTATCTCCTTTCCTAACCAGGTCTCCGGCAAAATAGTGCATTCTGAATTTTCCTGATATCTTAAGCAGCCCCGAGAAATACAGGATAAAAAAAAAGCTGCTTATTATCCTGAAATAAAGCCTCTCATTGAATATCAGGTATAATACTTTTTTAATGAACTTCATTAGAATCTGGTAATCAAGGATATATGCTAAAGAGATATAGCCCTCTAACAAATACTAAAATACAATTTTAAATGTATACTATGAAATAATACGAAGAAATGATCTTATGTCAGATAACATATTTTTTACGAAAAGAGCTTGCCACCGAAGCTGCCACCGCCATGTGCCAACTGACAAAACAACATGTATGCTATGTCAAAAATTCATAATACTTTTATGGCATGATATATGTAAATATGTCGATACCTATATGAATTACAAATGATGGACATCAGTAATATTGGATCACTTGAAGATCTGAAGAAGATCACCGGGAAAAATGAGAGGGCCTTCCTGCTCCTCTATAAAGGAGGAACAGGTAAGAGCGATTGTGCATTAAATGCCCTGAATGAACTTGACGGGAGCATATCCGAAGGCATTGTTTTCATGAAAGCCGATGTATCCTCGGTAAGGGATATCCACCCTGAATATGGCATTGAATCGGTTCCCACACTGCTTGAATTCCGTTCAGGCCAACTCAGGAATCTGATGAAAGGCTGCAATAGCAGGGAATTTTATATCTCTGCCATCAATGGTTCTCATGCCATCGTTCAGTCAGGCGGGGAGAGAAGGCAGAAGAATGTGACTGTTTACTCCACTCCCTCATGTACATGGTGCAATACTCTAAAAGCCTATCTTAAAGAAAGAAAGGTGCAATTCAGGGACATTGATGTATCAGCCGATCAGAAGGCTGCCGAACAAATGGTAAACAAAAGTGGTCAGCAAGGTGTTCCTCAGACAGATATTGATGGCCAGCTCATAGTTGGCTTCGATAAAAAAAGAATAGACAGTTTACTTGAATCAGGAAATTAAATTAAATCTTGTGATATGAAAAACATTAGTTATGCTCTTCTGGCAATCCTCATTATGGCTGCGGTCAGTTCATGCTCAACAAGCACCGCTGCAGACAATAAGGAGAAAGATGACAAAAAGGACGAGGTGTCATCAGATAAAGGACAATCAGGTTCCATAAACCTGACCAAAGCAGAATTCCTTGAAAAGGTTTATAATTTTGAGAAGAACCCTGAAGAATGGGTCTATGAAGGAGATAAACCTGCAATAGTCGATTTCTGGGCAGACTGGTGCCAGCCCTGCAAGATAGCAGGTCCCATACTTGATGAACTGGCAGAAGAATATGAAGGGAAGATCTATATATATAAGGTCGACACCGAGGATGAACGAGAGCTGGCTGCAGCATTCGGCATCAGGAGTATCCCTACCTTCCTGCTGATACCAATGGGTGAGAGGCCACAGATATTCAGTGGTATCGGGCAGACAAAAGAGGCTACCAGGGAGATGTTCGTACAGGCAATAGATGAATTACTACTAAAGGAGAAAACTAAAAATGAAAGAGCTACAGCCAATTAATCAGCAGGTTCTCCTTGAGCTGGAAAGCTCGAAAGAGGAGAAGACGGCATCAGGCATAATAATTCCTGAAACTGCCAAAGAGAAGCCTAAACACGCAAGGGTTGCCGCCATTGGTACTGTCGAAAAAGCCGAGATCAGTGTTGGCGACATGGTTTTCTACAAGGATTTCTCAGGGAGTGAAATTGAATTTGAAGGTAAAAATTACCTTGTGCTTCCTTATGCAGATATCCTGGGGAAAGTCGTTGAAACAGATAAGATCTGATCACCACCTGTCAGGCTGTTCTCAGCACCACCCGGGGCGTCTTGCCGGCAACGATCAGCACCACCCCGGGTCCCTTTTTTAAGCCCCCTGTCAGTAGGCTATAAACGGCAAACCGCTCTCAGTACCACCCCCGGGGCGTCTTGCCGGCAACGATCAGCACCACCCCCGGCTCCGGTTTTTTCATTTGGTGATGATAATTTATTTGGATATTTTCACAGGCAAAATTTTGCCCGTAATATGGATCAAAAGAATTATGCAATCGGGGTTGACATAGGTGGAAGTCATATTAGCTGTGCCGCCATTGACCTTAAGGAAAGAAAAATCTTAAAGGATACTTTTTCAGAGCGACCTGTAGATAATAAGGGTAAGGCAGATGAGATAATAAGCAGGTGGTCGGAGGCCCTGTCTGAAACATTTGAAAAGGCAGGGAAGGATAATATCAGGGGTATTGGTTTTGCAATGCCCGGCCCTTTCGATTATGTTAACGGGATATGTCTTATCAGGGGAGTACCCAAGTATGAAAAATTGTATGGCATCAATATAGGGGATGCTATAAGAGGATCCCTTAAGCTGGAACCGGGAATGCCGGTAAGGTTTATGAATGATGCCTCTTCTTTTGCCGTTGGTGAGGCATGGGCAGGTAAGGCTGCCGGCTTCAGCAGGTCGATGGCAATAACGCTTGGAACCGGACTTGGATCAGCCTTTGTTGCCGACGGGGTACCTGTTGCCAGGGGCGACCGGGTTCCCGACCTGGGCTGTGTTTACCACATCAGTTTCCGGGATGGCATTGCCGACGATTATTTCAGTACACGTTGGTTTACGGGCAGGTATGAAGATCTGACAGGTAAGAAGAGTCATGGCGTACGGGAAATAGCTGAAGCTGCAAGATCTGATTCGGACATACGTAAAATCTTTATCGAATTTGGCGCATCACTGGGAGCATTTCTTTCACCCTACCTTAACAGCTTCGGCGCTGAGGTACTTGTTATGGGCGGAAACATTTCGCGGGCCTATGATCTTTTTGGACCGCCCATGGAGGAGGAAATGAAAGCCAGAAATTGCAATACCCGGCCATTTATTTCTGAACTGAAGGAAGATGCAGCCCTGCTGGGCAGCGCGCACCTTCTTGAAGAATCATTCTGGAATTCCGTAAGGGGATCACTACAGTATATGTAAACGAAAAAATCAATAAGATGAGTCCAAAGATAAATTTCTACAGGGTACTACCTGTTTTGATGTCCTTTTTTGTAATGAGCTTCGTTGACCTGGTTGGCATTGGTGTAGACAGGGTGAGCGCTGATATGGATCTAAGTGCAACTGTTGCACAGCTCATACCCTCTGCTGCCTTCCTCTGGTTCTTCCTCCTTTCTGTGCCTGTGGGGGTATTGCAGTCAAGGCTGGGAAAGAGATTCATGCTTAACATTGGTATGCTTGTTACAGCCCTTGGATTGCTGGTACCCTTCTTCTTCTATTCCTTTGCCATGGTGCTTACAGGATTTGCCCTCCTGGGTATAGGCAATACCATAGTGCAGGTCTCAGCAAACCCTCTGCTGGTTGATGTGGTACCCGGGAACAGGGCATCCAGTTTCCTGAGCTTTTCACAGTTTATTAAAGCAATAGGCTCAATGCTCGGAGCTCCTCTTGCAGCCGTTTTTGCTGCACGCCTCGGCGACTGGAAGATACTTTTCCTTGTTTACGGCATAGTGTCCATCATTACAGTCCTGTGGCTTGGCCTGGTGAAGATCGATGAATCAAGCGAAACTGAAATAAAAGCATCTTTCGCATCCGCTTACAAACTGCTGGGCAACAAGTTCGTCTTACTGATGGTACTTGCAATCTTCGTAGTTGTTGGTGTTGACGTAGGTTTTAATTCCAATTCCGGACAATTTTTCATTAAGAGTTTCGGACTTGAACAGACAGCGGCAGAGTCAGGAAGAAGTGTTTACTTTTTTGGCAGAATGCTTGGTACCTTTGGAGGGGCTATATTGCTCACGAGAATTCCTTCACGCAAGTTCAATATCTGGACAAGCATACTGGGTATCCTTTCTTTCGTGGCAATACTGGTTCTTCGCTCCGAGGCAGCCGCCTGGGTGTTGACCTTTTTAATAGGGCTATTTGTTGCCAACATATTCCCGCTTGTTTTTTCAATAGCCGTTGAAGAATATCCCACCAGGAAGAATGAGATATCGGGCCTGATGATGATGGCTATTTCCGGGGGGGCAGTCATACCACTGCTGATGGGATGGGTTACTGACATAAGTACAACCCTCTTCGGAATGTCAGTTCTGCTGGCCTGTATGATCTATCTCCTGGCAGCAGCTATCTATGCCATGAGATTTCATGCTTCCAAGCAGTAAATGAAAGATATAAGAAATACCTCTCAGTTCCTCCTGCCTCTTTTTAAGAAGCAGGAAGAAGATAATCATTACGATATCTACCCTGTTTATCCCATTGGCGAGGGTAAGATTTTCCATTCCCTGTCAGCCCTGGCAGAAATGATACCCGGGAAGGGAACCATTGTTATCGATGGCTTTGCCGGGGTTCTTTTTGATGATATCACGGGAGAAATTAAAAAGTGCATGCAGGAGCTGGGGAGACCTTTGCCCGTGTTTACAGACATTAACAGTGCGCTGAAGCCTTCAGGTGAAATTGAAAGGGAGGTAGCGGCATTTACCGGCGCTGATGATCCACTGTTTGGCAAACGCTGCGATATGGAGATGAGCGATTTCTTCAGCAGCAGTAAAATTGAAAAGTTAAGAGTAGAAGGCAGAAACACTTACCGTATCATTTACGGGACCGGGGCTTCACTGGTTGATAAGCACGCTTTTCTTATCTATATTGACCTTCCCAGGAATGAAGTGCAATTCAGGTCGAGGGCCGGATTAAAAACTCATATTGGGACACCGGCAGTTAATCCCGGCTACGATTATAAAAGGAATTATTTTGTCGACTGGCCTGTCCAGCGGAGGCACCTGAAAGACATCCTGCCTGAGACAGACCTTTTTATTGACGGCCAGAGACCGGGAGAGATCAGCTTTATACGCGGCGATGACCTTAGGCACGCCCTTAAGGATATTTCACATAATGTTTTCAGGGTACGTCCCTGGTTCGAACCCGGTCCGTGGGGTGGAAGATGGATTAAGGAAAATATTCGGGGACTGAACAGTGATGTTCCTAATTATGCCTGGTCATTTGAACTTATAAGTCCTGAAAATGGATTGATCCTCGAAAGCGGCAGTGTTATGCTGGAGCTTGCTTTCGACCTGCTGATGATGCAGGAATCAAATAATGTACTCGGGGAATGCCACGAAGTATATGGTGATGAATTCCCCATACGCTTCGATTACCTCGACACCTTTGATGGCGGGAACCTTTCAATACAGTGCCACCCGCGAAAAGAATATATCAAAAGAGAGTTTGGAGAAAATTTCACCCAGGAGGAAGCCTATTATATTATGGATTGCAGCGATGATGCCGTTGTTTACCTGGGTTTCAGGGAGAATATCGACCAGGAGCAGTTCCGCAATGAACTTGAGATTAGTTATAATGATCTGAAAGCCATTGATATTGATCATTATGTCCAGTCACACCCCTCGTCAAAGCACGACCTTTTCCTCATACCCTGCGGAACGGTGCATGGATCAGGCAGGAACAATCTCGTCCTTGAAATCAGTTCAACACCATATATCTTTACCTTTAAAATGTATGACTGGTTGCGTCCCGGAATGGACGGGAAGCTGCGCCCGCTGAATATCAGCAGGGCAATGGAGAACCTGTATTTTGACAGGAAGGGTGATAAGGTCAGGGATGAATTGATATGCAAACCCGGGATTATTGCAAAGGGTGACGACTGGGTGCTGGAAAACCTTGAAACACACACCACACACCTTTACGGTGTTCAAAGGTATAAATTTGCCGGCAGGGTGCTTGTCAGCAATGAAAACAGGTGCCATGTCCTGAACCTTGTCGAAGGAGAGAGTATAATACTCGAAACAGCGAGGGGGCTGAGGATGCGCTTTAATTATGCTGAGACTTTTGTGGTACCTGCAGCAGCAGGGGAGTATATCCTCATTAACCAATCGAAACGACCGGCCATGGTGATAAAGGCCTTTGTAAAATAAATATTTGTATACACGCCTCATTAAATAAGACGTCAGTCAGGATAAAGGAAAAGCTGTAAGTGCTTAAAAGCTTATCAGGCTCCAAACGGACTTTTTTTTTAGGCTTTGATCGTCCTTTTTTGTAAATTGCCTCCAGGGCAAAAGGGGATTACAGTATGAGTATATTTTCATCCTGTTATACTTCCCGGCATTATCACTGAAGATATGGAAATATTTAACCGATTATTTAAAACATAAGACTACCTATGAAGGAAAATAATAAAGGCAGGAGGGATTTTATCAAGAAATCAGCTGCTGCAGCATTTGCTTTCACCATTATCCCCAGGCATGTGCTTGGGGGAAGCGGATACACTGCCCCAAGTGACCAGCTAACCAAAGGTATAATAGGTGTTGGTGGCATGGGTCGGGGTCATATACCTTACGAAGGGACAAAGGTCCTGGCCGTATGCGATGTTGACAGCAAGCATCTCGATCTGGCCCTTGCACAGGCTGGTGAAGGGGTTGATGCCTACCACGATTTCAGGGATCTGCTGGCGCGGCCTGATATTGACATTGTACATATTGCAACACCGCCCCACTGGCACGGCATAATGGCAAAGATGGCTGCTGAAGCAGGTAAGGATATCTGGTGTGAAAAGCCCATGACCCGGACCATCGGGGAAGGAATAGAAGTTGTCAAAGCCGTTAAGAAATATGGCCGGATGTTCAGGCTCAATACCTGGTTCAGGTTTAAAGACCAGTTTTACGGACTTGGCACTACCGTTAACCCGCTGAAGAAGCTTATTGACAGCAGGGCCCTGGGCTGGCCATTGAAGGTTACAATAAGCGGAATAACGGGATTTGACTGGAAGTTTTACTGGAGCGGGGAGTACGGGCTTGAGCCGCAGGACGTTCCTGCTAACCTTGATTATGATTTCTGGCTTGGTCCTGCACCATATAAACCCTATAACCCTGAAAGGGTGCATTCAAAATTCCGTGGCTACTGGGATTATGACGGTGGAGGACTGGGTGACATGGGACAGCACTACCTCGACCCGGTTCAATACATGCTGGGCAAGGATAACACCAGCCCTGTATATATTGAGGTGGATGCCCCACAGCAACATCATGATGCCGTGGGGTCATGGAGACGGATCGAATATACATATGCTGACGGCTGCAAGATAATACTTGACGGCGCAAATGCCGACAGGGATGCTGCCTATATTGAAGGTCCCAACGGTAAGATATACAAGGGATTCCGCTCAACCATTCCGAATATTCAAAAACTTATCGAAAGCCTTCCTGAACCGGAACCAATGGTAAGCACTTTCAGCGAATCGGTACTGACAAGAAATAAGTTTGCCCTTAACGAGGAGAACGGTCACCGCTCGGCAACAATAGTGAACCTTGGAGTTACTGCCGTGCGCCTGGGACGAAATCTTACCTATGACCCTGTCAGGCAACGTTTTGTTGATGATGAGGGAGCAAACAGTTTAATATATCAGCCCATGAGAGGGCCGTGGACAATTTAACTTTCGGACTATGAAAAAATTACTTATCATATTATTACTGATAGCCGGTATTATGCCGGTGCATGCGCAGGACCAGCGTACCACGGAGACCATGGTGGCTGATCTCCTTGCCAGGATGCCTGTTAATAACCTGGCTGACCTGCAGGAGCAGATGCTGGAGATGACAGCTCTTGGCCCGGAAGGAAGGCAAAAGATCCTTGCAATGGTTTTACCCCCGGGAGGTGGTGATGATACAAGGGCGAGGTTCGCCATTGAGAGCTATTCGAGGTACCTTTCGGGCTACGGGTATGAGGAGGAAAGATATGCCTGGGAAAGCGAATGTATTGATGCCGTGTATGCCTCCGGATATCCCATGGTACGATCGTTTTTCCTTTCCCAGCTGCAATATTTCGGAACAGAACGTTCCGTTGAATTTGCTTCCGGGTTCCTTACCGATGAGGATTTGTGTGAGCCGGCACTGGCCGTGATTGCGTCCTGTGACTCACCTGATAAGGAAGATTTGCTTGCAATGAGCCTGGATATTGAGACACTGCCCTGCCCTGAATCAGTTATGAATGAACTGGCCAGGATGAAATCCGTTAAGGCAGCACCTGCCTATATCTTATGGTACATGAGGGGAGGCAGGGATATCAGGACCTCAGCTCTGAATGCCATGGCCGAAAGTGCACTTGAGACTGTTTATGAAACCCTGGTCTCTGCTGCCCGCGAGGCTTCCTACGGATGGGATGAAACGGGGGCCACGGCTGCACTTATTAAGTATGCAAGAAACGTGGGTGACAGGGGTGATGTCAGTAAAATGGAAATAATATGCAGGGAAATCTTCAACGAGGCCGACCTGCAGTATAAAACGGCAGCCCTCGAGGCCCTTGTTCATTATAAGGGATATGAAGCTATTGACTATCTCTTCTCGGGCTTCAGGGAAGGAGACCTGGAATACAGGAAAGCCATACTTGAACTGGCCGCTGATATACCCGGCAAGGCGGCTACCCGCAAATGGATGTCGCTGGCTGGTGATGTGGATAACATTCGTAAGGCGGAAATTGTAAAAATGCTCGGAGAAAGGGGTGACAGACTGGCAACAGAGCAGGTTAAAAAGTCTCTTTTTTGCCCGTCACCGGAAGTACGTGCTGCTTCGGCCCGCTCACTGGCACAGCTGGAAGGAAGAGAAGCAGTAAGTGAACTGATTGATTATTTAAGATCATACCAGACTGCCTATGACCAGGTAGCAGGATTCAGTGCTCTTCTTACAGTACTTGATTCCAGGAAAAGGGACCTCGTAGCCGATGCCCTTGAAGGATCAGGTACCCATACCAGGGCTACGATGTTGATACTTCTGGCCGCAGGAGGAGAAAACAGGTTTTTTGACACGGTGATGAAATATACTTCATCATCAGAACCAAGGCTGAGAGAAGTGGCATTTATGGAACTGAAGTATGTGGCAGGCCCTGATGACCAGGAAGAGATTATTGATCTGTTGATGAATACAGCTGACCGGTCAGAGATCGAACAGCTGCAGGCAGCCATTGTTAATGCCGCCATGCAGGTCAGCGGGGAAGAGGAAAGAGTATCCGCCGTGGCAGAAGCAATGAAGGGCTCCGATCAAAAACATAAACTGCTTCCCGTGCTGGCTGAACTGGGTGGACAGGAAGCACTGGGTATCCTTCAGGAAGAATTTGAGAAAGGAAATGCTGAAACGAGAGCACTGGTTTATGAAGCCCTTGTAGAGTGGCCCGATCACAGCTCATCTTCTGTGCTCTATGATATTTGTGCATCAGGGAATAAGAACTATTCCGAAAGAGCTTTTTATGACTACCTTGATAAAGTCTTTAACGCTTCCATTCAGGACAGGCAGAAGTTACAGCTGCTTAAGAAAATTGAACCCTATGCATTGAGGGAAGGCCAGGAGAATGTACTGAATGAGAAGAGCAGCCTTCTTGAAGAATCTATAGCTTCACAGTCAGGGGAAGAGAAAGCAGCACAGGATAACAGCTACATCCTTCCCGGGGAGGAGAAAGCAGAAGGTTTTGTTGCCCTTTTTGACGGCCTCACCCTCGATAATTGGACAGGGAACAAGGAATCTTACGTGGTTGAAGACGGGTGTATAGTTGTACGACCGGACAGGGGCAGCGGGGGAAACCTTTTTACATCTGAGCAGTACGGTGATTTCATTCTGAGATTTGAATTTCAGCTGACACCGGGTGCCAATAACGGTCTTGGCATACGGGCACCCCTGGAGGGAGATGCCGCCTATGAAGGTATGGAACTGCAGATACTGGATAACAGTGCTGAAATTTATTCTGAACTTGAACCATACCAGTACCATGGATCAGTATACGGGGTAATACCCGCAAAGAAAGGTTTTTTGAAGCCCGTGGGCGAATGGAATGAACAGGAAGTCATCGTGGATGGCAATAAGATAAAGGTGGTTCTTAACGGTACACTGATAGTTGACGGGGATATAACAGAAGCAATCAGAAATGGCACAATGGATAAGAGAGACCACCCGGGCTTAAAAAGAAAGAGCGGACATATTGGTTTCCTGGGTCATGGCTCGGTCGTTAAATTCAGGAGCATAAGATTGAAAAAATTATAGTGACTTAATCAAGGTAAATTTATACATTTGTCAACTGAATCCTTTAATAGGTCAAAAGGTCAGCGGGATATTTTGTCCTTACTGATTATATTGACATTTTTAGATCAGTTTTAAGGGAATCAGGCATTTAAAAATTCATCTGAATATGAGAATTCTGATTTGTGAAGATAATAAGCTTTCATCGCTTGTAATTTCCACCGTACTTAAGCGAAAGGGGTATACCGTTGAGACAGCCTCCGATGGAAATGAGGCCCTTGAAAAGATCAATGATGCAATACCCGATTTGTTGATAGCTGATATTCATCTTCCTTATCATAGCGGACTTGAGCTGGTCAGATATTTGAGGAATGAAAAAGGCAGTAATATACCTGTTATTATTGTTTCAGCTTTTAGTGATCCTCATGTACAGGAGAATGCCTGGGAACTGGGAATAAGTGATTACTTTGTCAAGCCTCTTGATAATGAAGCACTTGTTTCAAAGATTGAATCCCTGTTGAAATAACTGATTATGAAAGCATTGTATTTTGTTGTCATCCTTCTGACCCTCTCCTTTCTGCCCTTGCTCTGTCCCTCCGGATCAGCCCAGGTGATCCCTGACAACCCGGAGGCAGCATTTGACAGTGTGCGCACTGTTGCTTATGAAGGGAGACTGGAAGAGGCTGAACATATGGCGCGTGAACTGGTAAAAAACAATCCGGATTATGGCGATGCAACAGTACTTCTTGCAAGAATAATCGCCTGGCAGGAAAGATATGAAGAAGCCCTGGGAATCCTGGATACACTTATTGCAGAACAACCCGGGCATGCAGATGCCCTTGAAGCCGGCAGGACCATAAGGGAATGGATGGAAGCGAGTGAGGAAGAGAGGATAACACAGCCCGACACAGTCGTATCAGTGGCCCCGGATGCAGAGGTGGATATTGAGACCGGCACGGATACATTAGCAAAGGGTGTTGACATCTTCCTGGGCTATTATTTTGACACTTTCAGCCAGCCGTATTCCCGTTTCTGGCAGATATTCAGGATTGGTGCACAGTATGAAACAAAAGCGGGACCCTTGCTGGGCACTGTCAATTTTGGCAACCTGCATGCTGATACAGGTGATGGGATAGTTGAGACGGGTATCCAGGTACAGGCCGAGTTCTGGCCAAAAATAAGCGAAAAATCATATGCCTGGCTTGCCTATGCCTACAGTCCGTTCAGGTATTTTCCCAAACACAGGGCAGCTGCCGAATACTGGTATAGCCTGGACAGGGGATGGGTGGTATCGGCCGGGGCATCATACTTTTATTTTGACAGGCATATTTTTATACCAACTTTTTCAATCGAAAAATATGCAGGTAAATACTGGCTCGCAGCCAGAACATACGTCCATCTTAAGGAAGCAGGCACATCATCCTCGGTATTTTTAAGTGCAAGGAGATATTTTAATGAAACGGATTATCTCCAGCTGACGGCAGGTGCCGGAACCGCACCGGATGAGCCGTGGGACCTGGCAACCGACCTTGACAGGCAGAAAGCCATGGCCGTGAAACTTAGTGCCAACAAGAAAATAAGTAATAGCTTCACTGTTAAACTTGGTGCAGCTTATTCAAGGGAGGAATATCTTAATGAACAAAGGCGAAACAGGTTTGAAGGCTTTCTGAATATTTATTACAGGCCATCCAGGTAGTTATGAAAAGATCGGTTTTTCTGATAATATGCTTAGTGCTGATTCTCCCTGCAAAACCGGAGGCAAAAGCCGCCGTTTTGCTGTCCGGCACACCGGCAAACAATGATTTATCAGAAAAGCATTCACTTGCAGATCAGCAACAACTCCTCCTGAAGTCAAACCAGGATACGGTAAAGAACCAGGCAGGAAAAACCGGAAATGTTTCCCGTCCCAATCTCAGCCCGGCTCTTTCTCCTGATACGATTGGCGCTACGGATCAATCTTCATTGAGGGAAAGTATTGACAGGATATTGTATTCTTTAAACGGGGACACGGTGAACATACCTTACCGGGCCGGTGATGAAGTGATGTTTCCCGGCTTCAGGTCGCTGATAACAGGAGATACAATACAGCAGGATTATGATATTTCCTTTATTCCCAGCCCCTGGCTGAAAAGGTTCGACTATTTCGGAAAGTCAGTGACACTGGTGGCGGCGCTTATAATAATAATTATACTGTCAATAAGCACCATGCTTGTTCTGCTGCTTATTATTTTACTGAACAGGCGAAGGATGGAAAGGAGGGAAAAACTATACCAGTACCTTCTTGAGAATTACCAGCAACTGATCCTGGATTATCTCTATGGTGAAAATGATATTGGGATGTTCAACAAAATTGCATCCAACAGTTACCGCCGCCAGGTATTGATCGACCAGATGAAGGATGTGGCCGCTAACCTGAAGGGTGATTCGTGGGAAAAGTTAAGGGCACTTTATATTGAGCTGGGTCTGGTAAATGACTCGGTGAACAAAGCTTATGCAAGGAGATGGCATCTCAAAATAAAAGGTTTCAGGGAGCTGGCATTTATGAATATAAAGGATGCAAATGATGAAATATTTGAATGCCTGAACTCCAGGAATGAGATATTGAGGATGGAGGCACAGATAGCCCTCGTAAGGCTGAGTGATGACAGACCCTTTGAATTTCTTCACCATATGGAAAGACCATTCTCCCTGTGGGAACAGATAACCCTTCACGAATTAATTGTACAGCATAATATTGACGTACCCCTGTTCAACCAGTGGATAGACTCACCGAATGACACGGTGGTTATGTTTGCACTCAGGATGATAAGGGAATTCAGGCAGGTTGAAACAGAGGATGATGTGAGAAGGGCCCTGGAACATCCGGATGAGGAGGTGAGGAATCTGGCTATAAGGGTAGCCGGCGATTTGAAGATGAAAAGCACACTCGGTGTGATGAAGCGCATGTATAAAAAAGAGGATTACAGTAATTCGCTTGAGATACTCAGGTCAATGGGCAAGATGCCCGATGAAGCTTTCCTGGGCTTCCTCAAGCTTGTGCTCGATAAGGAGGATGATGTACAATTACAGATAGAGGCAACAAAGGCAATAGAAAATATGGGAGAAGCAGGGATAAAAGAGCTGGTTAAACTGATGAAGTCGGAATACAAGAACTATAATATCATTATCAGGCACGTACTTGACAGGAGAATATATTAAAACAATATAATGGGCACATTCTCAACACATTTCATTTTCATACTTACCCTTATCATTATAGGGTCCTATCTTCTCCTTGGTATTTTTTCGGCACTCAGCCTCAGGAAGTACCTGCGGAAAAACAGTTATGTCAATTATAACAGCCTGGTAAGCAGCCCTCTTAGTCCCAGGGTCTCGGTTGTCGCCCCCGCGTATAACGAAAGCCGTACAATTATTGATAATGTACGAACCCTGCTGTCTCTTTACTATAATAATTTTGAAGTTATTATTGTTAACGATGGTTCAACGGATAATACCTTTGAAAAGATAAAGCGGGAATATAAGCTTGTAAAGGTTAATTATTATTTTGATTACCGCATTCCCTGTGAGAGGATAAGGGGAGTTTACAGGTCTGAAGATCCGTCTTTCAACAGGTTAACCGTTATAGACAAGAAAAACGGGGGCAAGGCTGATTCGCTCAATGCCGGTGTGAATATTTCAAGGAGTCCCCTCGTGGTCTCCATTGATGCTGATTCAGTTATCGAGCCTGATTCATTATTGAAGCTTGTAAAGCCTTTTCTGGAGATCAAGGACAGGAAAGTGATAGGTACGGGTGGCGTAATAAGGATAGTTAATTCCTGCGATGTGGAGAAGGGTTTTATACGTAAGATAAAT
>JBNJHQ010000005.1:0-32574 GCA_051748705.1 Bacteroidota bacterium | reverse complement strand
ACCATATAAACCAGAATGTGGAGGTCAGGCTGATAAAACAAACACTGCCTTACTATAAGGGTGACTATGTTATTGTTACCAATCAAAGAGCCAACAGGTTCATAGTTGAGATGCTGGAACCACACGCCCCAAGCTCATATTTTGTATGGAACTTTTTTGATCCCATACTCGAGTCGGGCGATTTCTATTCTGTCAGGACCTTCGAAAGCCAGCTCATGGAAATGCTGAATGAAGATGATGAACTGCGTGCCGCGTTGGAAAAAAGAAAGGCAGAAGATGAAAGTTTTGCCGGTGACCCAATGGCACAATTGATATTCATTTATGAAAGGTCACCCATGTACGAGATAGAGAAGTACAACAGGCTCTACCCCGTTGCAAGACTTGTAAGGGAAGCAGAAAGGCCTGAACTGGAAAGCGAATAATACAATATCATAAGGGCTATGGCTGCAGGGCTGTGACTACTTTATCATGAAATCAATAAGTTTGTGTTCACCTATATAGCCTGTTAACCTGTCGCCGCGCTTTACGGGACCAACACCTGCCGGGGTGCCGGTAAAGATGAGATCGCCGGTCTTAAGGGTAAAAAAGCGTGAAACATGTGATATTATCCTGTCGAAGCCAAAGATCATATTTCCCGTGTTGCCATTCTGTACCCTCACACCATTCTTTTCCAGTCTGAAAGAGATGTTATCCGGATCACCCGTTTCATCAACAGGGATAAATTCGCCCAGTGGTGCTGCTCCATCGAATGATTTTGATATCTCCCATGGCATACCTGAAGAGGAAAGTGAGGCCTGCAGGTCGCGTGCCGTCATATCAATACCCAGTGTAATGCTGTCATAATACCTGTGTGCATATTTTTCTGCAATGGTCTTACCCAGTTTACAGATATGGAGAACTATTTCAGCCTCATAATGTATGTCATCAGAAAAACCAGGTAAAAAGAAAGGCTTATTTTTTTTCAGCAGGGCTGAGTCAGCCTTGAGAAAAACGAGGGGCTCATCCGGCAGGGGCCTGTTCATCTCCCTTGCATGGTCCCTGTAGTTAAGTCCTATACAGATAATTTTCATGGTCAATCAGGATATCTCAGCCCTGGTTAAATGAACGCAGCTTTATTTCAGTGAGCACTTTCTTGGTATACTGGGGAAAATCGCCATCCATCATCCAGGCAAAATAGCTCGGCTCATTCTTAAGAACATTTTCAACCAGCTCGCCTTTATGTTTCCCGAAGTTAAACACTTCCTGTCCTTTGGCATTATAGACTATGCGGCCTGCCAGGTCGGCAAACTTACTGTGGTGGCTGAATTTTGCCAGTTCATCCACATCATTCTTAATATCATCGTACCTTTCAATCTGGGCTTTCAGTATCTCGTATGTTGCCTGTGTATCGGCTCTTGCACTGTGGGCATCTGACAGTTCCTTATTGCAATAAAAGGTATAGGCTGCGCTCAGTGTTCTCTGTTCCTTCTTATGGAATATAACCTGGACGTCAACATATTTTCTTTTCCTTATATCAAAGTCGATTCCCTCCCTGAGAAACTCCTCTGCCAGCAGTGGAATATCAAAGCGTATTGCGTTATAGCCGGCAAGATCACATCCTTCAAGAAATTTTGCCAGGTTCCTGCCGATCTCCCTGAACGAAGGGCAGTCCTTAACGTCTTCATCAGTTATGCCGTGCACTGCAGTGGCCTGAGGACTTATAGGCATACCCGGGTTGAGGCGTTTTGTAAACCATTCCTCACTGGCGTCAGGGTGCAACTTCACGACCGATATTTCTACAATACGGTCACGGGCAATATTTATTCCTGTAGTCTCAAGGTCGAAAAAGGCGAGTGGTCTTTTAAGTTTTAGTTCCATCCGGTAATCATGCATTTATCATCATGGGCATAAGCAGCATCAGCACATCTTCTGCCTCATTCTCAGATTCCGAGGGAAGAAATAATCCGGCCCTCGTTGGATCGGCCAGCTCCATCACCACGTCAGGAGATTCAATATTGGAGAGAATTTCAAGTAAAAAAACCGATTTAAACCCTATTTCCATATCATCCCCCTCGTACTGGCAATTCAGTCTTTCGTAGGCGGAGATTGAAAAGTCTATATCCTGGGCCGATACCCTTATCTGGTTCCCTGTCAGTTCAAGTTTAACAAGGTTACTGGCCTGGTTGGAAAATACCGACACCCTCTTGAGGGTGTTCAATAATTCAATCCTGTCGATGGTGACCTTCCGGGGATTATTTGCAGGTATTACTGAATTGTAATTCGGATAATTGCCTTCAACCAGCCTGCAGACCACCTTATATTCAGAAAGAATGAAGAAAGCATTCTTGTCGTCCAGCTCAAGTACCACCTTCCCCTCCTCTTTTGGCAGGATATTTTTCAGCAATGAGGCCGGCTTCTTTGGCAGTATGAAAGATGCGTTCTCCTCGGAATGTGCATCGCTGCGCTGGTACCGGACCAGTTTATGAGCATCGGAGGCCACAAAAGTAATCTTGTCGCTTCCTGCCTCGATAAAAATACCTCCCATGACAGGTCTCAGCTCATCATCAGCAGTGGCAAACACGGTTTTATTGATCCCGGAAAGCAATACTTCTGCATCTATGTCAAAAGCAATTTTTTTATCCTGCTTTATCACCGGCAAAACAGGAAAATCCACACCATTCTGTCCCACTATACTGAATTTACCCTTTTCGGAACTGATTACTACAGCCAGCGTATCAAGGTTGATTTCAAATGTAAGCGGCTGTTCTGAAAACTCCTTCAGTGTATCCAGCAGTATCCTGGCAGGTATGGCAATACTGCCGTCACCATCAGTATTTTGCAGGCTCATACTGGTAATCAGTGTTGATTCAAGATCAGAGGCTGTTATTTCCAGCTTATCCCCTTCAAGCTTAAAGAGGAAGTTATCAAGTATTGGGAGTGTGTTTTTTGAACTTATTACCTTACTTATTCCCTGAAGATGTCCCAGAAGCTCGGTACTTGATACGACGAATTTCATATTTTATGTTTATTTAGGTTTACCAATAATCCGATTAACAACAATTGAATAAGCTAAACACCTGTAATATAGATATATTTTATATTTATTACAGTTTATCAATATTAGTAAAAAAAGTTTTATCCTCAAATAAAAAATCAATCTGAAATAAAATAGGATGGCCCTTTAATGACAGGATCAATATCATAGTATTTGATTATGAACATATCATCTCCACCATTAGTGCTTCCCATGAGCCTGTCAGTATCCTCTATGGTCCTGCCGCCTTCATTGATCATCATTGTCCATGTTAGCAGGCTCAGACTATCCGTTTCCTTACTAAAAACATCCAGCCTGAAATATGGCCGTAGCTCACTGACATCCTTGCCTGTTGCATTAAAGCTGTCAGGCACCCATCGTTCAAATGGCACATAGGTAAAATATGAAAGGTACCTCCCAATTGCAGCCGTATCAAGCTCCCCTCCTCCATAGGCTGCACTGCTGAATAAAATATCCCGGCCCCTGAATACAATACTGAAAGAAGAATCGGCCTGGCTGAAATACCTGAAGTCTATCCTTTCTATCCTGTCAGGACTGAGGCTGAAGACAGTATATGGCATCCAGTACTTTTCATCTGTAATAAAGTAGGAACAGGGATCTATATCGTAGCCGGGCACATGAACATAGAAAGGTTTTGTATCCTTTCTCTTCTGCATTATTCCGCCATATACCGAGGCAGTATCCCTGTAAATGCGGTAGGATTGGATTATCCTCTTGCCGGCGAATATCTGTACTTCAATAAGTGAAGTATTATCATTATTGCGTATTTCTTCGAAAACAGATCCTGATACAGGTGATTTAATTCTAAGCTCCTCAATAAGCTGAAGCAAGGGCTCAATTGCCGATGGTCTTGCAGAATGTCTCCCGTTAACGTTCCAGCCGTCAGGGGAACGCTGCAGGTCTACTGATTGCTTCTCCCCGCTGATCAATATACGGCTTATCTTTTCTGTACTATCGACGTGGAAATCAGAATTCCCAGCCCCAAAAGGGAATCGCCTGCCAATGATCAGCATAATAGCTATCATCACTAAGATCACTATGAGCGCTGCAATACGTTTCATACCTGGAGCTCAGCATATTTCTTTTTTCTCACAATCATAAGGACAGCACCGGCTGCAAGCACCAGCAGCAGTGGTCCGAGTGTATTGACCAGCTGCCAGCTTAGCCTGTTTTCCCTTATCCTGTCCCTGTCGAGCAAACGGACCTTCAATTCCCTTGATCGCAGGCTCAGCAAACCCTTATCATCCACCAGGTAATTCAGGCAATTAATAATGAAGTCCTTATTCCCGAAAGTCTGCCCCGAATACCTGTCGACACCGAGTGCCTGAGGGCTGACCCTGTTACCCACAATACTCACCTCGTTCCTTATTATATCTCCATCGGCCACAACGATCATCCTGGTATCTTTGCTTTTGCTTTTAAAATTAATGTCCCCTGAGGAAAGCATCCTGTTGGCGTAGAGCGAGCTGAAGCGCCCTTCAAGAAGCACGGCTGCCGGTATGAATGATTCTGTAAAAGCCTCTTCAGGAGGCGTATTCTTATAGTCATCCAGCCTTATCAGCATGGGAGGATTAACTGTCCTGCTGTTCCTGGAGCTGGCGAGCAGAATTTCTTTAGTGACATCCGGATCCTGCCCCACGGTATCCACGGAATTTACAAACTCGGATTTTACCTTGTTAATATTTCTCGTTACGGGCATCCTGGAATTTGTCTGTAGCAAAGGGTAATATATCCACGGCACAGGTATTATCTGCCTAGAACCACTTATCGTTGAACTCAGGGGTATTATCAGGCAGTCAGTATCCTGTATCAGAACCGGGTTTATTCGCACTCCATATTTAAAAAGCTGGTCTTCAATATTCAAGGGTTTATACAATGCCACTGTGCCACCCAAAGCCAGGCTGTCGGTATTCACCATAACCTCGTCAATAAGCCAGAGCACTTTACCACCGTTCATAATATACTGGTCTATCACCAGTTTGTCCTCTTCATTGAACTCAAGGGTAGGTTTGGCGATAATGATTGCTGAATAGTCATCCAGTATTCCGGCCTCACCGTTTATTGAACCCCTGTCAACGGTAAAATACCTCGCCATTTCAAGGGTTATATCTGCCAGCTCCATCTCGTCCAGTTCACCATGACCCTCAATAAAAGCCACTTTATGGACGGTATCGGAAGCAAGTGTGGATATTGCCTGTATTAATTCATATTCAAGACCCTCAACAGAGTTTGACAGGTTGACCTCCGGCGGCAGGGAAGGGTTGTTTTTCAGGAAATTAACAGGCACTTCCACGGTATTATAATTCAGGATCATTCCCGGGAATATCATCTTCTCGCTTCTTCCTCCCTCTTCGTCATTATCAAAAACCGTAACAGGCAAAAGTCCTTTATCTATAAGCGATAATTGCCGCCTGTTCCTCTCCTCCTCATTTTCAGCTCCTGAAGGATTGATAAACTGGTAATCCACTTTCCTCCCGGAGAACACTCTGAATTCCTCAAGGGTTGAACGCACTGACCGTCTCAGTTTCTTAAAGGCAACGGGCATCTCACCATCCAGGTATACCTGGAAGAATACATCATTCTCCAGCTCTGAAAGAATCTCTTTCGTCTGGTCCGACAGGGTGTGTCTCTTATCCGAGGTAAGATCGATCCTGAAAGAAATAAATGATGACATAAAGGCCAGTAATACAAGTATAATCACCATGCCAGCATAGCTGCTTATCCTGCCGGAGGGACGGTTTGCCCGTGGCACGTCGCTGCCCCTCTTCCATCTGCGCGCTGACAATACAAGCCTTGAAGCTTCAGTAAAGATCAGCACCGTAACTACGAAATAGCTAATATCCCTCAGGTCGATAACACCCCTGCTCATTGATTTATAATGCTCGTTGATCCCAAGCATTATAATAAACTCATCAAGCTTTTTTAATCCGGGAAGCAGGGCAAAAGAATCAAAGCCCGCAAAAAGAATAAAGCCCATTATTACCGATATGATAAAAGCCACCACCTGGTTTGAACTGAGTGTACTGGCGAATATTCCTATTGACGCATATACTGCAGCAAGGAAGAATAAACCCAGGCCTGCCCCCAGTGTGCCTCCACTGTCTATATTGCCCGGGGGATCTCCCAGTATGCTCACTGACAAATAATATATTATACATGGGAGGAGGGAGAGCAGGACCAGGGTGACAGATGCAAGGTATTTCCCGTATATTATATGACCCTCGCTTAAGGGTCTTGATAGAAGCAATTCCATTGTCCCGCTGCGCTTTTCTTCAGCTACCATGCGCATGGTAACAGCGGATACCAGGAAAAGAAACACCCACGGACTTATTACAAAAAGTGGTTCAAGGCTTGCGTAAGCACTGTTGAGGATATTCCATTCTCCAGGCAATATCCACATAAACAAACTGTTAATGAGCAGGTAGACAAAAATCACGATATAGCCCGTCATCCCTGTAAAAAAACTGCTTATTTCCCTCCTGTATATAGCAAGCATACAATTTCCCAATTTGACTACAAATGTACTTAAAAAGCGCTATTTATCTGAACTGATGCTTTAACATCTTTTATATCAATTATCACCAGGTCCTTAAAATAGAAAGCCAGGATTTCTTCCATGAGGAAACCCCTTTCCGACATCACCCTTGCACCCTCCTGGCACAATCCTACACCGTGCCCGTAGCCCCGGCCACTAAGAATAATACTATTATCCCTTATGGCAGCTGAAAAAAATGTTGAACGCAAAGCCCAGTCTTCTCTTATATTAACGAGCGGATATAAAAAACTGTCTGCCCTGTAATCCTTTTTTCTGCCAGGCTGATCATAGTTCAGGTCACTTTCATTAACATGCCGGTAACCATGCTCACCCAGGTAAGCAATCCACTCATCCATTGCAATTTCCTTTGTCCAGGTGGCATTTCTTGAGTAGCGGCAATACGGATCTGTAACACCCTGGAGATGTTTCATATCTGTTAACCACACATAAGCAGACGATTGTGTCTCCCCGCCACAGTTTGAATGAAAAGGAGTAAAAACAAGAAGGCTGTCGGGATTCACCAGCACACGGTTCCTTGTAGCATTAACGGCTTCATATATAATGGGCACGTCCGATCTGCCGTGGTAAGCCTGGCAATGTACCTTATCACAAAGATCATAGCCGTCACGCTTATGCCTTCCGGTATTCATGTAAAGGTAGGTTCTGGCCAGCATGGCCTGAGCTTTATAGAACTCAATGTGCCCGACGGGTCCGGCCTCCGTCCTGACCACACCTGCCAGGTAGTTCTCTTCGTCAACGCTATTGATTGCCAGCAATGCCCGGATATCCGGTATAACCGTCAGATCTCCGTAATATACCCCGGCAGCATGCCCGCGGATATTATTCCTGACCGAGAAACAGCCTGCCCGGTCATCTGATTCAATCAAGACTGAATCAGAGAGTATGGAATTCGCTCCATGGATGCTCACCAGCACTTTGTCGCCTGCTTTTACTAGCAGGATATTATCGTCTTTACCAGGATAATAATAGCGGCCGTCAGCCAGCATCCTGTAGCTGCCCTCACGGATATTAACCGTCAGTGAGAGGGGCCGGTCAAGGCCCAGCAAAGCTATTCTTATCTCAGCATACATGGGGGTAATAATAAATGAGAGCATCAGCGACAGGACGATCCGGCTCTTGCAGCTAATTAACATTATTGATCAGTTTAAGCGAGTGATACATATCATTTGCTATTCTTGCTGATGCTCCTTTCCCTGACAGCCTCTTCCTGAGTTTTGCATAATTACCCAGCATTATTTCCCTTTTCCAGCCGCCCGGGAGAATGCTGTTCAACTCTGCAACAAGATTCTTTTCATTAAGATCATTCTGAATAAGCTCCCTTACGATCTCCTTGTCCATTATGAGGTTGACAAGTGAGATAAATCTTATTTTTACCAGTGTTCGTGCCAGGGTGTAGGTCAGCCAGCTTGTCCTGTAACATACCACCTGGGGTATTCCTGCAATTGCCGTTTCAAGAGTTGCCGTACCTGAAGTGACCAGTGCCGCATCGGAATTCATGAGCAGGCTGTAGGTGTCATCATATATTAGTTTTATGTTGCTGCCGGCCAGTATGTTTTCATAAAGACTGCGGTCAATCGTACTGACAGCTGCCACAATAAACTGGTAATCGGGGTAGCACATCTCCATGCGCGCCATAAGGGGAAGGATTTTCCTTATCTCCTGTACCCTGCTGCCTGCAAGCAATGAAATAACAGGCTTATCGGGCAGATTATTTTCAGCCATGAACCTGTCTTTTGGGGCTGCCTCCTGTATTCCCTTCCGGACTGTTTCAACAAGGGGATTGCCAAAATAATGAACCCTGTAATCATATCTTTCATAAAATTCCTTTTCAAAAGGGAAAATTACATACATCCGGTTCACGTATTTCTTAATTTTTTTTACCCTTGATTTTTTCCATGCCCATACCTTGGGACTTATGTAATAATAAACATTAATATTTGTGTTTTTGAGATGCCTGGCTATCCTCATATTAAACCCGGGGTAATCTATCAATATTACCAGGTCCGGATTATAGTCGAGTATTTGCTGCCTGCATTTCTTAAGGTTCCTGAATATCTTTCCAATATTTACCAGCACTTCCCAGATACCCATCACTGCCAGTTCGCGGTAATGAACAAGGAGCTTCCCTCCTGCTTTCTCCATCCTGTTACCGCCCCAGCAGCATATATCTGCCCCTGGGTCAACCTTCAGCAGTTCCGCTATCAGGTTTGACCCATGAAGATCGCCGCTTGCTTCGCCTGCTATAATAAAATATTTCACTGTTGTCTGGTTCGAATGAAAATATTAATTGCCCGCCACCCTGTCACAATAACTTTATTGCCAGCACTGTCAATGCCCAAAGTAAGGTTATGCCAACTACTCCCCTGGAGCTTCTCAGTTTATCAAAACGATTAAATAAAAGAAATATTACCAGGTTCGATAACACAGACAGGCTGACTATATGAGTAAGGACATTCTTCCTGGCAATACCCACGGCATATTCTTTAAGTGAAAGACCGTCACCTGAAAACAGATAAATAAAAACAAAAACAATCACCGGCAGCAACAGTCCTGCAAGGAAGCCTGTAAGAAAGTGATTTTGCAGCTGGCTTTTACCCATTATCAATCTGCTTTCTCAGGTCATCAATAAAAGAGTGAGCTGTCATGTCAACGGACACAGGCACCACAGACACGTGGTTATTTGACAGGGCCCATTCGTCAGTATCTGTAGAATCAGGCTCATGATTCTGGAAGATACCTGTCAGCCAGTAGTAAGTCTTACCCATAGGATCTTTCCTCTTCTCAAATTCCTCGCGCCAGTTGCCCCTGGCCTGCCTGCATACCATAATGCCCTTTATCTCAGTGCTCTTGCATGAGGGTATATTAACGTTAAGGCATACGCCCCCGGGCAGTTTATTTTTCTCAAGGTTCTTCATTATTTCCCTCACATATTTTTTGGAGGAGCTAAAATCAGCTTTTGCGGAATAGTCGTTCAGTGAGAACCCCACAGAATCAATTCCATACAGGCAGCCTTCTATTGCAGCTGCCATAGTGCCCGAATATATGACACTGACAGAAGCATTTGATCCATGGTTGATACCCGATACAACCCAGTCAGGTTTTCTTTCAAGCAACTGGTTAACGGCAATTTTAACACCATCAGTGGGCGTGCCGCTGCAGGCATACACCCTTTTAGTATCCGTCTCCTGGAGCAATTTTACCCTTATGGGCATTTTAACGGTAAGAGCCTGTGACATACCCGAACGGCTTTCAGTGGTTGATATAACAACCACCTTACCAAATTCCTGCATCACTTCTATAAGTGTATTAAGCCCTTCAGCATATAAGCCGTCATCATTTGTAAGCAATATCAGCCTGTCGTTCTTATCAACCTTCATATCATTAAAAAAACTTTTTTACAAAATATATCAAAATAACAAAGAAGATACAAAGATAGGTAAATACAATAAGTTAAATAAAGTAATTTTTCAAACCGATACTTTTTCAAAAATCCTTACTTTTGCCAGAGCCAGGGTAATGTCAATTAATTATTGTTTATTTTCTTTTACGCATGAAGATTTCATATAACTGGATACGCGAATACCTTAAAACAGATAAGCAAGCTGAAGAACTAAACCCCATTCTCACCAGTATAGGGCTGGAGGTTGAGGCTATGGAAGACTGGATGTCCGTTAAGGGTGGTTTGAAAGGAGTGGTAAGCGGCCAGGTAAAAACATGCAGCAAACATCCGGGTGCGGATAAATTATTTGTTACCACGGTAGATACCGGCACAGGTGAAAAACTGAGGATAGTCTGTGGGGCTCCCAATGTCAGGGAAGGTCAGAAAGTTCTTGTGGCCACCCCGGGATCCGTTCTGGATTACAGGGGGAAGGCCATAGAGATAAAAAGATCCAGAATCAGGGGGGAAATTTCGGAGGGTATGATATGTGCTGAAGACGAGCTCGGGCTGGGTGATTCGCACGAGGGCATAATGGTTCTGCCTGATGACACCCCGGTTGGTATACCGGCACATGAGCTCTTCCCCGTTGAATATGATACTGTATATGACATCGGGCTTACACCAAACAGGATAGACAGTGGTTCCCATTTCGGAGTGGCACGCGATCTGAATGCCTACTTTAATCTGTTCAAAGCCTCGCATGTCTCACTGCCTGACGTCGATTATTTCACGACAGATAACAATTCCAGGCCAATACCTGTTACGGTGGAAAATGAAACTGATTGTATCAGATATTCAGGCCTGACCATTAGCGGTGCGGATGTAAGAGAATCACCCCTGTGGTTACAGAACCGGCTAAGGGCAATCGGGCTCACCCCACTGAATAATGTTGTGGATATCACCAATTATGTGCTGCATGAATCAGGACAGCCACTTCATGCTTTTGATGCTGATAAGATAGCCGGCAACAGGATCATCGTTAAAAATCTGCCGGATAAGACAGCCTTCACCACCCTTGATAATGAAGAAAGGGAACTGTCAGAGAATGACCTGATGATCTGTGATGAAGAAAAAGGTCTTTGCATAGCCGGGGTTTACGGAGGTAAAGGATCAGGTGTAACAGCTAAAACAGCCAATATCTTCCTGGAAAGTGCCTGTTTCAATCCCATAGCAATAAGAAAAACAGCACGCCGGCATGACCTTCATACGGATGCTTCTTTCAGGTTTGAAAGAGGATCCGATCCCAATATAACCATCTGGGCCCTTAAGAGGGCAGCCCTGCTGATAAAAGAACTTGCAGGCGGAAAGATAAGCTCTGAAATAGTTGACGTTTATCCCAATAAAGTAAACGGGCCAGTTGTTGAGTTAAGCTTCAGCAATATTACCAGGCTTACGGGAAAGGAAATAGACAAAAGGGATATAAAGAAGATACTTGCTTCGCTTGACATTGAGATCAGCGAAATAGGTGGTGACACCCTTAGCTGCAAGGTGCCTGCTTACAGGGTTGATGTTACCAGGGAAGCAGATATAATAGAAGAAATTTTGCGCATATACGGATATAACAATATTGAGTTTACGAATAAAGTTAATTCAACCCTCAGTTTCTTCGATAAGCCCAACAAGGAAAAAATTATAAATACTGTTTCGGATATGTTGTCAGGTGCCGGCTTCACTGAAATAATGTCAAACTCACTCAACCCATCCGCATGGTACCGTGAAAGCCCTGATTTTGATAACAGGAAATTGCTTATCCTCGCCAATCCGCTGAGCAGCGACCTTGATTGTATGAGGCAATCATTATTATATGGCGGACTTAGTGCAATATCAAGAAATATAAACAGGCAGAACCCCGACCTCAGATTTTACGAATTCGGTATATGCTATTTCAAGAAGGAAAAAGAGGATCCGGGAAAAACAGTTGAGAATTACCACGAGGAACTTTCCCTTGACCTGTTCATAACAGGCAACAAAAAGCCTGAAAACTGGAATGTACAGAGCGAAAAAACAGATTTCTACAGTATCAAATCCATTATTGAAATCATACTCCGGAAACTGGGTTTTGACCTGGATGCCATGTCTTTAAAAGAAAGAAAGCAGGACTATTATTCGGAAGGACTTGAAATGGGTATTAAGGGGGACATGCTCGCACACTTCGGAAAGATAAGCAGGCATTACCTTGACAGACAGGATGTAAAACAGGATGTTTTTTACGGTCATATTGAGTTTGACAGGGTGCTGGAAAAACTGAAAGAACACAGTATTTACTTCAGTGAATTGCCAAAATACCCTTCAGTCAGAAGAGACCTGGCTTTACTGGTTGACAGGAGTGTCAGTTTCGGGCAGATCAGGAGCATAGCCTATAAGACAGAAAAGAATCTTTTAAGGGAGGTAGGGCTGTTCGACGTTTATGAAAGTGAGAGCCTGGGAAAAAACAAAAAATCATACGCTGTGAGCTTCATCCTCAGGGATAACAAGAGAACACTGACCGATAAGATAATAGATAAGGTTATGACCAGGCTGATAAAAGCATTTGAAACGGAAAGCGGCGCACAGATCAGGTAGAAAGACTGCATATGAATTCATTGCAAAAAAGGATTAGCAACTATTTTTCCCTGGTAAGATTCAGCCACACAATATTCGCCATGCCCTTTGCTCTCCTGGGGTTTTTCACTGCAGTCAGAACAGGCGGGAATGAATTCACATGGCCTTTGTTTATCCTGGTTTTGCTGTGTATGGTTTTTGCCAGGAATGCAGCAATGGGCTTCAACAGGTATGCCGATTATAAATTTGATAAGCTTAATCCACGTACTGCCCTGAGGGAGATACCTGCCGGAAAGATCAGTCCCCGTTCAGCCCTGGTTTTCGTAATAGCCAACTCCATCCTTTTCATCCTGTCAGCCGCCTTCATAAACCGCCTGACCATGTTCCTGTCGCCCCTTGCCCTGTTAGTAATACTGGGATACAGTATGACCAAGCGTTTCACTTCTTTCAGCCACCTTTTTCTCGGGCTGGCACTGGGTCTTGCTCCCCTGGGAGCATATATATCTGTCACCGGCCGTTTTGACATCCTGCCTGTATTTTACGGGCTTATCGTATTATTCTGGGTTTCAGGCTTTGATATCATTTACTCCCTGCAGGATTCAGCATTTGACAGCGACAGGGGTCTTCTCTCCATACCCGTAAGACTGGGTAATAAACAGTCACTTATACTATCAGCTTTTCTCCACTTATTGTCCATTGTCTTTGTTATACTTTCGGGCCTGGTAACACCCCGGGGCATCCTCTACTGGCTGGGAGCACTGATTTTTACACTGATGCTCATATATGAACATATTATTATCAAGCCGGGTGATAACTCAAGTATTCTTAAGGCCTTCGGAACGATAAACAGCTATGCGGGGGTAAGCTTCTGTGCCTTTGCCATAGCCGACCTGTATATCAGGTTACAATTTTGAAAAGCCGGCCGGTCACGCTGCGATTACCTCAGAACCTGAATATCAAGGATATACCTATTAGTTCCTTGAACTGGATTTTTGGCACTTTCCGTGGGCTGCCATCTTCATTCATGACCTGTTCACCGTCCTCATCCAGTACGGGTATTAAAGTATCATCATCATATATCAGGTGGGTATTCAGCCTTATATCGGTAAACCAGTTGAGCTTGGTTGTTGCAATCATCTCCCAGTCAACATCTATATTCAGGGGATTATGAATATAGTTGGTAAACAGTCTGAGTTTATTTACCATGGTGATCTGATCAAATAAAGTCGTTTTATGACTTAACTGTGCACTCATTCCCGGTTCATGCTTGAACCTCTGGTCGGCCAGCAGGCCATGCTTTGTCTGGTCGATCATTGCTGTGTCAGGCACATAAGTACCTTTGTATGAAAGAGGAGCAAAGTTGATTGAGGTATTATCATTTGGCTTATAGTCAAGTCCAAGTCCCAGCGTCAGTGAAGCAGGGTTAAAAAACTTGGAGACCACAACCGAATCATTCGGGTAATTATAACCAAAAGCCAGCTGTGTATTAAAAAGCATTGTGGCACTGAAATCAAATTTTCCAAAGGCCCTGGTATTGAATTTTGATACCAGCTCTATCTGGTCCATATTTTTCCTTATCCCGCTGCCAGCGCTTGTAATAAGTCCAAACTTTAAACGAGCCACATTGTTCCAGGATATTTTTGTCTCTTTATTGGTATATTGAGCCGTACCTGTTACATCAAGGAGGGTTGAGATATTGCTCTCTCCTCCCTGTGTCCAGTTTTTTATCATAGCCTGGTTAAAAACGAAGGATGCTTCTGAAAGGAATTTCCATTCATATGGTTTCAATTCAATCTTTCTCGTTTCAGCCAGCCTTGAATTATCAACTCGCCTGGTCTGTACATGTGCATTTGTAATATTTGTAGCTTTGCCCGGCCGTCTGAAATGGACACCCCTTTCAACTACAATATCTATTGAGTCAGCTGTCCTGCTGCCAATCCATACCGAGACCCTCTCATCCCATTCATTATTAAGCCATAGCCTGGTCATCTTTGTCCTGTTATTACTTAGCCAGAGCGGTATTGAATTATCTGACCCCGTAACAATAATCCTGCTTGAATCAGTTTTTTCAACATAATCCATCACCGTATTTACGGCCGACTGTATTGAATCGCCCACCAGCGGATAGTCATAATAAAGAAAAGGAAAATCCAGGTTTGAACTGATCACCTGTTTTAGAGTGTCAGATAATACAATAATAATACTGTCATGTGTAACTGAAGCTTTTTGCGGGGGCTTCCGGATATCCTTCTGTACAAAGACATTATCCAGGTCCCCCGGGTTTATGACCATCAGGCTGTCCCTTATGCTCAATAAAGTATCGGCCCGGACATAAACCTGCATGGTATCGGTTAACGCTATTCCGGTATCTGCCATCAGGGGATCGAAAATATCCTGGCTTCCATCTACCCTTTCGCCTGTCCCGCCGTCGGCAGGTATAGGTATCCGTATAGTATCCCACATAAAGAAACTGCTGGCAGGTATCTTTATCTTTGACCAGTCGTACTGCCTTATAAAATCTTTTGTCATGTACATAGGATCATGTGTAGCTTCGAACAGCAATCGACTGATGGATTTCCTGAGCGGGTCATCCTCAGTGTTCCAGGTGTCACTCTCATACCAGAGCGAAAGATAATCCAGGGCCTGTTCTATATCCAAATGCACATCACTGCTCCTGGCAAAGGCAAGCGAATCCACCTCATCAGCCTGCATCAGTGTATCAATGACAAATCCGGCTGAATCCCTTTTCACCTGTTCCTGGGCCAGGGCAATACCAGGCTTCAGGAATAGCAGAACTAAAACAATGATGGAGCAGGGACTTTTTCTGATAATTGTAAGCATCCTATATTGTTGATCAGTTTAATAGTAATAATAAATACTGGTGTTTTTGCAAAAGCAATGCCAAAATTAAAGTATTTCTCCTATAAAACGGATTTAGTTTTAAAACTTATATACCGTCAAATATAATTTTGTTCCTTGTAGTATTTTCATTTCTTTTGCAAGTCACTCTGAAGGGTTCCCATGAAAGATATGACTAAAGGAAAAGAAGGCAGGTTGATACTGCAGTTTGCATTGCCCATGCTGGCCGGCAGTCTTTTTCAGCAGTTTTATAATATTGTTGACAGCATTATTGTCGGCAATTTCATAGGCAAAGAAGCGCTTGCAGCCGTAGGAGCTTCATTTCCCGTGATCTTTGTCCTGATCTCAATGATAATAGGTCTTGGATCAGGGATCACCGTTGTCATATCACAGTATTTCGGGGCCAAAGATTATGCCAGTGTCAGGAAGGCCATTGACACTATGTATATAGGGATGTTTTTTGCTTCAATTCTCATTACCGCGATAGGCCTGATTTTCAGTGAGGATATCTTCAGACTGCTGAACCTCCCCGAAGAAGTTATGCCCATGGCCCTTGACTACCTCAATATTTACCTCCTGGGTATGGTCACTTTTTTTATTTTTAACGGTACCAGCGCCATATTGAGGGGAATGGGTGATTCCAAAACACCGCTTTATTTCCTTATTATATCAACACTGACAAATGTAGGACTGGATCTTCTTTTTGTCATTGTTTTCAAGATGGGGGTTAAAGGTGTGGCCCTTGCTACTGTACTCGCGCAGACAGGGGCACTGGTAACCGCCATAATCTACCTCAATAATTACCATAAAATAATCGACATAAAGCTAAGGGGGCTTGTATTCGACAGGAAAATATTCAGCCAGAGCATGAGGATAGGGCTGCCAACAGGTTTCCAGCACAGTTTTGTTGCCCTGGGCAGTATGGCAATTATGGGAGTTGTAAACACTTTCGGCACAAATGTGATTGCAGCCTATTCAGTTGCCGCACGGCTCGATGTAATAGCCATCATCCCGGCAATGATTATGGCCCAGGCCCTTGCCACCTTTGTGGGACAGAACCTGGGGGCCAACAAATCGGAGAGGGTCAGAACAGGATTACTGTCGACTATCCTCCTTACCAGCATAGTTACCATAGCAACAACGGCTGTTGTGGTATTTTTCGGTGACATATTTATGGATGCCTTTACCGACGACCAGGCGGTGATTGATATAGGTTCGGAATATCTCACCATTGTGAGCCTTTTTTATCTTGTATTTGCCTTCATGTTTACTTTTAACGGGGTTATGAGGGGGGCAGGCGACACAGTCATTCCTATGATAATTACCCTTATCTCACTATGGCTCATACGAATACCATTTGCAGTAATCCTCTCCGACAGGTTAGGGGAAACAGGCATATGGTGGTCATTCCCGGTGAGCTGGGGAGCAGGTCTGATAATGTCATTCGCCTATTACCTGACTGGAAGATGGAAGAGAAAAGTTATTGTAAGACCACAGGTTAAATAAAAGCTCATTTTTTAATACATTTGTTTAACAAATTAACAGCTTATGATCCGATCAATGACAGGTTACGGCTCCTCCTGCGCCGAAACTCCTGAAAAAAAAATAACTGTCGAGCTACGCTCACTGAACAGCAAGCAGAGCGATATAAATACCAGGATGCCCTGGCATTACAAGGAAAAGGAAATAGAGATCAGGGCCAGGATAAGCCAGGGTCTGGTAAGGGGTAAAGCAGACCTGGTCATTTTCGTCGACTCAAACGATGATGAGAACCTGCCCAAACTGAATAAAACGGCAATAAAAAGTTACTACAATCAACTGATAGATGTGGCAGGTGAATTATACATAGAGAACAGGAAAGAATTACTGTCAATAATCATGAAGCTTCCTGAAACACTCAAGAGTGAGAAACAGACTCTGAGCGACAAAGAGTGGGATCAGCTGAAAGGCTTGCTGGATAATGCATTGCTGGAGCTTGACCGGTACAGGCTTGAAGAAGGCAGATCAATAGAAAAAGACCTCAGGGAAAGGATCAGGAATATTGAAACCAGCCTGGATGATATAGGCCAGTTCGAGGAAGGAAGAATAAGCAGGATAAAGGACAGAATCAGCAGCAGCCTCAGGCAGCTGGAGAATGAAAACACTGACGAGAACAGGTTTGAACAGGAAATCCTGTATTACCTGGAGAAACTGGATCTGAACGAAGAAAAGGTCAGGCTGAAAAAGCATTGTGATTATTTTATTGAGACAATCGAAAAGGAAGAAATCAACGGTAAAAAACTGGGATTCATTTCCCAGGAAATAGGAAGGGAGATTAACACCCTCGGGTCCAAAGCCAATGATGCCAGTATCCAGAGGATAGTGGTTATGATGAAAGACGAGCTGGAAAAGGTTAAAGAGCAGGTTATGAACGTATTATGAAAGAATTAAAAAAGGGAAAATTAATTATTGTATCAGCCCCATCGGGCTCGGGTAAGACAAGTATTGTCAGGTACCTCCTGGAGAACCTGCCGGATCTCAGGTTTTCAGTCTCAGCCACCAGCCGTCCTCCGCGCAAAAATGAGACAGACGGCCTTGACTACTATTTCCTGTCGGCCGGTGAATTCAGGGAGAAGATTGAAAAAGGTGAATTTGTTGAATGGGAGGAGGTCTATAAAGACAGGTATTATGGTACACTTCGAAGCGAAATAGAAAGGATCCGTGATAGTGGACAGCATGTTATTTTCGATGTTGATGTGGCTGGCGGCATCAAATTAAAAAAGGAGTTTGGCAGCCAGGCCTTATCATTGTTCATTCAGGCTCCGGGCATTTACGAATTGAGGCAGCGCCTGCAAAAGAGGGGCACTGATTCCCCTGGTGAAATTGAGACAAGGCTGAATAAAGCCGTGGAGGAACTTGGTAAAGCGAGGTATTTCGATAAGATCATTATTAATGATCTCCTGGAGAAAGCCTGCAACAAAGCCATGGAAGTATGTAAAGAATTTTTGTACCATTAACAGCTTACTGAACGAAGATGAAAACAGGACTTTATTTCGGATCATTCAATCCTGTACATATAGGACACCTGGCAATAGCCAACTATATTTACGAATATTCAGACCTGGATGAGATATGGTTTGTAATAAGCCCTCATAACCCTCTCAAACAAAAAGGAAGTTTGCTCGCCGACTACCACCGTTTACGGCTGGCTGAAATAGCCGTAGGTGATGATCAGAGGTTCAGGGTATCCGACATAGAATCAAAACTTCCCAGCCCTTCCTATACCATTGACACGCTGACCTACCTGCAGGAAAAACATCCCGGTCACCGGTTTGCATTGATCATGGGAAGCGATAACCTTGTGACCATAAACAAATGGAAAAATGCGGATGTTCTTGTCTCGTCCTGCAAAATCATAGTCTATCCACGGAAAAATATGGGCAAAGAACCTTCGCCTGCGGTCAAAACATTATTACAGACAGCTGACATTGAGATTGTCAATGCCCCCGAGATAGAAATATCGGGAACATTCATACGTTCGTCCATCAGGGAGGGAAAAGACCTGCGTCACTTCCTGCCACCCGGGGTATGGCAGTATATCAGGGACATGCACTTTTACGAGTGACGGGCTCGCCCCGGGTTCCCGGGAAAAGAGTTCACAGGTGGCCCATCAATACATTAATTGAGTTTTTTGATAATCTCCATACCCCTTGAAAGAGCTTTCTCATTCATGGGAATAAGGTGATGGTACCTTTCGGGAAGAGACTTCTTGAGGCCCGTAATAACATTTTCCATCTTCAGCACGGGTTTGATCTTCAGAAAGCCACCCAGCACAACCATATTGAAGGTCTTTGAACTTTCCAGCCTGGTTGCCTCCTCTGTGGCATCTATCCTGTACACATCAATATCTTTCCTTTCAGGGTGTCTTGTTATACCATTGCCATCATATATCAGCGTGCCCCCGGGGTTCACTGCCTCCTCAAACTTGTCAAGCGACTGCTGGTTAAGCAATATTGCCGTATCGAAAGTCCTGAGTATGGGGCTGCTGATCCTTTCATCACTTATTATCACCGTTACATTGGCTGTACCACCGCGCATCTCGGGTCCGTAAGAAGGCATCCAGCTCACTTCCATATCCTGCATAATTCCCGAATAGGCAATTATTTTACCCATGGAAAGCACACCCTGTCCGCCAAATCCGGCTATTATTATTTCTTCTGTCATAACTTTTTCTTTTTCGATTATTAAGCAAAATTTAGTCTTCAGGTACCTTAAAGTCACCCAGCGGATAGAAGGGGAACATATTTTCTTCCATCCACTTATTTGATTCAACCGGTGTCATTTTCCATCCTGAAGGACAGTTTGATACTATCTCAATAAAGCAGGTTCCCTTATCTCTCTTCTGGTATTCAAAGGCCTTTTGTATGGCTTTCTTTGTTTTTCTTACATTGGCCGGCTTATGGACGCTCTGCCTGGTAACATAATAAGTACCGGGCAGGGTAGCTACTATGTCAGTCATTTTCAGGGGGTTACCCATAAGCTTGACATCCCTTCCATAAGGCGTGGTGGATGATTTCATCCCTTCCATTGTAGTTGGTGCCATCTGTCCGCCTGTCATACCATATATACCATTATTAATAAAAATAATAAGTATATTCTCACCCCTGTTGCAGCTGTGAATGGTTTCAGCTGTCCCGATAGCTGCCAGGTCACCATCGCCCTGGTATGTGAACACATATTTCTCCGGCATGAGTCTTTTTATTGCGGTGGCCAGTGCCGGGGCCCTTCCATGGGCAGCTTCCTGCATGTCAATATCCATATAATTATACATCAGTACTGAACATCCCACGGGAGTTATTCCAATGGTATCCTGCTGAATACCCATTTCTTCAATCACCTGGGCCAGTACCTGGTGCGCGGTTCCATGTCCGCAACCCGGGCAATAATGCATCACATTGTCGGTCATCACCGATGACCTTTTATACACCATATTTTCGGGTCTCACCATATCTTTAGCACTAATATTATCTGCCATTATCTTATCCTCCAATAATTTTTGTTTTCAAATTCTCAACAACTTCCTCGGCAGTTGGCACAATACCTCCCATCCTGCCAAAGTGTTCAACCGGCACCTTACCGTTCACTGCCAGCCTGACGTCTTCAACCATCTGTCCGGCACTCATTTCCACTGAAAGAATCCCTTTAACACTGTCAGCCAGTTCTCTTATCTCCTTTGTAGGAAAGGGGAAGAGTGTAATCGGTCTCAGCAGGCCAACCTTAATGCCCTCATTCCTGGCCAGCTGTATTGCTTTCTGCGACACTCTTGAACTGGTACCATAAGCAACAAGCAGGTATTCCGCATCCTCGCACTGGAAAGTTTCATACCTTACTTCTTTCTCCTGCATCTCACGGTATTTTTTCTGAAGCTTGATATTGAACTGTTCCTGCTTATTGGAATCGAGATCGAGCGATGTAATAATATTCCTTTCCCTGTCGGGTGTCTTACCCGTTGTGGCCCATGAAAGCACTTCCTGGGATCTTTCCTTCTGTGGTTTAAGCCATACCTTTTCCATCATCTGCCCTATGGCTCCATCAGAAAGTATCATAGCAGGGTTCCTGTACTTGAATGCCAGGTCGAATGCAAGCTCAACGAAGTCAGCCATCTCCTGTACCGAAGCAGGTGCAAGGACTATCAGCCGGTAATCACCATGGCCGCCACCCTTGGTAGCCTGGAAATAGTCTGACTGTGCAGGCTGTATGGTACCGAGTCCCGGTCCGCCTCTCACAACATTAACTATCAGGCAGGGCAATTCCGCTCCGGCTATGTAGCTTATACCTTCCTGCTTGAGTGATATACCCGGGGATGAAGATGAGGTCATTACCTTTTTCCCGCATCCTGCTCCTCCGTACACCATATTAATGGCAGCCACCTCACTTTCGGCCTGTAAAACAACCATCCCTGTTCTCTCGTGCGGCTTTTCAGCCGTAAGGTATTCCAGCACTTCGCTCTGTGGAGTAATGGGATATCCAAAATAGGCATCGGTGCCTGCTCTTATTGCTGCTTCAGCTATGGCCTCGTTGCCTTTCATTAATCTAAGTTCCTTTTCCATATTCTATTTTTATACTATTAAAAATTAAACCTTATAACGGTAAACAGTAATTACACCGTCAGGACAAACCACGGCACAGTTCATACAGCCGGTACACACATCCATATTAACTGCTTCAGCGTAATTATAACCCTTGCTGTTCACTTCGGGCGACAGGGCAATAACTTCCGTGGGGCATGCCGTAACACATACACCACAACCTTTACATTTTTCTATATCGATAACTATCGATCCTCTTACTTTGGCCATATTTTTATTATTAAATTATTAATCTGTTATTTAAAATCACTGTAAAATCTCTGCAGTCTTTCCTCCAGGACAGGGAACATGCTTCCGGGTACCTGCGACACACAAGCCCTCAGTCCCTCTGTTTTTTCACTCCCTGTTATATTGAGCGTTATAGCACTGATACCATAATAAAGAAGGTTTTCAAGCAGCTCACCACTGCTCATACCCGGGAAGGAAACAGTAAAATAGAAACCATCTGCAATAGGCTCATCTATATCGGTATCATACACTATTTTAAAACCATTCGCTATAAACATCTGCTTCATCATTCTTGCCCTTTCACCATATTCCTTAACCTCCGTGATGTAGTCATACTCACCTTCATTAACCGCTTTAAGCATGGCATAAAGACCGTACTGGGCAGTATGATTAACACCTGCACACAGAGCATACAATGCGCCGAACACTATTGCATGACCGAAAAGATCACTGGTATAGTATCTTTTAAGGTCGGGAAAGCGACGATTATACAGTTTTTCTGCTATGACAAGCATGCCAACACGCTGGCCTGCATAACTGAAGGCCTTTGAGCTGGATATCAGAAGTAAATAATTATCACAGTATTTGGCAACAGTGGGCTGGTAGGGAGCCTGGCCCGGCCTGCCATAATTATTGCGGAAATCCATGCCAAAATATGCAAGGTCCTCAATAACAACCACATCATATTCAGTTGCCAGCTCGCCGATTATTCTGAGCTCCTCATCGGTGAAGCATATCCATGAAGGATTGTTGGGGTTTGAATAGAGTATGCTTGACACCTTGCCGGTCTGCAGATATGACTCCAGTTTAGCCCTCAGTTTTTCTCCCCTGTAATTATAAACATCAAAAGACCGGTAATCCTGGCCGAGTATTTTCACCTGCTGTTTCTGAACCGGGAATCCCGGGTCAATGAAAAGTGTTCCCTCCCTTGTCCTGTTGTTCCTGTTAGCTACGAGAAAACCGGCCATACCACCCATCAGTGATCCAACGGTGGGAATACATCCTTTAGGGTCGACATCAATATCGAGGAACAGCTTAATAAACCTGGCTGTCTCGCTTTTCAGTTCAGGCACTCCTTCAATATTCGGATATATAGCGCTAACCCCATCATCAAGAGCAGCTTTCTCTGCCTCGATACCAACAAGGGGTGAAGGTAAGCCGGGCACACCCATTTCCATCCTGATGTACTTCTCACCGCTCTCCTTCTCAATCTGGTTGACAAGCCTGACAATTTCACGTATACTTGCATTATCCAGTGCATCGAGGTCACTATTCTTTATCATGGCCTCGACTATTGAAGCGTCAATCGGGGTATTTCGCATATATACCAGTGTTACTTAATATTTTAAATAAACAGGGGCAGTCTTTGCAAACCGCCCCTGTCAGAATAAGTTATTCCTTTGCCATCAGAAATAGTACAAAACCCGTGAGCATACTAATAATTTCCGGGAATAATTTCCGGACAATCGGATTATATTTCTTCAAACCAATATCCCGTCTCATATGCATCTTATCCTCTTAGGGACCCTAAATATACAAATTCTGCTGTCAAATTAAAACATGTTAAACATCAGCTTTGGATAATGCGGCAAAGGCCAGTATTATCCCCAGTATAATCCCGTAAACAGCAGCAATAAGCACCCTGAACTGTTCGGGCATCATAAAGTTGATTGTCTGTGCGGGTATCCAGAAAAATATAATGGTTTTTTTCAGTACAAAACCATAGTGTGTATCCCAGTCAATATCCTTCAGTATGCGGCTCACCTTTATTCGTGAAAAAAATCCTTTCACTGTGCCGCCTGTCATATCAATATGCGAATCTGTTATTTTATGCACGGTCATCAGAACAGGTGCATAGAAAACATTCAGCAGTGCACTGATACTGAAGGCCACAACAACTTTCCGGGCCGTGAATGAGCCTTCCATCGCTTCCTGTGAACCGCTTAAACCTGCAAAATCAAGGAGGATGGGCACTCCCCTGGCAAATATTATAAAAGCCATCTGTATAGTTATCCCGAGCATACCCCAGACAAAAGCCCTGGGAAGTATGCCAAAACCCGGTGCAGTATATTTGCCGGTCCTGATCCTCAGCCCTATTAACTCACCCGTGGTAGCCAGTATGGCAAACTTTATGAAACTTGTAATAAAAGGGTATCCTGCATAAAATCTGTCATAATGATTATACAATGATTCACTCATGATAAATGGGGTGAAAAGGGCAAGCAGGAAAAGGATAATATATATATCAGACCTTTTCATACAGCTAAGGTTTTTGTATTCTTATTCTTGCATCAACTGCCTTCACTGTCTCCGGGTTTCCCATTAGCGGGTTCAGGTCGATCTCAGCTATTTCAGGTGCTGCTTCGAGAAGTGCGGCAAGGCGTACAAGTACATCAGTAAATGCTTTAATACTAACCCCCTTACGGCCCCTGGTTCCCTCAAGCATCTTAAAACCCCTGAGTTTTTTTATCATGTCTTCAGCCTCCCTCCTTCCCAGTGGAAGAAGTGCACTGTTTACATCCTTTAATACTTCTATGAATATTCCACCAATCCCGGCCATCAGCATGTGACCAAACTGACCTTCCCTTATTGCCCCTGCAAATAATTCCTGCCCGCTGATCATGGGCTGCATGAGCACTGCTGTTGCCCCGTCAATCTTCATCAGGCGCCTGAATTCGCTAAGTGCTTCTTCCCTGCTTTCTACACCAAGTACCACACCGCCAACGTCCGACTTATGCACGGGACCTACCACTTTCATAACCAGTGGGAAGCCCAGTCCGGCTGATTTTTCTGCCGCCTCCTCCCCGCCTGTGACAATAGCTTCTTCCACCCTTTCTATGCCGGCAGCATCGAGCAGGCTGCTTACATCGTGCGGACCGAGATAAGCGTTTTCACAGCTTGCTATTACCGTCCTTATACTCCCGGTATCTATCCCGGGTTTTTCCGGGTTGTCATCACCGTAATAAGGTGTATTCATCACCCTGCCGAGAGCATGGGCAAAAACCACTTCATCCGGGAAATTAACATTACCTTTATTTATGAATGCCCTGATTGCTTCTCCTGCATTAATCAGTGATGGCAACACCGGGTAAACCGGTTTTTTACCCGAGCGCATCTTATCATGCAGGACATCATAAACCGGGCCTACGTCAAACAAACCGGGGCTGCCAAAGATTACAGCCACCGCGTCAATGTCGCTGAAGTCATTTTCACATGCATCCAGTATTTCAGCCAGCTGCCCCGCAGTCCCCGTGGCAAGAAAATCTACCGGGTTTGCTACAGATGAACCGGGGAATAATTTCTCTCGCAGGGCATCGGCTTTTTCCCCTTTGAGCTGTGGGATAGTCATCCCTTCTTTTGAAAGTGCATCGGTCATCATAACTGCCGGTCCCCCGGCATGTGTTACTATTGCCATATTGCGGCCTGAAGGCAGCGGGCTCATGAGGATGGCTGCCACGGCTGCAATTTCGTAACGCCCATAGCACCTTACTATCCCTGCTTTCCTGAAGAGGGCATCCACTGCCACATCGGGACTTGCCATAGCTCCTGTATGAGAAGATGCAGCCCTGCTACCCGCTTCAGATGAACCGGCCTTGATAGCTGCTATTTTGCAGCCCTTGCCAATAAGTGATGATGCATGCCTGAGTAGCATTGCGGGCTTGCCTATGTTTTCGATATATAAAAGCTTCACGGGTGCACTCCTGCCATGTTCGTAATTCTCGTCCAGGTACTTCAACACATCCTCAACACCAACATGGGCACTGTTGCCAACGGAAAACACGCTTGAGTAGCGAATGCCATTGGGCATGGTCGATTCCTTTATAAATACAGCCGTGGCACCTGAACCTGAGATCAGGTCCACTCCCTGCGGGTCAAGCGGAGGTATGGGCTCGGTGAAAACACCATTGTAGGCAGGCGTCAGCACACCTATGCAATTCGGACCTATAAGACAGCCTCCATGCGATTCCACGATATCAACAATTTCCTTCTCCAGCCTTGCCCCTTCCTCATTCTCTTCACCAAAACCGGCTGAAAGAATAATAAAGGCCTTTGTATTTTTTTGATTTGCCAGTATTTCCACTGTCTGCTTACAATACTTTGCAGCTATGGCAATAATTGCCAGGTCGGTTTCGGGAATATCTGAGGGACTGCTGTAGGACTTAAGTCCCTGGACCATATCTGACCCGGGGTTTATCACATAGAGTTCTCCTTTAAATTCACCGTCAATGATATTTTTCAGCACCTTGCCTCCCGGCTTGGATAGATTATCTGAACCCCCAACAATAACAATATTCCGGGGATTTAATAAGTAGTTATTAATCATAGTGTTATTCTTAGTCAGCCTTTGGCTTGAACTGGCTGCCAATGTATAAAATTCAAACAAATCATGCAATGATAATAATTATTGCTGAGTTGTTGGATAATTTAATCCACGCCTATCATAACATTTGATCCTTTTATTATGGCATAGGCCTCCCTGCCTTCTTCGAGCCCCAGTTTTTCAAATGAGTTTTTGGTGATAACCGAAGTAATTTCTAACCCGGGACTTATCTCGATTACTACTTCAACATTAACAGCTCCCATTTCATAAGAAAGGACTTTTCCTTTTAAAACATTTCTTGCACTAATCTTCATCTTAATAAGTGTTATTGGTTCCTATTTTATTAATCGACTCAGTATTTCAATGGAATCAAGGATGCATTTTTCACAAACAAGTTCAAATACATTGTTATCAACCAGTTTCCGGTGTTCTTCCTCTGAATCGAGTTCATATTTAATAAGATCTTTACATGTTGTTGAAGCGTGTATTTCCTTAAATTCTGCATTGAATTTCTTAATCATACTGTATGCTTCGGCCGTTCGCCTTTGATTATCAGCATATTTATTGCCGCAATAAATGCTTATAGCCATAAAGCTTCCGGTAACTGCCCCGCATGTTCCCTGCATATGTCCCATACCACCTCCGAAACCTGATGACACCTTTTCAAGAAAAGACACATCCACCTCCAGTTCACCTGCAAGGGAACTCAAAACCGATTGTGAACAATTATAGCCTGACCTGAATCTCTTCAAAGCATCATTTTTGATACACTCCTTATCCATTTTTGTTTGCTGTTTAGAAAGCAAATTTAGGGAATAAGAAGATGTTATCAAACCGTGTTAACCAGTCGGCCGCCACGGACGGTAGCGCCAAGGACTATGCCCGAACTCACAACCACCAGGTTCTTTATAATATACTGGCCTTCCAGGGTCAGCGAATAAGGAAAAATATTAAACACCTCCGAGGGTAAAATAAAAACAGGCAGAAAGGTTCCTACCATCTGTAAGAAAAGCAACAATAATGTTTCTCTCAGGAATATCTTAAATATCAGACCTATACCAATAACAAACTCAAGTGTGGCCAGTCCGTAAATAATTACCGCATCCGGCAATAAGCCAAAGGTAACTATACCTATAGTGCTGATAGCCAGGTCCTGTGCAGGGCTTAAACCGTCAAAATATTTTAAAAACCCGAACCATACGAATATCAGGCCTATGCTCCACCTCAATAATACCAGCCCTTTTGCAGCCATCCACCTGGTTACCGCTATATCTATTTTTTCAAATGTCTCTCCTCTTAAATTCATTTCAGTTAAATTATTTAAAACACTGATGACAAGTTTCTTTCTTACTAAACACCCAGGGAGATGCTTTGGTTTAACGCAAAAGGGTTGTTTTTAAGTTTTTCTCACTTTTCCCGTATCCTGTACCGGATAAAGACGGACAGTACACCATAGCGTTCAGTTTTGACTGATAATATCATCCTTTCTTACTATATTTGTGGACTTACTGAAGAGGATAAAAAGCATGGTAAGAGACATATTGAGGAGTAATAATTTTGATGCTGATAATATAATAAGCCTGCTCAAAGCCAGGGGGGAAGACAGGGATGAACTTTTCAGGGAATCAGCCCGTATTAAACATAAATATTCCGGTAATAAGGTTTATTTCAGGGGATTAATAGAATTCTCAAATGTCTGTGAAAAGAATTGCTTCTATTGCGGTATACGCAGGGATAATAAAAAATTCAAAAGATATACCCTTAGCGACAAAGAAATCCTGGATGCTGCCCGTTATGCCTATGAAAATAATTTCGGGTCGATAGTCCTGCAATCGGGTGAAATGAGTAATCCACATTTCACTGCAAGGGTGACACATTTACTGAAATCAATTAAAGGACTGTCTGACGGGAAACTTGGAATAACCTTATCGCTGGGCGAGCAGAGTGAGGATGTTTACCGTGAATGGTATGAGGCCGGAGCTCACAGGTACCTGCTCCGCATTGAAGCATCCAATCCCGGCCTTTATGCAAAGCTGCACCCGGATGATGAGCTTCATAGTTACAATAACAGGATCCACTGTCTCAATACATTGAAAAATCTTAATTACCAGACAGGTACAGGAGTTATGATAGGCCTGCCTTTCCAGACTTACGAGGATCTTGCTGCGGACCTGCTCTTTATGAAGAACCTCGATATTGACATGGTTGGTATGGGTCCTTACATAGAGCATTCCGGCACACCACTGATAAAATATAAGGATGAGCTGCTTCCGCTTACAGAACGTTTTGATCTTTCCCTGAGGATGATAGCAGTGCTGAGGATCATCATGAAAGATATCAATATTGCTGCCTCTACCGCCCTGCAGGCAATAGATCCAAAGGGCAGGGAAAAGGCCGTCAGTATAGGTGCAAATGTTATAATGCCCAATATAACACCGGGCATCCACCGCGACGATTATTATCTTTACGAAAACAAACCCTGCACAAATGATTCACCGGATGATTATATGGAAAGTCTTAAAAAGAGCCTGGAAGAAGTGAACGCAGAGCCCGGCTATGGTGAATGGGGCGATTCAGCACATTATTTTAAAAGGAGAAAGAATGCAGGTAAATAAAATATAATCACATGAAAAATAAAATTATAGTACTTGGAACCGGCCTCGTTGGCTCAGCAATAGTAAAAGATCTCTGTAAAGATTACCTTGTTACTGCAGTTGATATCTCTTCCGAAAATATCAACGGGCTGAAGGGACTGGATAATGTAAAAGCCATAACTGCTGACCTTAGTGATTCATCAATGATAAAGGACCTTGTCCGTAATCACGACCTGGTTATTGGAGCGCTGCCGGGCAATATGGGTTACAAATCCGTCAGGGACGTGATAGAGGCGGGCAAAGACATGGTTGATATTTCCTTTTTCCCTGAAGATCCTTTCGGACTGGACAGGATGGCCAAAAACAAAGGAGTGACTGTTGTCACCGACTGCGGTGTGGCCCCCGGTATGAGCAACATCATACTCGGTCACCATCATTCATCCATGAGTATTGAAAGTTATGAGTGTTATGTTGGCGGACTGCCTTTCAGGAGGGAATGGCCCTGGCAATATAAAGCCGTTTTCTCACCCATTGATGTTATTGAAGAATATACACGCCCCGCCAGGTATATGCTGAATGGTGACATTGTGGTACGTGAAGCTTTATCAGAACCCGAATATATTGAATTTGATGAGATTGGCACCCTCGAAGCATGGAATTCAGACGGACTGAGGAGTCTCCTGAAAACCATCCCTGTAGCTAATATGATAGAAAAGACCCTCAGGTATCCCGGGACAATTGACTACCTGAGGATGCTCAGGGAAGCCGGCTTCTTCAGCTATGATGAGATAGATGTAAAAGGCAGGAAGATAAGACCCATAGACCTTACCTCCCGGCTTATGTTTCCACAATGGCAACTGGAAGAAGGAGAAGAAGAATTTACGGCTATGAGGATAATAATTGAAGGCAGGGACAGGGGTGAAAAATACATATACAGGTATGATCTTTTTGACCGCTACGACAGGAAAAACAATATCACCTCCATGGCCAGGACAACAGGTTATACATGTACCGCTGTTGCCAACCTGCTGATGGAAGGCATGTACGAATCACCGGGAATAAACCCTCCTGAATATATTGGTAAAACTGAAGGCCATCTCAAGTTCATCCTCGGCTACTTAAAGGAAAGGGGCATTGTGTACAGGGTCTCAGCTGAAGGAAATTACTCCAAGGGATAAGTGCCTGATACTCTCAAGCCTCTTCACCAGTTTATTCATCTCAGAATTTTCACCGATTAGTTCGAGAATGATCAGTCCTGTATCCTCTCCCTTTAGCTCCTCGTTTATTCCCAGGCGGGTTCTTATGGTACAGCCAAAGGAAGTAAGTGTTTTCTGTACTTCACTGATAATTTCCGTTCTGTTTTTTATCAGTATGCCCAGTACGGCAATGTCTGACTCCGGAGCAATAAAATGCTCATTCCCCTTATCCTCTCCGAAGATCATCCTCCTGATTTCGATACCGTATATCTTATCCAGGTCATGCATAAGCTTTTTGTCGCCTTCTTCATCATCCTTGAGATAAAGTATGATGTAACCCTCCCTGCTGCACCTGTCCTCATTCAGTTCATGAAAGCCCAGCCTGGATTTTATTATTGCGGAATGTTTGCTCAGAACATCCTGTGTATGTCCGGCTTCCTTTATCCTGTCTATTACGCGTATTGCAACTATTCTTACCATTGTTCAGCATCCATTGAATTAAAAATACAGATCCCTGTCACCTTCTTTTATTCGTTCAATCCTTTCCCTTGTTCTTGCCGCCACATCCTCATCAAGGGCATTAAGTCCCCTTTCAATAGCTTTCCATCCTTTTGCGGCAAGTTCATCATCAGCATAATCCACAATGTATTCAGCAAGGGTAAGTGCTGCGTTTGGTGAACAATATCTCTTAATAAAGCCGGGCACGGAAAACTCCATAAAATGTTCACCTGTTCTGCCCAGCCTGTAGCATGCGGTGCAGAATGATGGCATATAGTTATCGTCCAGGAGTTCATCTATCACCTCTGCCAGTGACCTTGCATCATTGATCATGAATTGCTCCCTGTTCAGGTTCTGCTCTTCATTCTTTATATCCGAGTATGATCCGAGTTCAATTTTTGTACCACCATCAATCTGTGAAACCCCGAATTTCATTACTTCCCTCCTGACATCGTGGGTTTCCCTTGCAGTAAGTATCATGCCTGTATAGGGAACAGCCAGCCTGAGTATTGCAACCAGTCGCTTGAACTCATCATCCGTAACCTCGTAATCCCTGTTCATATTGATGGTAGCAGCATCCTTCAGCCTTGGGAAAGATATGGTATGCGGACCAACATTATAACATGCTTCCAGGTGGTTGGTATGACGAACCAGCCCAAGCACTTCAAATCGCCAGTCATAGAGGCCGAACAGTGCCCCTATCCCCACGTCGTCAACACCTGCTTCCTGGGCCCTGTCGAGGGAGGTCAGCCTCCAGTCATAATCGCTTTTCCTGCCTGCCAGGTGATACCATTTATAGGCTTCGGGATGATAGGTTTCCTGGAAGACCTGGTAGGTGCCTATGCCTGCATTGCCAACCGTCCTGAATCCTTCAATATCCAATGGCGCAGCATTGATGTTAACCCTGCGGATTTCTCCCCTTCCTTTTTTTACGCCATAGGCCAGCTTAACAGTATGTGCTATATATTCAGCTGAATATTTTGCATGCTCACCATAAACCAGGATCAGGCGCTTCTGTCCATTATCTTCAAGCGCCGACACTTCCTTTATTATCTCGTCATCTGTCAGTGTCCTCCGCTGAGCTTCCTTATTGCTCGATCTGAACCCACAGTACTTGCAATTATTACTGCAGTAATTTCCTATATATAAAGGTGCAAACAGTACAATCCTGTTACCGTAAACCTTCTCCTTCAGGGCACGTGCCCCGTCCTTTATCTCCTCAATATTATCAGGGTCGCTGGCATTTATTAACACCGCCGTCTCCTCCAGGGTTAACCTGTTCTTATCAAGCGATTTGGCTATTACCTCGCGCACCCTTGACTTATCCGCTTTGGTGTTGTTAATGATGTTCCATATCTCATCAGGGTCAATGAATGGTTTCATCCTCTGATCCCTGATTGATAATTTTTCAGGATTAAATTTCATCTTATCCCCTCTTCTTACAATAATTAAACCTGCTACAAAGTAAGTCAATTACATGCTTGATTATTATGAAAAATATCATGCTGGCTTAAAAAACCTGCCCCGGGCCCGGGACCTGTCATAAAAATCTCAGCTTTCAGGTCTCTTTGACAAAATAGGCAACCTTTTCGATTGATGTTATCATATCATATTCCTCAAGGTATATACTGTCAGGAACATTCAGGGGCACTGTTGTGAAATTAAGTATACCCTTTATACCTGCTTTTATTGCTGCCTCTGCTGTAGACTTTGCGTAATCAGGCGGGATAGTCAGCAGTGCGATGCTTATATTCTGCTCTCTTACAATACTTTCCATCTGGTTAACATGATAGCATCTCACCCCTGCTATATCCCTGTTTACTTTCCCGGGATCATTATCGAAAGAAGCTATTATGTCGAGCTTGCTTCTCTTGCCCCTGAAATAAGCCGTTATTGCCTGTCCCAGGTTACCCATTCCTATAACTGCCACATTCTGGCCCATTTCAGAATCAATTATGGTACCGATGGTATCAATAAGTTCCCTTATATCATAACCTTTCTTCTGTACACTCGTGTAGTCAATAAGCATCAGATCCCTTCTTACCTGAACTGCAGTTATATGCATCAGGGCAGCCAGTTCATGGGAATAAATATACTTATTGCCGGCTACAAGGTAATCGAGAAGGTTCCTGCGATAGCTACTGAGCCTTTCAACTGTTTTTTCAGGTAATCTTTTCATC
>JBNJHQ010000004.1:0-37209 GCA_051748705.1 Bacteroidota bacterium | reverse complement strand
TACACCTGGAGGTTTGCCCCGGGAAGTGAGATGTCGCTGGTCTGGAAAAACTCGATCTATGCTGATTCGGAAGAGATATATTATGATTTTGAGGATAATCTGAAGCATATGTTTGGAAAGGGATCAACAAACAGCTTGTCACTTAAAATATTGTATTATCTCGATTGGATGTATTTCCAAAAAAGAAAGTAATTTTGTATGGAATAAAATCCTTCAGGATATGATACAGAGAATACAGACCCTATACCTTGCAATTGCTGCTGCTTTATCAGGATTCCTGTTACACGGTCCTGTAGTGAGGCTGGTGAAATCAGGCAATGAAACATATGAGCTTAATTACAGGGGTATTTATGCTCTTGATAATGGCATGCTGGTGGAAGCAGTCGAGAAAAGCCTTCCGCTCACAATAATAATGATAACTGTCCCGGTGCTTTTCATACTTGCCATATTTCTTTTCCGCCGCCGCAAATTACAGATGAGGGTATGCGTTTTTTCGACACTCTTACTAATAGGCTCCTTCCTGCTGATGTTATTTTACATATTTTATGCCGGGAAGAAGCTTGACGCAGAGATGATTTTCAATATCAAACTTATTTTTCCCATTGCAGGGGCCATATGTGGTTACCTGGCTTTCAGGAATATACTCAAGGATGAACTGCTGGTTAAGTCTTACGACAGGATCCGTTAGTGACAATTGCATCTGAGATTACAATATAATCATATGCTCCTGGTCAGTTATCTTTTCACAATAATGGCATTTTAACACTACATTTTTACTGGAAATAACGCTGAATCTTGTTGTTACTTTTTCGTAGTTTGTAATGCATTTGGGATTTACGCATCTCACTATGCCTATTATCTGGTCGGGTACCTTGACTACGCTCTTCTCAACGACTTCGTATCCCCTGATGATATTTAGTTTTGCCTCAGGTGCCACAAGGGCTATACGGTTGATGTCATCCTCTTCAAAAAATATCTCAGAGAGTTTAATAATGGCTTTTTGACCGAGCTTTTTACTTTCAAGGTTTGTCCCGAATGTTATCTGGTTGTTGATCTTGTCAAGCCCGAGTATATTTATGACTTTAAAAAGGTTTGATGCCGGTATATGGTCGATTACTGTTCCGTTCTCAATTGCACTTACACTTAACTGTTTTGGTTCTTTCATGGTAGCAATGTTTTATTTCAGGTTAAGCAAGCGGGTAATTATTGCCTCACGGGTATATACACCGTTGAGAGCCTGCTGGAAATAATAGGATTTAGGATCAAAGTCCACATCAGTATGTATCTCATTAACCCGTGGCAGGGGATGGAGGATTTTCATATTCTCTTTTGTTCCGGCCAGCATCTTTTGACGGAGAACATAGACGTTTTTGACCTTTTCATATTCCATGGGATCGCTGAAGCGCTCTTTCTGAACCCTGGTCATATATATAATATCAGCTTCCTTTATTATTTCGGTGAAGTCTGAGTGTTCATAGTATTTTAATCCCAGTTTGTCAAGGTACAGTTTATATTCCACAGGCATCTTCAGTTCTTCAGGTGAAATAAAATTGAAAGTGGTTTTCCACCTTGACATTGCCATAAGCAGTGAATGCACAGTGCGCCCGTATTTGAGGTCACCAACCAGGAAGATATTCAGATTATCGAGTGTGCCCTGTGTCTTCCTTATAGAATAAAGGTCGAGCATCGTTTGTGTAGGATGCTGGTTGGCACCGTCGCCGGCATTTACAACCGGTACGTCAGCAATCTCGCTTGCCAGGCGGGCACTTCCTTCGATAGGATGTCTCATTACTATCATGTCACAGTAACTATTTACCGTACGGATAGTGTCATTGAGTGTTTCTCCCTTTGTCACACTTGATGATGAGGCATCGGTAAAACCGACAATCTTGCCTCCAAGGCGTGATATGGCACTTTCAAAACTCAGCCGTGTGCGGGTTGAAGGTTCGAAGAAGAGGGTAGCGATCACTTTCCCTTCAAGCAGGGGCTGGCTTGGCTGTTTTTCAAATTCTTCGGCAAGATCGAGTATGGATACCATCTCATCGGTACTCAGGTCATCGATCGAAACCAGGCTCTTAATATTCATTAATCAGGGTTTTATATGATTAAAAAAGGTTTATTAAACAAAGTTAAAAACTAAGAAATATTTAAAAGCAAATGTTAATAATTAATTGATAAATACCTTTTCGTATTCAAGTTTCTGTATCAGGTCGAATTTCTTTTTTATTCTCTTCTCGAGCGAAGCCCTGAAATGCACTTTCATGGAGCATTCCAGCTCAAAAAGCTGTTCGCTCTGTCCCAGGTTCTCTTCCTTTATAACCCTCATTACATCATTCATGGCTTCATAGGGAAAATGCAGGCTGTATGTGCAGCTAATTGTCTTTTTTATTATCTGGGCATTCTCCAGGGCATCCCTTGCAGCACTGCGGTAGGCATTTATCAGGCCTCCCGTGCCAAGCAGGGTGCCTCCAAAATACCTTACGACAATTATTAAAACATTGGTAAGTTCATATGATCTTATCTGGCCCATGATGGGATTTCCTGCAGTGCCGGATGGTTCACCATCATCATTCACCCTCCAGGTGTCATCACCCGTTCCCAGTCTGTAGGCAAAACAGTGGTGACGTGCATCGTGGTACTGTTTCCTGGTATTCTCAAGCATCTCTTTTATTTCATCTTCTGAACTGACAGGCCTGGCAATGGCTATGAATTTGCTTCCCCTGTCCTTGAAAAGCCCTGTTGCTTCTGCCTTTATGCTCCTGTACTCGTCTTTCATGCCCGTGCTTCTTAAAGATAAGTGAGAAAAATAATGGTCAATATTGAAAGTACAATTCCTGCTTTATTGAGCACACTGAGTTTTTCACCAAAAAAGATAAGGGCTATGCTTACCGATAAAACAACAATACCCATATTATTAATCCCGAAAATAATGGAGCTGTCAAATATATTACTCTCCAGGGCCATAATAAGCCCGTAAAGGGATCCGAAATTCACAACTCCCAGGATAATACCGGCAATGATTATTTGTATAAACCTATTTGTTTCACCTGGTCTCTTCCTGAAAAAACTGAATACTATACCTGTAAGAGCTGATACAGAGAATAAAACAGATGAGAACATCAGCGACCCCTGATCAACTATATGTAGCTCCTGGGTATATTTTATCAGTGAATCTATCAGCCCGGCACCCAGAAAAAGAACAACAGGCAGTATAATCACCTGTATACCCCTCTTTTCTTTTCTTTCCCTGCTATATGTTGTCATAAAGACTGCTGCAATAGCCAGAAGGATACCTGATATTTTCAGTATACTTATCTCCTCTTTAAAATAAAAAAGGGAAAAACTTATAGGTATGACCACTGACATCTTGGATGCAACCGATGTAACAGCTATACCTGCTTTTTGTGTTGACAGGGCTATTACAAAGAACATAACAATAAATAATATACCAATGATAACAGCCATGTTTATCCATCCGGTATTAAGGACGGATAAGGATGGAAGACCGGCAAATGAAAAACCGAGTATAGCTGCCGTAAAATAGTTTATCACTATTATCCTGAAAGTATCCAGTTTCAGATTGCCCGCAATCTTGAAGACAACCATAATGCCGGCCGTAGATACGATACAAAGGAGAAGATATATCATTTTTCCCCCTCCTCATATTTTTCCATCAGGGAGTTTGTTACCGAATGCAATAATTTAATGTCCGTAATCGATGCCATGGACAGGCGCTCCATGATCCGTCCTTTCAATGTTTTGTTTTTTACTATATCCGTTCCCTCCAGTAATCTCTCTGCCTTCTCTTTTAAAATTCCCAGGCTTGCAGGCTCCTGCTTTTCCACATGGCTGGCTTTACTTTCTTCACTGCTTTCATGCAGGCTAAAGGCATACAACATCACTGCCTGGGACAGGTTAAGAGAGGGGAATGCTCCAGCCATTGGCACTGTGCTGGCAATATCACATAATTTGAGCTCTTCGTTCGTCAGACCTGATTCTTCCCGGCCAAACACCAGTGCAATTTTTTTATATTCTTCCTCCCTGTTTTTCAGAAAAGTTCCCAGTTGTTCAATTGCAATATATTCGTGTTTCGATATCCTTCCTTTTGATGTTGTACCAATAATAAAGTCATAAGCCTCCAGGGCATTTTCAAGGCTTGCAAATACTTCTGCCTCATCCAGGATATCCCCTGAGCCATGAGCCAGCCAGCGTGCTTTTCCTTCATTGTATTCGCAGGGATTAACCAGGACTAATCTCCTGAATCCCATTGTTTTGATAGCTCGTGCAGCTGCCCCTATATTTTCCGGCACCCTTGGTTCAACCAGTACGAATGAGATATCCATTTATGTAATTTTCTACAAATATTCCGAAAAAATACGGGATCAGAAAATAATATATAAATTTGTGATTGCATAAAGAAGAAATGAGCTTATGAATGTTCTTTTGGATGAAAAGCATCTTGACAGGTTGATAGTGGTAGGCGACAGGATACTTATTAAACCCAGCACACCACAATCGAAAACAAAGTCGGGCCTTTATCTTCCCCCCGGGGTACAGGAGAATGAAAAGGTGCAGGTAGGATATGTGCTCAAGGTAGGACCCGGTTATCCGATACCTTCCGTTACGGATGTTGACGAGCCCTGGAAGAAAAGAACAGAAGAGCCTCAGTATGTACCTCTTCAGCCAAAAGAGGGCGATCTTGCCGTTTATCTTCAGAATACTGCCGTGGAGATTGAATTCAACAGGGAAAAATATGTGGTGGTCTCACAATCAAGTGTCCTTCTGCTGGTAAGGGATGAAGGCCTGTTCGAATAAGCAGGACGAGTAACTATGATGTAAAAAATGTTATGAAATCGAGATTATTCTTTCCCCTCTTTATCCTCCTGTTGTTCATAGCGCTTATAGTGGCGATTACCATTATACGTACGAAGCGTTCCGACGCCCTGAACACCGGCATAGCAAAATATTCCGGCAGTGAAAGTTGCAGACCCTGCCATGAAAAGTTCTACCAGCTCTGGCATGATTCATACCACGGGCTGGCTATGCAGCCTGTCACTGGCCGGTTCATCGGTGAAAATATTAAATCATTTAAGGGGGAAATAAGGGTTGGAGAGGATTTGTTCAGTGTTTCTTCAAGGGGAGATTCACTTATTTTCACTGAAACCAGGAGATCGGGAAATAGTTATGAGTACCCGGCCATTCATGCTATGGGTGGTAAGTATATCTATTATTTCCTCACACCCCTTGACAGGGGACGCTTACAGGTTCTCCCGCTTGCCTATGATTGTAATAATGACAGCTGGTATAATAATCCCGAGAGCGGAGTGAGACATTTTGAAACGATTGACGATGCTCCCCTTGACTGGATGAGCCACCTGTATACATTTAATACTACCTGTTACAGCTGCCACGTGAGCCAGCTGGAAACAAATTATAACCTTTCGGACAATACCTACAATACCACATGGAGAGAGGCCGGCATTAACTGTGAAACATGCCATGGGCCCAGCCATGATCACATAGTTGCCTGTGTTGAGGCAGGTGAGGGGAATATCCCGGACGATCTCAAAATAGTTGTCACAGGCGAGTTCACCCCTGAACAGCATAATGCTTCATGCGCCTCATGCCATGCCAAGGCCGTTGTTCTTGCACAGGATTTTATTCCCGGGTCAGAATTCTATGACTACTTTGATCTTATAACGCTTGAAAACCCTGATTTTTATGCTGACGGTCGCGACCTTGGTGAAAACTATACGATGACGACATGGGAAATGAATAAATGCGCCGGCAACAGTGATCTGCATTGTGTGACATGCCATACATCAAGCGGCAGATATCGCTTCTCCGGAGCAGATGCCAACAATGCCTGCATGCCCTGCCATGAAGACAAAGTTAATAGTCCTGCAATTCACACCTCCTTTATGCCGGATAATACGGTGAGTGAATGTATCCTGTGTCATATGCCGAAAACGAGCTTTGCGATGATGGACCGGAGTGACCATTCTTTCAGACCTCCAATGCCGGGGGCAAGTGTGGTTTTCGGATCTCCTAATGCCTGTAATTTATGTCATGAGGACCAGACTGCAGGCTGGGCTGACAGTGTTTTGACCGGGGCAGGCATGAATAATTACAAGGATGAAGCTATCAGGAATGGTTTGCTGATAAGGAAAGCAAGGGAAGGCGACTGGACGGATCTGGATAAAATTCTGAATGGCCTGCAGAAAGAGAGTTTCGATAAGGTATATGCTACCTCCTTTATCAGGCTGCTTGAAGACTGTGATGATCCTGCAAAGTGGCCCCATATGCTAAAGCTTACATACCACGACTCTCCACTGGTCAGAGGTGCCGCTGCCCACAGCCTTTATGGCAATGGATCGGTAAATGCTCTTGAACGGCTGGCAGAACTTACGGCTGACAGGTACAGGGTGGTGAGGCTCAATGCGGCTTATGCCCTTAGCCCTTTTTCCGGTGAAATTGCTTCACTCCCTGATGAAGACAGGATAAGTGAAGTAATGGATGAATATGAGAGTTCACTCGTTGTCCGTTCCGACGATTGGTCGGCTCATTATAACCTGGGTAATTATTACAGTAGTCTGGATGACTATGACCGGGCACTGGATGCATACAGAACATCAATAAAACTATTTCCAGGGGCAATTATGCCGATGGTGAATGCCGGTTTCATTTATTCCCTTTCGGGTGATTACAGTTCAGCGGAAGAGATGTTTACCAGGGCCCTTTCTTATGCCCCTGATCATGAAGCAGCATTGCTCAACCTGGCACTTTTGTACGGTGAAACAGGAAATAATGAAATGGCCAGGCATTACTTTAAGCGCCTGTTGGATGTGAGTGAAAAAAATTCAGTGGCTGCATATAACCTTGCTGTGCTTGAATCCGAAAATGACCTGGAAAAGGCACTTGACCTGAGTAAAAAAGCCATGGAATGGGAACCTGATGAACCGAAATATGGCTATACTCATGCTTATTATCTTCTTCAATCAGATAGAACAGAGGCTGCAAAAAACATACTTCATGAGCTAATAGAGGCCGACAGCACTTTTTTTGATTCATACATGCTCTTAACAGACATTTACCTCGGCCTGGGTGATTCAGCAAAAGCAATCACTATACTTAACAAAGCAATGGATAATGTAAATCTTTCACCAAACGAAAGGCAGTCAATTCAAAACAGTTTGGATCAGCTCATAAAAAATGAAAATTAGCAAGAATACTGCTTCCGTATCTGACAAAAATGATTTGATTTCCGTACGGGAGGAATACCCTGATCATTCATTTTTTTATATTAATTACTCAGTGCATCCGGATAAGGATATTTGTCTGGCAATGAAAAATTTATCTGCTTATCTGACGAATAATGTACTGCAGGTATTAATTGGTTTTGCCTTTGGCTTTGAAGCCCCGATAATTGATCAATTATCAGATGAACCAGGTGGTATAATATTCCTGAGGCATAATGTTTCATCAGGCTGCCATATTCAATTAATATGTACTGATAGCAGGGATGTTAAATCAATAAGAAATAAGGATAGTGCCAGTATTAAAACTGTCAGTCATTATGATTCTTTACTTTATTTCATAAGCAACATACAGTCTGATCATCTGAATGATTGCTACAGTCAGGCTTACTCTTCATTTAAAATACTTGGCAAAATACTTAAAGAATATGCTGTCAACTATAGTAATCTTGCTCGCACATGGCTTTATCTTCATGATATACTGAGTTGGTATAGTGATTTAAACAGGGCCAGGAATGACTTTTTTATTGAAGAGAAGATACTCGACGGCCTTATTCCTGCCAGCACCGGGATCGGCCTTGACAATGTTGAAGGTAAATGTCTTTTGATCAGTGCCTTTGCACTTAAGGCAAAAGATGGAAAGGAGAAGGTTAGAATTATTGATTCCCCGATGCAGGGTGATGCAATAAAATACAAAAGCTCGTTCAGCAGGGCGGTGGAAATCAGCTTCAAAACATCAAAAAGACTGATCATTAGTGGTACGGCTTCAATTGACGGGAAAGGGAAGACACTCTATGAAAATAGCGTCGTCGATCAGATAGAGCATTCAATGGTGGTGGTGGAGGCTATTCTGGTTAATGAGCAATACCATTGGGATAATATTGTACGCGCTATTGCATACTTCCCGGATACACAGCATATAAAACACTTCAGAGATTATTGCATGTCAAGGGGAATAGACACTTCATGCGTTCTTACTGTTGGTGGCACAGTATGCAGGGATGATTTGCTTTTTGAGATTGAACTAGATGCAGTTAAATCATTATAATATTATGATTCGTAAAGCGAAAATTCTTTAAATTCCCTGTTGAATTGCTTTATATCATTTCTCCATCTTTCCCTCAGGTGATTAAGTGAGCCATTGTCAGAAATGGTCATTCTAAGACTATTATCACCGGATAGTATATCAAAGGGCATTAACTCCTCCTCGTATTCATAGGGTGGATCCTTAAATTCCAGGTTGCCTGATACATCCTTAATCTTTTTAAAAATACAGGCAGCTGTATATACAGGTTCGTACAGATTGTGGTCAGTGATGTGAATCTGCATTCCATTGCAGTATTCGTCGGTAAATTTATGGAAAGTCGGGATGAAGTTATGCAACCTGAAAGCACAGCCGGGAATTTTCATCTTGCTTAGTTCATTTATTATTTTATCAATATCAATGAATGGGGCACCAATTAGTTCGAATGGCAGGGTTGTACCCCGGCCCTCAGAAATGTTGAGTGCTTCAATGAGTACCATCCCCGGGTACACCATTGCTGTATTGACTGAGGGCATGTTGGGTGATGGCAGCACCCAGGGCAGACCTGTATCCTGCCAGGTCATCGCTCTGTTCCATCCTTCCATTTTAATTACGCTTAAGCTGCAGTTGATATTTTCTTTGTCATTCATCCATAAGGCTAATTCACCCATGGTCATGCCATGACACAGCGGAACGGATGCCCCTCCCACAAATGTGTAGTAGTTCCTGCTGAGAATAGCACCGTCCCTTTTTTTCCCACCCAGCGGATTGGGCCTGTCGATCAGTACCACCGGAATATTTTTTTCGGCACATATTTCCATGCAATTTTTTACAGTCCACACATAGGTATATGGCCTGCTGCCAACATCCTGCAGGTCAACCAAAAATACTTCGGTGTCAGCCATCATCCTGTCAGTGGGTTTGCGTGTCTTCCCGTAAAGACTGTAAACAGGGACCTGGTATTTAGGATCGGTATAACCTTCCCATTCTATCATATTATCCTGTGTCTGACCAAACAGCCCGTGCTGTGGGCCGTAAATGGCTGATAACTGAACCGAATCGCTTTCCATAATAATATCCAGAATATGTCTGTAGCTGCTGTTAATGCTTGGAGCATGACAAAGCACAGCGACTTTTTTATTTCTAATGAAAGGAAAGATTCTTTTCGAGTACTTATCAAGGCCTGTTTTAACCATATACATAACTATTTTAGAAGCTTCAAATAAACAAATAATTACCGAAGAATGTTAATTATATGAAATATGTATGCTTTCTCTGTCATCATATTCAATGAGATTTTTTCAGATTGTTGACAGCTTGATGGCAAAATAAGTATAAAATGTTCATTAATTAATTAAATGAAGTTAAATTTGCAGATTCAGGATGAATAAATTATTGACAATACAGGCTCTGTTAATCGTTGCTCTTAGTATTTCTTTTGTGTCATGCAATGAGCAGGAAGAGGAATCTGTAATATACATTTTTGCATCGACCGATGTGCATGGGGCAATATTCGATACTGATCCGCTTACCGGCCGCAAAAGTTATTCTTCAATGGCCAACATAGCTTCATATATTGAAAATTTTGAACGTGACGAATATATATTGCTCGATAATGGGGATAATCTCCAGGGCAGTCCTGCCGTTTATTACTATAATTTTGTTGATACTTCATCAGTGCACCTGTGGGCAAGGGTTTTGAACTACCTGGACTACGATGCTGCCACTGTCGGGAATCATGATATAGAGGCAGGTCACCAGGTATATGACAGGATAAGAGATGAGTATGATTTTCCCTTACTTGCGGCCAATGCTGTAGTGGAAGGAACAGGGAATCCTTATTTTACACCTTATACCATTATTGAAAAAGGTGGTCTGAAAGTAGCGGTTATGGGTCTGATAACACCCGGAGTGCCCGGCTGGCTGCCCGGCATATTGTATGAAGGGATAGAATTCAGGGATATGGTTGAAACGGCTGAAAAGTGGATGCCGGAAATTGAAAAAGAGAACCCTGACCTGGTAGTCGGCTTATTTCATGCCGGGTGGGATGAAAGCTATGAGGGTGAGGAAGGTTCTTATATGAATAATAATGCTTCGCTGGCGGTGGCAAAAAAAGTGGAAGGCTTTGATATAGTTATTATAGGTCATGATCATGACACCCTGAATGAATTTGTTATCAGTGAAGCCGGTGATTCAGTCCTGATACTCGATGCAGGAAGCCGGGCAGGCTATCTCGGAGTTGCAGAACTTGTCCTTGAAGGAAAAAGAAAAAAGAGAATTGTATCCATAAGCGGAGAACTGCTTAACATGAACAGCCAGGAAGCAAGCGGCAGTTTCATGGAACATTTTGATGAAGAGTACGGGCTTATCAAGGACTATGTAAGCCGTACGATCGGCCATTTAGATAAAAGGATCACTACAAGGGAAGCATATTTCGGTGATTCGGGATTCATGGACCTGATCCACAGAGTGCAGCTGCAGATAAGCGGGGCTGATATATCTTTTGCAGCACCATTGTCCTATGATGTTACACTCGAAGAAGGCCAGGTTACCGTGTCGGATATGTTTGACCTTTACCGCTATGAAAACATGCTTTATACCATGGAAATGAAAGGTGATGAGATTGACCGTTACCTTGAATATTCTTATGCTCAATGGTTTGATACAATGACAGGCCCGGGTGATAATCTTTTCAAAACAGAAGTCACCGACAGGGCTTACACTTTTAGTAACAGGACCTATAACTTCGATTCGGCGGCAGGAATTGATTATACTGTTGATGTTAGTAAGCCCGATGGCAACAAAATAAATATCAGGGCTTTCTCGGACGGGAGACCTTTTGAAGCCGATAAAAAATACAGGGTGGCCCTGAATTCGTACCGGGGAAGCGGGGGAGGGGGGCACCTGGAACATGCCTGCTCCCTTGAAAATGATGAGCTCGACAGCAGGCTTCTGGAATCTACCGATAAAGACCTGCGCTATTATATGATTAAATGGTTTGAGGAAAATGAAGATCCGGTAATCGAAACAGACAGTAACTGGTATATTATACCCGGTGAGTGGATTGCATTATCCAAAACCAGGGAATATGAGAAACTTTTTAAAGAAACTACCAATGATGAATAATAAAAAAATAATAAGCAGGCTGGTATTGACAATTTTGTTGGTTGTCACCGGCTTTGCCGTTTCTTCATGCGCAGTCAGAAATCAGTATGAATTTGCAAGTGGCTCAACAAAACCGAAAAATGTAATATTGCTGATTGGTGATGGTATGGGGATAAGCCAGGTGTCAGGTGCAATGACCATCAGCGGGAATGCCCTCAATATGACCACCACCAGGCATATTGGTTTTGCCACAACACAGTCCTATGATAATTATATTACCGATTCAGCTGCCAGCGGTACAGCAATTTCTTCAGGAAAGAAAACACGAAATGGGATGATCGGCAAAGGGCCTGACAGTACCGATGTAAAGCTCATAACTGAAGAGTTGAGAGACAAAAAAAAGATGGCTTACGGTGTGGTAAGCACCAGTGCTGTTACTCATGCTACACCTGCATCCTTTGTTGCTCATAATATTAGCAGGAATGATTATGAAGGTATTGCCCTTGATTATGTCAGAAACCAGCCTGAAGTATTTATCGGAGGTGGTAAGGACAATTTTGTTCAGCGCAGAGATCAGCGTGATCTTGTTAAAGTCCTTGAGAATGATGGTTATGAGGTTGTTTATACAATGAAGGATCTTAAGCAGGTTAATTCTGATAAGGTGGCGGGCTTACTTTCAGAGGGGCATATGTCAAGATACTCAGACGGAAGGGATTATGCACTGGCTGAAGCTACCAATGTAGCAATTGAAGTACTTGTGAAAAACCCCAATGGTTTTTTTCTTATGGTTGAAGGTTCCCAGATCGACTGGGGGGGCCATGCTAATGATCCCCAGTATATTCTGGAAGAAACATTTGATTTTGACCTGGCCGTAGGTGTGGCACTGCAATTTGCAAAACTTGCCAAGAATACCCTGGTTATTGTTACAGCTGATCATGAGACAGGCGGTATGGCACTCCCCGGCGGTAACCTGGAAGATAAGTCAGTGAAAGCCAGCTTTGCAACAAGAGGCCACACAGGGGTTATAGTCCCTGTTTTTGCCTTTGGTCCGGGTGCTGAGAATTTTACAGGTTTCTTTGATAATACGGATTATTCCAGGAAAATAAAAGAAGTCCTCGGGGTTCGCTAGCAGGAGATGAGAACAAGAGCTATATGTCTGCCATTCATGTATTTAATATTCCTGCTGTCAGTAAATACCAGGCTGCAGTCACAGGATGACAGGATTCTTAATCTGGATTCTTATTTTTTTATTAGTCCCCTGCTTGCCGAAATATCAGGAATGTGCTATTATGATAATTATATCTATGCACTTAATGACGGAGGGAACGGTGCTTATATTTTTAAGCTTGATCCGGAGACAGGTGAGTTAAAAGAAAAATACAGGTTTCGAAACCTTAGGAACAGGGACTGGGAGGAACTTTCAGTGTATCAGGGTTATTTATATATAGGTGATTTTGGAAATAACAGGGGACTAAGAACAGATCTTGCCATCTACAGGATAAAAGTTGATAGTCTGGATTACCCTGAACCCCCTGTAGCGGTTACCGGGATGGAATATCTTGCACAGGAGAAAGAAGCGACCCCCAAAAGTGAAAATGAATGGGATTGTGAGGCCATGACGGTTACATCGGGGGGGATATTTTTGTTTTCTAAAAACAGGAAGGACATGATAACCAGGATGTACCATGTCAGGGAAAATACTTATAATTACCTATCTCCTGCAGATTCATTTAATGCGGGTTTCCTGGTTACGGGTGCATATTATTATACCGGCGGTAATTCGCTGTTTCTATGTGGTTACCATAAAAAAGAAACTTATCTTTTGCATTTTACAGTGAGCGGTGAACCGGGTTTCTCCGGGGAATATACCAGGTATGTATTGCCTGAATTAGGATCCACACAGGTGGAATCAGTTTTTGTTAAAGGAGATTATATTTACCTTGCCTCGGAGAAAAGTTCAGTTCCCCAGGCGATATACAGGATCAGGCTGGCAGATATAGAATAGAACATAATGAGTAGTGAATCAAAGGATACAGGTATTTATCTTCCACTGGTTGAACAGTTCTATTCAATACAGGGGGAAGGCTTCCATACCGGTAAGGCTGCATTTTTTTTACGCATCGGTGGTTGTGATGTAGGGTGCAGCTGGTGCGATACGAAATTTGCCTGGGATCCCGCCCAATGGGAGATGACCCATATAAATTCAATTATTTATGCTGTAAGGGATTCAGGTGCTGATTCAGTTGTTATAACAGGTGGTGAACCATTGATGTATAACCTGGACCCCCTCTGCAGGGAGTTAAAAGCATTGAATATAAAAACATATCTGGAAACTTCAGGTTCTCATGAATTGACAGGTATATGGGACTGGATATGCCTTTCTCCGAAAAAAAATCTTCCACCAACCGGAGATATTTGCAGTCTGGCAGGAGAATTGAAGGTAATAATTGAAAGTGAGGATGATTTTAACTGGGCTGAAAAATACAGGGAAAAAGTAAACCCTGTATGTAAATTGTACCTTCAGCCCGAATGGAGCAGCTATAAGAAGATAATGCCTCAAGTGGTTGAATACGTTAAAAAGCATACTGGATGGTCAATATCATTACAAAGTCACAAATTCATGGGTATACCTTAAGATGCTTTCTTAGGGTCTTATTCCTGGGATTACTTATTATCCAGCCACATAACCTGATGTCACAGGAGCTTCATACCAGGTCAAACAAGGCATTGAAAGCATATAACTTTGGCAGGGAAGCTTATTCTTTCCTGGATTACAGGTCAGCTGAACAGCATCTTCGTGAAGCAGTTGAGATTGATCCCGGCTTTATTGAAGCTTATATTCTCCTGGCCGAGTTATCAAAGGACATACTTGATTATGAGCAATCTGCGTATGCATACCGGCAGGCTATGCGTATTGATTCAGTATTTTTTGTGCCGGCATGGTATGAATACGGGGAGGTACATTTCCTGTTAGGGAATTATTCGGATGCAAAAAGCAAATTTGAATTATACCTGCAACTGGGAGGTGAAAATTCAGTTAATGCAGGAAAGGCAAGGAAATATTTAATGGATTGTGAGTTTGCACTGGAGGCAATATTGAACCCTGTAGATTTTAACCCGGTGAACATGGGTGATGCAATTAATACTGCTGATGATGAATACTGGCCGGCTATAACAGCGGATAATAATATGTTACTTTTTACCAGGCAGAAAAGTTCACGCAGCCGGAATAATATGGGCAGCGGCATGCAGGAAGATTTTTATTACAGTTACAATATTGAAGGTGAGTGGACTGAGGCCAGGAATGCCGGAGCACCACTGAATACTGTATTCAACGAGGGTGCACAAACGCTGGAAGCATCCGGTAATTATATGTATTTCACAGCCTGTAACCGGGAAGATGGTAAGGGAGGCTGTGATATTTATTATTCAGCCAGATCTGAAAGCGGGTGGAAGAAAGGGATAAATATTGGAGGGCCGGTCAACACCAGGTACTGGGAATCACAACCATCACTTTCCGCCGACGGCTCCATGCTCTTCTTTGTAAGTAACAGGCCCGGAGGATACGGGGGAATGGATATATGGGTAAGCAGGCAGGTTAAGGATGGCCGCTGGTCAGAGCCCCTTAATCTGGGAAATGTAATTAACACCCCTGGAGATGAGATGTCTCCTTTTATTCATTTTGATGGTAAAACACTTTACTTTTCTTCCAATGGCCGTCCATGCATGGGAGGATTTGATATATTTATGTCGCGGATGAAGCCCGACAGTACATGGACAGAACCTGAGAATCTTGGCTACCCGATAAATACCCAGACCGATGAGATAGGGATGATAATTTCTTCCTCGGGTAAGCTTGCATATTTTTCTTCCAGGATCAATCCCCTCAAAGGCAGGGATCTTTATTTTTTTGAAATGCCTGAAGCACTCCGGCCCGATCCAGTTTCCTATCTTAAAGGCAGGGTAATGGACAAGAAAACGGGAAGACAACTTAAAGCCAGCTATGAGTTGATAAACCTGAGCACAAAAAGAACAGTAATTCAATCGCACACAGATCAACGGGGTGATTTCCTCGTTTGCCTGCCTACTGGACATAACTATGGTATCAATGTAAGCAGCGAAGGCTATCTTTTCTATTCTGAGAATTTCATGCTTGAAGGTGAGCATAGCTCGCTTGAGCCTTATCAAAAAACCATATTATTAAGTCCCATTATGGTTGGTGAGCAAATGAACCTGCATAATGTGTTCTTCTCTTTTGATTCATGGGAGCTAAGGGAAGAGTCAATGCCTGAACTGGAAAAGCTGTTCAATCTGCTAAAAGCCAATCCCGGGCTGACTGTTGAGATAGGCGGGCATACTGATTCTACGGGCAGTGATGAGCACAACATTGTTCTTTCGGAAAAAAGGGCACTTGTTGTCAGGGACTATCTTATTGATAAGGGTATAAGCGCTGACCGTCTCCGGTATAAGGGATATGGTGAGGAAATGCCTCTTAATGATAACGACAGCGAGGAGAGTATGCGTCGGAACAGGAGGACTGAAATACGGATACTTAAAATTGCAGAATGAAAAAAAGAAAGAGCACCTTCTTTAAAGGTGCCCTTTTACCCATTTTCTTGGCAGACATTGAAAAACAGGTGAGAAAGAATTCTGATAATTATCAGATTGCGATTCTGGATGAAATATGTTCAGATGTTCCTTCTTTCATTACCCTGGGTTCGGGAACCGAGAAATACATAGCAGTTCCGTGAACGCCATTGGGTCGTATCCATAATTCACCATTCATACTCTCGATAAGCTTGCGAGATAGTATGAATGAAACAGTGTTAAAAGTATTCTGGCTTTGCACCAGTTCCTCCTCAAAATTGTCACAGGCAAGCAGTTGTTGATTCTTTGTGTAACCATTACCCGAATCAATGATGTAAAAATCAACCCTGTTTTTTTGTTTCCTGTAACCCATCCTGATATAACCCGCGTCAGTGTTCTCAAAAGCATTGAAAAAGAGATTTTTTAAAACCCGATTAATTTTCTCCTTATCAATATATAATGAGTCACCTCCGGATCTCTCATCCAGCAGTAGTGTAACCTTCTTTTTATCAAACCTGCTGATGGAACTATTTATATCATCTAGAAGATCTTCCAGTAAGGTATTAAGCTTGCACTTTGTATATGTGGATCTTGGGATGTCGGAATCGATCAGTGCTGAATCAAGGAAATTGTCAAATAATGTGATTAACTGGTCGCATGATTTCATGATATGCCTGTTGTACTCATTCCTCTGTTCATCCGTGCAGTTATCATTATTGCTCAGGAAAGTGAATGCAACAATCGAGTTCATGTATGTTCGCACTTCATGAGACAATCCTGTCAGTATGGATGGAGTAGTAAGCATATCGTTTTGCTGAATATGAGATTTTTCACCTGGTTTCCCTTTGTCAACTGTATGTGACACCTTTTCCGTATTTCTCCCAAAAGTCATGTAAATCTCCCGCTTTTGTACTATTCCTCTTAGTCAATCTTTTTCAAAAGTTTCCTTGCATCCTTCTTATGCCTGTTTTCAGACCTGGTGATAGCCTCAAGCAAGTGCCTCGAGCTTTCTTTTTCTCCTGTCTGCAGATAGCATACGGCAAGGTAAAACCGGGCATCTTCAATAAAGAGGTTATCATTGTCCTCAACTACTTTGCTGAAGGAGCCAATGGCTTCATTATACTGGCTGATCTGCATATGTGATGATCCCTTCAGAAATTCAACCTGCATATCAGCATCCACTATCCTGTTGAACCATTTTATTGCTTCAGCATAGTTTCCTGAATTATAATACTCTGTGGCCATTGAATATGCCTCATCAATCATTGCAGACGATGTACGTGAGACTGAAAGAGGGACATACTCCGGTGAATACTTTGATGCAATATCTGCATCAATATTGTTTCTCAGGGTAAAAAGACCCAGGCTTGCAATAATAATGAGACCAGCGAATACAGCTGCATACTGAATGACGTGTTTGGAAGCTGCCTTTCGTTTTGCCCTGTCTTTTCTGTGCCTTGCCTCGGCACTCATAAGGCTTTGCCTGAATGCAATTGCATCCTGGTTTTCAAGATGCTTAATGACCTTTTTGCGCAATTCGAGCTCCTTCTTAAGTCCCGGATTACCTTCCAGCTCAGCCTCAAACCATTTCTTCTCGGCGCTTTGCATTTTTCCCTCGAGGTACCTTTCGAGAAAGCGGTTGAACTCAATTTTTTTCATGATTTATTATATTTCATCTGGATAATATATTACTATTTCACTACCTGGCCATTACTGGCCGTCATGCTGCAGGCCTGATTATGGAAAATACCATTTCTGCCTGCCCCGCAGTTGCTCCGTGTGCACACCCGGTGGGTATACGCCAACCGTGCTTCGTAGCATTTCTTATATGTCATCTAACTTAATATGACATATTTCGCGTGCCTTTACACACCGCAGCTTTCGCAATAAGCATACGGCACCGCTCAATACGGTTAAAATATTTTACAGATCGCTGTATTTCGTCTGGATTGCCTGCTTCTATATTTCAGGGTCTGTGACCGGGGGTACTGTCATACCTTTTTCTTCACCGTCTCCGCCACGTACGAGGATCATTTCTTCGTCTGAAAGTAAAAAGTCACTGAAATTTTCAAAGTTTTCCTGGTTTAAAGTTTTCATCGTTTAAATTTTTTGGTTACACTTTTAATTAATCGGGTTAAAATTTGCTTTACATATATACATGTCATTTTTAACCTTTTTGTGACATAAAAAAAGTGACTTTTTTTTTACATTTTTTATAAAATACAGGTATACAAGGATATGCATAGTGATTTTTATTTTGCTTTTTAAGTTCTTATACTGATATTTGGATGCTTGAAGCATAATATTATTACAGATGGGCATAATCTGCAGGTGCATATTAATTTTATCAGTTTTTCTCTTTTCTTATTTTCCCCCTTTATATGCCGGCGATCATACTTTACCGCTTACCGGTGATTCCACCCTGATCAACAAGCTTGACGCTTTTAAACTTGCCATGCAGGAGAGTAATCCCGCAGCCGGCGAATACTATGAATGGATACTGGATTACCTTGCCACCCATGATACACGTGACACTATCCTCTTATCCGATTGTTACTATTATGCCGGGACATATAAATATCTTACAGATTCATACGATGAATCAAAAGGATTGTTACAAAAATCTATACGCTTCAGGCTGGCAAAAGACAGTATTGATGATATTTACACCAAAGCAAGAACAAATCTGGGACTGTCATATTATCATAGCGGGCAGCCGGAGCAGGCAAGGGAGAACCTCGAACTGGCTGTTGCCACAAGGGAAGAACTCTTTGGGCCGACTTCTCCCTTATTGCTAAAGACACTTGTCAACCTTTCTGCAGTATATATTGATATGAGCATGTATGAAAGGGCCCTTTCTGTATCGCTAAGGGGGATAAACCTTGCGGAGGCATACCCGGATCTCACAGATAATATAAACCTGCTTAATTTATATTTCAATACCGGTGTGTCCTATATGAATATCTTTGATTTCAACCGGGCAAAGCGCAATTTTGAACTTGCTTATTCACTCCAGTCCAGGACTGAAACTATTGATATAGCGGATATATTGAGATCATATGTATCACTGGCAGCATCTAATTTTGAACTGCAGAACATCGAAGAATCAGAATACTATTTTAAGAAAGCAATTGACCTGGTAGAATCCACACATTATAAGGGCAGGATCCTCTATTCACTTTATGATAATTATTCCCGGCTGCTGTCGGAAATTGATGACCTGGAGGGGGCCAGGAAATATTTGCTCTTATCGGTTGATGAAGCTGAGAAGGCTTATGGGACAAACAGCCGCGACCATATTATCCAGCTTCTGAATTATGCCTATTTCCTTCTCCAGGAAACAGACGATTACACACAGTTAGATAAAGTGTTAAAACAGGCACTTATATATGCAGGAAATAATGAACACGACCGTAGGGTGAAAGGGGAGGCATACCTCTATCATGCAAGGCTGATGTATGAAACCGGGAGAAATAGTGAAGCCCTTGAATATATCAATTTGCTTATCGGGGATTCTTTGATAATGTCATCAAGGATAAGGACAGCGGCCCACCTCTATAAAAGCAGGATACTCATAGGTATGCCCGGGGCAGAAAGTGATATGAAGATACTGAAGGAGGCTTTGTCTGCTGCAGAAAAGACTGTAGCCTTAATTGAAGATACCAGGATAAGGGTAAAGGAATATGAAAGCAGCAGCAGGGTTTCCGGTAATTTTTTTGAAGCTTATGATCTGTCACTTTCAATTTTGCATAGTTTATTCGAGCTAACGGGCGATCCTGTTTATGCTGAGAGCGCCTTCGCAGTTTCGGAGAAATCAAGGGCAGCCGGCCTGCTGCTGGCAACAAGGAACAACAGGGCCCTGGATTACCACCTGCCCCCTGATCTTGCCGGTCTCGAAAGAGAACTGATGGCAGATCTCAGGGATTATAACGAAGTGATTTATAATGAGTCTGCAAAACAGGAACCTGATTATGATTTAATAAATCATTACCGCCAGCTCAGCTTGAAAACCGGGGCACGTCATGACTCACTTATACGAATTTTTGAAAAAGATTATCCGCGCTACTTTAACCTTAAACACAATTCTGAAATAAGCAGTATAGAAGAAATCAGGGAAAGGGTAGGAAAAGATGGCAACTTTATTGAGTATTACCTGTCTGACAGCCTGCTGTATATTTTTCTTATAAATGACCGGGTATTTGAGGTTAAGACCGTGAGCAGTAAGGATGATTTAAGAGGAATGCTCCTTGATTTCAGGAATATACTTATAGAGCCTTCCATTGTAAAAGGGTCAGTTTCCCAGTACCGGCAATTTATCAGCCTTGCTTCAGAATTGTACAAGAGACTGGTGTTGCCGGTGGAGGATTACCTGGTTTCTGACAGGTTGATTATTTCAGCTGATGATATTCTTTCATACATCCCTTTTGAATCACTGATCTCTGAAATGCCCGACTATGACGAGGTAAATTACAGGGAGCTGTCCTACCTGCTGAACGAATACAATATAGTATACGAATACTCAGCCACCCTGCTGTCAGAAAAAATATCATACGGAAGGAGCATTAAAAACCGCACACTTGTCTTTGCCCCGGAATACAGTAGTAACATGGATGTCAATGAGCTCATGATGACCAGGCAGTCGTTTCGTGACAGCCTTGGCAATATACCCGGTGCTCGTGAGGAAGCAATCTATATCAATAAATTACTTGGTGGAGACCTGTTCATTGATGACCGGGCCACTGAAAGTGCATTCAAGAATAATGTTCTCAAAGGTGATATCATACACCTTTCGATGCACACCCTTTTAAATGATCGTGAGCCAATGTATTCAAAAATGATATTCGATATGAAGGCCGATACTGTTGAAGATGGCATGCTTAATACTTTCGAGGTTTATAATATACCATTCAGATCAAAGATGGTGTTCCTTAGTTCCTGTAACACAGGCAGCGGCTTCCTGCAATCAGGTGAGGGTGTAATGAGCCTGGCAAGAGGCTTCTTCTACTCAGGAAGCCCGAGTGTGATTATGTCACTCTGGGAAGTGGATGACATGTCGGGCAGTGAAATGGTAAAAAATTTCTATTTATACCTGAAACGGGGGCATACGAAGAGCAGATCCCTCAGGAAAGCGAGAATGGACTACCTCTCCAGTGCTGACCAGATGCGATCACATCCCTATTTCTGGAGTACCATGGTTATTATAGGCGATGATGATGCTGTTTATTTACCTGTGAAGAGATACATTCTAATAATAATGGTTCTGGCAATCGCCTACCTTTTAATACGGTATTATTACAGGTCAGTAAAAGAATAATCACTGAATTCAGGATCAGCTTTGATTATTTTAATGAGCGCTTCTTTGCAGAGATACTTTTTCCTTCGGGCATAATCTTCCGATTTATAATTCATGGTTTTTGCGATCTCTTTATAGTCAGCTCCTTTGATTAGCATATTGAGCACTTCCCTGCATTCCGGCTTGAGAACAAGGAATGATCTCTGCACTATTTGCTCCAGGGGAGTATCAAGCAGGCTTGAAGGATCAAATTCATCGCTCACATCAGGGTCCAGATCCACCTTCTTCTTTTCCTTCCTCAGATGTTCATGCCATAAATTGCGGGCAACACCAAAAAGATATCCTTTTACATCCGTTGATTCATCCAGGTTGTTCTGCTGTATCTTTTTGAAGATTACCATCATCGCATCCTGGAATATATCATAGGCATCATCCTCCGTACCTGTATTTTTTACTATATATGAGTTAATGGTATCGAAAAATGTGTCATAGAGGTAGTTAATAGAATTCTGATCCCCCTTTCGTATTCCCTCTATTAATTTTTTATCTGAGTGTTTTTTTAACACATCATTTCATTATTTGTGGCAAATATAGTATTTCCGGTATAATTAACTGAATGATTCCACAGCATTAAGCACGGGGCCATCGTATTTGAATAGAATTAAATTATAAATATATTTACATGCTTTAAGCACGAATAGTTATGTCATTCCCCTTCGAAAGGCAAGCAGATGCAATGGACTGTGGCCCCGCCTGCCTTCAGATGATTGCACGTTTTCACGGTAAGAAATTCAGTCTCCCCGATTTAAGGGAACGCTCCTATATTACCCGTGAAGGAGTCTCCTTTCTCGGTATCTCGGAAGCAGCCGAATCGCTCGGTTTGAGGACCCTGGGTGTGCGGATTCCCTTTTCAAGGCTTGCTGAAGATACCCCCCTGCCATGTATTGTCCACTGGAGACAAAAGCATTTTATCGTGGTATATAAGATAAAAAAAGGGATAGTCTATGTTGCTGACCCTGCCCGGGGCCTTGTAAAATATACAAGGGATGAGTTTGAAAAGAACTGGGCAATGACCACGATTGACGGTGAAAAAGTTGGTCTTGTAATGATTCTCCAGCCCACACCGTCATTTTATGAACAGGAAGAGAATGAAGGGGGGAAGTCCGGTTTCGCTTTTCTTTTCAAGTATATTAAGCTATACAGGAAGTATTTCTTCCAGATATTCCTTGGCTTACTTATAGGCAGCATTATACAGCTAATATTTCCCTTTCTCACCCAGGCTGTTATAGATATTGGGATAAACACGAGGGACCTGGGGTTCATTTACCTTGTGCTCTTTGCACAACTGGCTCTTGTTATCGGAAGAATGACAGTTGAATTTGTAAGGGGGTGGTTATTACTGCATATAAGCACAAGGGTGAATGTGGCAGTCGTCTCCGGATTTTTGCATAAAATGATGGCCCTGCCCATTTCTTATTTTGATAAAAAGTTAAGTGGTGATATACTCCAGCGGATTGAAGATAACCAGCGCATAGAATCTTTCCTGAGCAATACGTCCCTGAGTGTTTTGTTTTCATTTGTCAACCTCCTGGTATTCGGCATAGTGCTGGCAATATACAATCTTAATATTTTGCTCGTTTTCATAGCAGGAACGCTTCTGTATATTGGGTGGGTGACCTTTTTTATGAAGCCCAGGGCCAAACTTGATCACCGTAGGTTCAAACAGTTATCCGATAATAATGCCAAGCTGATTGAAATAATCACGGGCATGCAGGAAATCAAACTTACCCAGAGTGAAACCAGTAAAAGATGGGACTGGGAAAACCTCCAGGCTTCCCTCTTCAAAACAAGGGTTAAAGCAATGAGCCTGTCCCAGTACCAGCTTGCAGGCGGGAAACTGATAAATGAGGTATCCAATGTGCTGATCACAATCATAGCTGCACTGGCTGTCTTGTCAGGCAGCATGACACTTGGTATGATGCTCGCCGTTCAGTTTATAATAGGGCAACTGAATATCCCTGTAAACCAGATGGTTGTGTTTTTCAGGACAGCCCAGGACGCAAGACTGAGCCTTGACAGGTTGTCGGAGGTACAGGCCAGTGAGACCGAGGAGTCAGTTACCGATATGAAAGTAAAAGACCTCCCGGCAAACAGAAGTATTTTTATTAATGGCCTTTCTTTTCAGTATGAAGGCCCCCGGTCACCATTCGTCCTGAAGGATATCGATATTGTTATTCCCGGGAAAAAGATCACTGCCATAGTTGGAACCAGCGGAAGCGGAAAAACAACCCTTTTGAAACTGATGCTTGGTTTTTACGTACCGGTGGAGGGAGATGTGATGATAGGTGACACCAACCTGCGAAACCTCAGCCTCAAAGTCTGGAGGAGCAAGGTGGGAGTTGTTATGCAGGATGGATATATTTTTCCTGATACCATAGCCAACAATATTGCCCCCGGGGTGGAAACAATTGATAAGGATAGACTGATTAGAGCCACTACAATAGCAAATATCAGTAGCTTTATCGATACTTTGCCCCTGGGAATAAATACAAGGATAGGTCATAACGGGCAGGGCCTTTCGCAGGGACAGAAGCAGAGAATATTAATAGCCAGGGCGGTCTATAAAAACCCTGAATACCTGTTCTTCGATGAGGCCACAAATTCTCTCGACGCATCCAATGAAAAACAAATAGTTTCAAATCTCAATGATTTTTACCCTGGCAGAACCGTGGTAATTATTGCGCACAGGCTGAGTACAGTGCGTCAGGCAGATAATATTGTCGTAATTGACAGGGGACGTATGATTGAGAGTGGAACACACGAGGACCTTATTGAAAAGAAGGGTATGTATTTCAACCTGATAAGAGAACAGCTCGAGCTTGGTAACTGATCATTATGAAAAAGCAAACTCAGGAAATAAGATATTCACAGACCGTTGAGGATATAATGAATACACCTCCGGCCTCACTGGTACGCAGGGGAACAGTAATAGTAACAATAGTTATTGTCTTGCTTTTATTACTGTCGTACTTCATTAAATACCCCTACATAATAAGGGCCGAAGCTGTTATTACAACTGAAAATCCTCCGGCAAATATCGTGGCCAGAGTATCCGGCAGCATTGAAGAGCTCTTTGTTGATGACGGAGATATTGTTTCTTCCGGGTCAATACTGGGTATTATGGAAACTACTGCTTCCTATGAAAGCATTAAATGGCTCAGTGCAATGCTCGATACCGTTAAGTCAGATGAACTGCCTTCATCAATGATTGAACATGAGTTCAACCTGCCTGGTAACCCTGTGCTGGGGGAAATACAGGACCAGTATTCAGCATTCAGGAAAACATTTTTTGACTATTTCAATCATGTTCAAATTGATTATTACGGGAAAAAGATCGAAGCTGTCCGGGACGAAGTGAAAAGTATTGAGGATTATATCCGGCAGCTAAAGCACAAGGAACAGATCAGCTATTCGAATTTGGAAGTGGAAAAGAAAAAATACCTGAGAGACTCTCTTCTTAATCAACAGGACATACTTCCGGATGCTGAACTCGAAAATTCAAAGCAAAATTATTACTCAACCCGGATTGAACTTGTGCAGGTACGTCTGGAAGCCGCATCAAGACAAATAGACCTGGCTTCAAAAAAACAGGAACTGCAGGATCTGCTCGCCTTTCGCGATGAGGAAAGACAGAAATTCAAATCTGCAATGGAAGACCAGCTACTGAAGCTTAAGGCCAGATTCGACTGGTGGATCCAGAATTACCTGCTTGTCTCACCAACCAGGGGCAAAGTCACTTTTACTTCTTTCTGGTCAGAGAACCAGTCCGTCCGGGAAGGAGAAACCGTGATGACAGTAGTCCCGGGCGGGGACAATGAAATTATTGCACGCATAAAGATACCAATGACAGGATCCGGCAAGGTAAGGGTAGGACAGGATGTTAACATTCAGCTTGAAAGTTATCCTTACCTTGAGTACGGAATGGTGCGGGGTATAGTAAGATCAAGATCGCTTGTGCCACAGGATAATTTATATGTGCTTGATGTGGAGCTGCCTGATGGCCTTTCAACTTTCTATGGGAAGCAACTTGATTTTAGCCAGAGTATGTCAGGAAGAGCTGAGATTATTACTGAAGATATGCGCCTGATAGACCGCCTGGTTTATCCATTCAAATACCTTTTGGAGAAGAACAGGAGATCAGATGAATCATGAAAACAGTAATTTTATTGCCAATTCTTTAGATTTTTCAGTATCCTGTATGGCTTTCATGACTGGTCTGTGTCTATAAATAGCTGTCTTACAGTTACTAAATATTATAATTGTTATTCTTTGAGATTTTCTAAATTATTCGATATTTTCGTAACCTTGATTTGTTGCAGATTTATGCTGTTATTAGATCTGTAAAAGTGCTCAAATAAAAGGATTAGTTATGACTGTTATAAATCCGGATGATCCTGTTCATAATGAACAATTCGATGCAGATGATAAGTCTGCCGAAACTAATGGTGAAAATAATGAAGTTGAAAACAATGACGATGCTGCGGCTCCTTCAGCTGATGAAGATATGAGTTCCAGGGCTCAGAAAGAGGATTCAGACCCAGGAGATAACTCAGCTGAAGAGGAGAAAAAAACTGAATCTGCTTCAATTGAGCCCGGGGGGGAGGATAAGGAAAAGGAGCCACCGGCGCCTGAAGCTTCTGAAGCCACGGGAGACAGTGATGACGCTCCTGAACCTGGGGATGAAACAAAGCAGGATCCTGAAACAGAACTGGAAGAATTGCCGGAGGTTGACTATAGCGGAAGATCGAAAGCCGAGCTGGTTGAAACGCTGGAATTGCTTATTGAAAACAGGCCTCTGAATGAGATAGTCGATGATGTTGACAAGATAAAAACCATATTTTATAAAAAGTACAAGGCAGAACTCGATCAGAAAAAGCATACTTTTCTTGAGGAAGGAGGGAGGATAGAGGATTATCAACCTGCTGATGATCCGCTCGAGGTTAAAATGAAAGACCTGCTGGCCCGTTTCAGGGGAAAGAAAACAGAGTATAATAAACAGCTGGAGATAGAGAAGCAGGAAAATCTCAGTAAGAAATATCAGATAATAGACAAAATAAAGGACCTGGTTAACAGGGAGGAATCCATAAACAAAACATTCCAGGAATTCAGGGAACTACAGGCTCAATGGCATTCAATTGGCATGGTGCCCCAGTCTTCACTGAGGAACCTCTGGGAGACCTACAACCTCAATGTTGAGATCTTTTACGATTTTATCAAAATCAATAAGGAACTCAGGGATCTTGATTTTAAGAAAAACCTCGAGAGCAAAATCAAACTTTGCGAAAAAGCGGAAGAACTTCTGCTTGACCCAAACCCTGTAAATGCCTTCAGGATCTTACAGGAATATCATCAGCAGTGGAGAGAGATAGGTCCTGTTCCAAGGGAATCGAGATCAGAATTATGGGAACGATTTAAGCTGGCAACCTCTAATATAAATAAGAGGCACCACGAGTATTTTGAAAAGCAGAAAGAGGAGCAAAAGAAAAACCTTGAAGCAAAAACAGCACTCTGCGAAAAAGTGGAGGGAATCAACAGCCTTGAATTAAACAGCTTTAAGGACTGGGAAAGCAAGGCCAGGGAAGTGATACAGATACAAAAGGAATGGCGTACCATTGGCTTTGCACCCAAGAAACATAATAATGCCATTTATCAAAGGTTCAGGGAAGCCTGTGATGCTTTTTTCCAGGCGAAAAGAGCTTTTTATGCCGAAAACAAGGAGCAGCAAATGGCTAACCTCCAGAAAAAAACCGATCTCTGCGTTCAGGCGGAAACACTCAAGGATAGCACTGAATGGAAAGAAGCAACAGAAGCACTGATTAAACTTCAGAAAGAATGGAAAGAGGTTGGAACTGTACCAAGAAAACATTCTGACAAATTATGGAAGAGATTCAGAAAAGCATGTGATCATTTCTTTGAAAGAAAATCAGAACATTTTGCTGAACTGGATAGCTCCTTTGAAGATAACCTTAAAGAAAAGGAAGCCTTGATAGAAGAGCTGGAGAATTTCAAGCCAGGAGAAAATATAAATGAGGATTTTGAAAAGCTCAAGGATATTCAAAGAAGATGGGCCGAAATAGGTTTTGTACCCTATAAGGACAAAGACAGGATAGCCGGCAGGTACAGGACGGCCCTCAATAAACAATTCGACAGGCTGAAGATTGATGAAGAAGATAAAGCAATTCTAAAATACCAGACCAGGCTTGAAAATATCAAGGAAACGCCAAAGGCTACAAGAAAACTCAGAGGCGAAAGGGAGAAATTCCTGACCAGGATAAAACAGCTCGAAAACGATATAGTGGTGTGGGAAAATAATATTGGCTTCTTTTCAAAGTCCAGTAATGCAGAATCAATGATCCAGGAGGTGCAGTCTAAAATTGACAATGCCAGGAAATCAATTGAATTGCTGGAAGAGAAGATAAGGCTGATCGATGAGTCGGGAATCAATTATGAATAATGTGTAATATCTAAATATTTTGTTTTGGCAGAAGTAAAATATGTATTTGTAACCGGCGGGGTAGCTTCATCTCTTGGAAAAGGAATAATATCATCTTCACTGGCAAAGCTGCTGCAGTCGAGGGGTTATAATGTAACAATACAAAAACTCGATCCCTATATAAATGTGGATCCGGGTACCCTTAATCCCTATGAGCATGGCGAATGCTTTGTTACTGTAGATGGTGCTGAAACGGACCTGGACCTTGGACATTATGAGCGCTTTCTTAATGTACATACATCCCAGGCTAATAATGTTACAACGGGAAGGATATACAAAACGGTCATAGAGAAAGAGAGACGTGGCGATTATCTTGGAAAAACAGTACAGGTTATACCTCATATTACTGATGAAATTAAGCGAAGTATCAAGCTTGTCGGGACAAGTGGCGAGTATGAAATAGTAATAACAGAAATTGGCGGTACCGTGGGTGATATTGAATCATTGCCTTATATTGAAGCTGTCAGGCAGATGAAGTGGGAGCAGGGTCTGAATAACTGCGTGGTCATTCACCTTACCCTGGTACCCTACCTTAGTGCCACGGGTGAGCATAAAACCAAGCCAACGCAGCATTCTGTCAAAACGCTGCTCGAAGCAGGAGTACAGCCTGATGTGCTGGTTTTGAGAACTGAAATGGAACTCACAGAGGATGTCAAGGAAAAGGTGGCTCTCTTCTGTAACGTTGATAAACAGTCGGTTGTGCAATCCGTTGATGTGTCATCAATATATGAAGTACCAATAAAAATGCTGGAGGAGGGGCTCGATAAAACAGTGCTTAACAGGCTGAAACTTGAGCTGAGAGAAGAACCACCACTGGTAGTATGGCGTGACTTTCTGAGAAAACAATCAAATCCGAAAGCAAAGGTTACCATCGGCCTGGTGGGTAAGTATGTAGAGTTGCCCGATGCCTACAAATCGATAGCTGAATCATTCGCCCATGGCGGGGCTGCAAATGAATGCCAGGTAGACCTCCAGCTTATACACTCCGAAGAGATTATTCCGGAAAACGTGTCAGCCCAGCTGGAGCATCTGGACGGTATACTTGTTGCCCCCGGTTTCGGGTCAAGAGGTATAGAGGGCAAGGTAGCGGCGGTTAACTATGCCAGGCTAAACAATATCCCTTTCTTTGGTGTATGCCTGGGTATGCAGTGTGCGGTTATTGAATTTGCCAGGAATGTCCTGAATTTTGAGAAGGCAGACTCCACGGAAATGAACCCCAAAACACCGTATCCCGTAATCGATCTGATGGAGGAACAAAAGAGCATAACATATAAGGGCGGAACAATGAGGCTGGGAGGATATAAATGCATGCTTGCCGAAGACTCGAGGGTACACAGGGCCTATGGGAAAACAGAAATAACCGAACGACACCGGCACAGATACGAATTTAATAATAAATATCTTGATGATTTTGCTGCTGCAGGTATGATAGCAACCGGCATAAATCCCGGATCTGAACTGGTTGAAATAATTGAAATACCCGAACATAAATGGTTCGTTGGGGTGCAGTTTCATCCTGAATACAGCAGTACCGTTGTTAACCCACATCCCCTCTTTGTAGAATTTGTGAAGGCCTGCTGCGGCACTGAGAATAAAATTGAAGAATACTAAAAATTAACTAGACTGGTATTAAATGGACAGAAATACTATTATTGGACTGGTACTTATCTTCCTTATTTTTATAGGATTCAGCTTATATAACAGCAATAAACTGCAGAAGTCTTATGACTCAGCAGTCGTAATTGCAGATTCTTTATATGAAGCAGGAGATTATGAGTCGGCACGGCTCCAGTACCTGAGGGCCCTTGAATTTAAACCCGGAACACCTGAGGCAGTCAACAGGGTAAATGAAATTAACCGGATAATACAACCGGATACACCTGTAATTGAACAGGATACCGTGATACCGGAACAGGTGCAGGACCGTCAGCTCCAGGAACAAAGCAGTGAAGTGACAGGACGGCAGCCTGATGATATAATACAGAGTGAACAGGCAGCCGGGGCCTTCTCCGAAGCTTACAGGGGAGAGCAGGAATTTTTTACTGTTGAGAACGAAAAGCTTATACTTGAGATTTCTGCCAGGGGAGGTCGCGTATACTCTGCCACACTGAAAGACTATAAAACATATGACAATAAACCCCTGGTTTTATTTGATGGAGATTCAACGGTATTTGGTTTCAAATTCTTTACACGGGATAACAAAAGGATAGAAACCGATAAGATGTTCTTCGAGCCGGTCAATACCCCTGAATATACTGATGCAACAAGCTCAAAAGCCAGTGTGGTATTCAGAGCCAAAGTGTCTGAAGAACAGTATATCGAATATGTTTATAGCCTTGAGCCTGACCTTTATATGGTTGATTTTGATGTCAGGTTTATTGGTTTGTCTGATATAATGGCTTCAAATATAAACTCGCTGTCTTTTGACTGGGAAGCATATATCCCGCAACAGGAAAAGGGAAGACAAAACGAGAATAACTATGTCAATATTAAATATAAACATTATCAGGATGACGTTGACGGATTCCGGGAAAGATCACAGAAAGACTTTGAAGAAGCCGATATAGCAACTCCCCTGAGGTGGGTTGCCTTCAAAGACCAGTTCTTTTCATCTGTACTTATTGCCGGAGAGTCTTTTTCAAACGGCTATATGTCATATACCATGATGCCTGAAGACAGTAAATATCTGCGATTCTGTACTTCGGAACTGAGTATACCTTTTGAGCCGGGACAGGAAGTAGAATATGATATGAGCCTCTATTTCGGTCCAAACCACTACAAGACACTGAAGAAGTATGATCTTGAACTGGAAGAGCTGGTAATGCTTGGTAAGAATATTATTAAGTTCATAAATAAATATGTGATTGTCCAGATATTTGGCTGGCTGAATCAGTTTATAGGGAATTACGGTATTATCATTCTGATATTGACGCTGATCATCAAGATTGTACTCTTCCCCCTGACTTTTAAATCATACCAGTCACAGGCCAAGATGAAAGTGCTCAAACCACTGGTTGATGAGATCGGTAAAAAGTTCCCCAAGAAGGAAGATGCAATGAAAAAGCAACAGGCTACCATGGACCTCTATAAAAAGGCCGGTGTCAGCCCAATGGGAGGCTGCCTGCCCATGTTGCTCCAGATGCCCATCCTCTTTGCCATGTTCAGGTTTTTCCCCACGTCTATCGAATTACGACAGGAAGCTTTCCTGTGGGCCGATGACCTTTCCACATATGATTCAATACTGGATCTTCCTTTCACTATTCCTCTCTATGGAGATCATGTAAGCCTTTTCACCCTGCTTATGACCATATCGACCATTATTACAATGAAGATTAACAGCCCTACATCAGGCGGCCAGGAGCAGATGCCCGGAATGAAAATGATGACCTATATAATGCCCTTTATGTTCATGTTCATTTTGAATAATTTCTCAGCGGGCCTTACTTATTATTATTTCCTGGCAAACATTATTACATTCGGACAAAATCTGATCTCCAAGCGCTTTATTGATGAAGAGGCCGTTCTTAGAAAACTAAATGAGAATAAGAAGAAACCGGCCAAAAAATCAAAATTCCAGCAAAGACTTGAAGAAGCTGCTAAACAGCGAGGCTATCAGAAGCCCAAAAAGAAGAAATAATTATAATCTGAAAAAAATATCCAGCTACATATAAAACATAAGATATGGTGAAATGAGCAAAAGGGTAAAAATTAAAGACATTGCTAAAAAGTGTGGCTTTTCCAACACACTCGTTTCCCTGGTGCTTAACGATAAGGCTTCCCTGTATGGAATAAAGCCTGACACCCAGGAAAAAGTACTTTTCGTTGCTCGCCAGATGGGCTATTTTGAAGATATTACCGCCATAAGGAGCAATGTGGTAGAATCATCTGCAGTCAGTATGGTAGCTATGATAGTGCCCGACCTGGATAATCACTTTGTCTTCCAGATCAGTCCTCTGCTGAACCGGGCATTTTCTGGTATAGGGCTGGCCTTTACACTGATACCCAGGAATGACAATGAGCAAAAATTCAGTTATCTTATCAATGAACTTAAAAATTTTTACTGTGGTCTTATCCTCTATGGAGATGCTGCCGATGATGAGACGGTGAGGAACCTTAAGGAAAGCCATTATCCCTTTGTCGTCCTTGAAAAAAAATTGATGAAGCACAGGATAAATGAGATTTACAGTGATGCCGAAGAGGCATGCCGGCTGGTGGCAGCACACATACTCAGGCTCGGGTACAAAAGTGTATCTGTTATTGAGCAGGAGAACTGCACGAACTGTATAGTTAATACCCGCTTACTTACCGAAACCATAACTAAAATGATCCCGGGTATAAGGCTGTCAAAACATATCCTGGCAGGAAACAGTAACATGGATCCTGATGATGCAAATGAAATTGTCAGGGCCCTCAGACCGCCGGAAGCATCAGAGATGTTAATAGTTAAACATTCTGAATTCATTTACCCCCTCCTGTCTTTTTTGAAAACAAAAAATATCCGTATCCCGGGTGATATTGCCCTCATTTCAATGGATGCAGGAGTAGGCTTCAATCTGATGGATCCGCCCGTTACCAGGATAAACAGGAAATACACCCAGCTGGCACTTAAAACATCACAGATGCTCTGGTCCGAAGTAAAAAATAACGGGAAAGGTAAATTTAAGCGGTCAGTCAAGATCAGCCCGGAACTCATAATTGAGAAGTCCTGTGGAACAGTATTATAAATTAGCTTTGCATCATGAAATTGAAAATATTTTCCCTCGTGATCTCCACCTTCTTTATAGCAGCTTCATGTGTTAATAATGAGCACCTGATAGAAGATGAGGCTTACCGTAACAGCGTAAATGAAAAATTCCAGGAGAGAAAGGAACTTTTTTCAAAACATGGAAATGACCTTTTTGCAATCCTTAATACTGATATAAGCACAGCTGAATCAGAGGCCCTGAAATTCCTGTTTGCCTATATGCCCCTGAGCGATATTGCTGATTATGATGGCCGCTTTTTTCTTGATAATGCAAGTCTTGCCCTAAAAGCACGCGAACAGACAGACTGGGGAAAAATTATACCTGAAAATATTTTCCTTCACTTCGTTTTGCCTGTCAGGGTGAATAATGAGAACCTGGATTCATTCAGGCTTGCCTGTTTCGATGAAATTCATGAACGCATAGCTGGTCTTAGGAATATTGAAAAGGCTGCTCTTGAGATTAATCACTGGTGCCATGAAAAAGTTGCCTACCAGCCGGCCGACATAAGAACATCAGCCCCAATGGCAACTGTACTTTCTGCCCGGGGTAGGTGCGGTGAAGAATCTACATTTACCGTTGCTGCCCTGCGGACTGCAGGAATACCTGCGCGACAGATTTATACCCCAAGGTGGGCCCACAGCGATGATAACCATGCCTGGGTGGAAGTATGGGTGGATGGTGAATGGAAATACCTCGGGGCATGTGAACCGGAACCGGTTCTGGACAGGGGATGGTTTACAGAACCGTCGCGGCGGGCAATGCTTACACATACCTTAGCTTTTGGACTATACCGGGGTGATGAAAATATAATTAAGAAAAAGGATAAGTACGCAGAAATTAATACACTGGCGAAGTATGCACGTACTAAAACAATCCTTATTAAGGTGCTTGATGCCCAGAAGAAGGCAGCTGTTGGAGCCATTGTGGAACCCCGATTATATAATTTTGCAGAATTTTACCCGCTTGCAGAACTGGAAAGCGATGATCAGGGTTTTTGCAGGTTCGAAACAGGCCTGGGCGATCTGTTGATATGGGCTTCCAAAGATGACAATTTTGCTTTTGAAAAAATCAGTGTTGAAGAAAATGACACTCTGGTATTGCAGCTCGGATCACATGAGGATATTGAAGATTATTATGAATTTGATATGCAGCCGCCCGTAAAACATATTCCTTTTCCCGATACCGTCCCCCTGCATATGAAACAGGAGAATGCCGAAAGATTGAAAAAGGAAGACAGCATAAGACATGCTTATATGAACACCTGGATGAATGACAGGGAAGCGGTTGATCTGGCCCTTTCAATGGATATGGACACGGCCCGGGTGAAAAGCCTTATAGACAAAAGTATGGGCAATTACAGCGAGATAAGAACACTTATGAAGAAAGTGCCCGGTAAATACAGGGAGTTAATGCTGGAATTGCTGGAAGTAGTGGCCGAAAAAGACCTCAGGGATACAAAAGCCGGCATACTCGAGGATCATATTCTTCATACGGTGGATTATTATAAGGGGAATGAATACCCATTACCATTCTTTGTTGATTATATTCTTAACCCTCGAATCTCCCATGAAATAATTACTGCCTGGAGATCATATATCCTGAATTATTTTGACAGCGCTCAAACAGAAAGTTTCATTGCTGATCCAGCTATCATTGCCGGCTGGCTGTCCTCTAATATTAGGCAGCAGGATGATATGAACCATTACAGGGTTCCACTTAGCCCCGAAGGTGTCCTGAGAACGGGTTTTGCCGACGAACTCTCAAACAAAATACTTTTTGTGGCATGCTGCAGAACCTTAGGTATACCTGCAAGGCTTGAGCCCGGAACAAACATACCCCAGTTTTTCAGAAATGAGAAATGGCAGGATGTAAGTATTAATGAGCAGAAGACGAAAGACATACAGAGAGCCTGTCTTAAGCTGTCCTTCGACGGACCCCCTGAAAGCGCAGCTGAATATTACCGTCACTTCACCATTGCAAGATTTGAGGAGGGCAGGTATATAACACTGGATTATGAATATAACAGGAATGTGAAAGATTTTGATGATTGCCTGTCATTGCCCCCGGGAGAATATATGCTTGCGACGGGTAACAGGACAGGCGACTCGGAAGTATTGAGTTCACTAAGGTTTTTTAATCTTGAGCCAGGAGAGAAGAAAACTTTACATTTTGAATTGAGGGAAGAGGTGAAAGCCCTTGAGTTACTTGGAAAGATTGACCTTGACCAGGCTTTTCTGTTTGACGATACCGCTGCAGAACTCCTGGAATATGCTGACCAGGGGTTGCTTATTGTTTGGATAGATCATAACAGGGAACCCAGCAAACATATCCTGAATGACCTGCCACTGGTAAAAGGGGAACTCGATGAGCTTGCTTGCCAGCTCGTCTTTTTATCTGACCCCTCAGCTCAGAGTGCCTCATATAAACCCGGGCAGTTTAAGGGTTTACCGCTAAAATCACTGTTCGCTTTTGATAAAGACCTTGCAATACTGAACTCCGTAAGGGGAGAGACCGCTTCACCCGTTCAACTACCCTTTGTTATCTACAGTGACCCTGAAGGCAATATCTATTATATGTCTGAAGGTTACCGTATAGGCATAGGGGAACAAATACTTAAGACTCTATATAAAATTAACTGATATGAGAAATATTTATGTAATTCCGGCTGCCCTGCTTGCTTTACTTATTTCATGTACCGGGCAAAGGGAACATAATACACCAGAAAGACTTGATCCGGTTGCATATGTCGATCCATTCATAGGTACGGCCTATCACGGGCATGTATTCCCGGGGGCCACCCTTCCTTTTGGTATGGTACAGCTAAGCCCGGATAACGGAACAAACGGATGGGACTGGTGCTCAGGCTATCATTATTCTGATACCGTAATAGCCGGCTTTGGTCATACGCACCTGTCGGGGACAGGAATAGGTGACCTGGTGGATATAGTGTTCCTGCCATCAATGAATGATTTCAGGGAAGGATATTCGGATGACAGATCATCTGTGGCCCAGGAAAACCGCTCCGTCTTTGATCATGCTGATGAATCAGCAGAACCGGGTTATTATTCAGTGAAACTGGATAATGGTGTGACTGTTTGTCTTACTGCTACCCGCAGGGCGGGACTGCAGAAATATATTGCAGATGATGATGGAATTATGAATGTTCTCATTGACCTGGGTTTTGCTATCAACTGGGACAGCCCGGTGGATTGCTCCCTTGACTTTGATGGAGAGGTGCTTAAGGGGATGAGGATCTCTACGGGATGGGCCGAGCGTCAATACCAGTATTTTGCAAGTATGTTTTCCAAAGAGCCGGTGAAAGTAAGGGGGGTTAAGGATGGTCTGTTTAATGACCGGTCTTCGGTAAAGGGCAGTAGTGTTGGAATGATATTTTCATTCAATGTCGAAAAGGGGGAGGAGATACTCGTCAAAACCGGCCTGTCAGCAGTTGATGAAGAAGGGGCCTTGAATAACCTTGTAACAGAAATACAGGGCTGGGAATTTGAAGAGATAAGAAAAGCAGCCTATGATGAATGGAACAGGGAATTATCTGTTATACAGGCATCTTCCGGTGACCCTGAAACATTGACAGTATTCTATACAGCCCTGTATCACAGTAAAATTGCTCCTAACACATATTCTGATCACGATGGCCGCTACAGGGGCGCCGACCTGGAAATTCACCATTCTGACTCGCTTACTAACTACACAGTTTTTTCTCTCTGGGATACCTTCAGGGCGGCACATCCTCTTTTTACCATAGTGCAACCAGGCAGGGTGCCTGATATGATAAATGCTATGCTTAATATTTACAGGCAGCAGGGCAAACTTCCGGTCTGGTCGCTTATGGCCAATGAGACCAATACCATGATAGGATACCACGCGGTGCCGGTGATTGCCGATGCAATGCTGAAGGGAGTGGAAGGCTTCGATTATGAGCTGGCTTACGAAGCTGCCAGGCATTCATCAAACCTCGATCATGAGGGCCTGGATTATTACAGGAGGTACAGCTACATTCCTGCAGATCTCGAAAACGAATCCGTCTCAAAAACACTTGAGTACTGTTATGATGACTGGTGCATAGCCCAGATGGCCAATTTACTTGGCAAAGAGGAGGATTACAGCTATTACATGAGGAGATCGACCTACTACAAAAATATCTTTGATGAGGAAACTGGTTTTATGAGGGGAAGACTCTCTGACGGAAGCTGGAAAGTCCCTTTTGATCCATTATATTCCAGTCACCGCCAGGATGAATATACCGAAGGTAATGCATGGCAATACACCTGGTTTGTGCCTCATGACCTGTACGGGCTGGCATCATTGATGGGTGGACCCTATAGCCTGCTTCAGAAACTTGATTCATTATTTCTCCAGGAGGAGGGAGTTACAGGAGAAAATGCTTCTTCTGACATCTCCGGACTGATAGGCGCTTATGCACACGGTAATGAACCGGGTCACCATACCACCTACATATTCCGTAGCCTGGGTGAAGCTCATCGTACTGAAGAACTGGTACGCAAGATAATGACGGAGATGTATCATTCCGGTAAGGATGGTCTGTGTGGTAATGAAGATTGCGGGCAGATGTCAGCATGGTATGTATTTTCAGCCATGGGCTTTTATCCCCTTAATCCTGCAGACGG
>JBNJHQ010000003.1:0-37648 GCA_051748705.1 Bacteroidota bacterium | reverse complement strand
CGATCGTTATGTAAACGATGTTATGATATTTTGGTCTTCCTTAGATGTAAACGATGTTATGATATTTTATGTAAACGATGTATTGATATTTATCAATTAGCATTTAAATTTGAGTAGTTATGAGAAAAATTCTAACACTTTTTTTTGTATTAACATTTTATTCCTTATCCGGCCAGGAATCTAAAATAACCTGGGACTATCCGGTTAAACCTGGAAGTGAAAAATGGAAGTCACTGAAATCTCATATGGAAATGGTTGAGATATGTCAAATCCCGGAAGATATTATTCTTAAATTATCAACAAAAGATTTAGCCAAAATCTGTCTGGATTATCCTCTGTTTTGTACTATGACTGCCTTTAACAATATGCAGCGAGGTTTTGAACAAGTTAGTACAGAATTCAATGGATTTCAGGAACTCTACCAACGTAAGGATTCAGGTAAAGAGCTACTGCTGCTCTACCATGAGATTAATCCCGAAGATGTAGGACTTAGGTCAACTAACCTTGAGAAGGGACGTTTTAAATTCAGAATATTCTACTTAGAGTTTATGTTGGCTCAAAATAGTCTTCATATCAACTTAAGTCAGTCTGAATTGAAGGAGCTATTAGTTGAAAGCTACCAAAAGGCAAAACAAAAGCAAAAAGCCAAATATTCAATCTTTCAGATTCAGATTTCTTATCTTGTTATGGCTAGGTTATTAGATTTTGTTAAATACGAAAAGTTTATAGAAAAGTATAAGAATAATACTTATCGTTATGATTCTTTTATTAAAGCTGTATTCCTACCTGATCGAGAAATAATGAATGAAATTGATGCTTTGGCTATTGATTTTATAAATAGTTATTAAGCGAAAATGACTTAAAGAGTATTATCAAACTCAACTTCTTAAGTCGCAAATTAAATTAATACTCAATAGAATTATAATTTATTATTACCAAAAAAATAAATATTATGAATAAGTATATTACTATTCCAATTTTGTTTTTTATATGGGGGATTATGCCCATTTTTGGACAAGATTATCAAAGCACTACAGTTCAGACTCCAAAAGATGTGACTGTAGATGCACTACAATTCAAGTATTGGATTTATGAGGACTATGATGTAGAAGAAATTGCATATTGGAATGACTGGTGGACAAATGGTTATAATTGCAGGATCCTCGCAAATTCAACTAAGTATTATAATTGTCATGGATATGCCTGGCATAATATCGAAGGAAGAATGGGTCAATCAGACCTGCGCTGGATAAACGATGTAGATATATATGGAGCCCCCATATACAATGTTACAAAATATTATTTAGGTGCAAACAAAAGTTACGAGGAGACTGAATCAGTAGTGAATCATCTAAGAGTTTCATATTTCCCTCGTGATCATTCAGCTGTAACGACTGAAGATCAAGATTCTGTTATTTCGAAATGGGCTAATGGGCCATTAGTGAAACATACTCTTGCACAATGCCCGTTTTACCAAAATTCACAAATTAAGTACTATAAACTATTTCCGGGTATTGATGGTTCATCTTCTGAGCTATGTGTAAACCAAGAGAGGACATTTACTTCAAACACATCAATCACTGGGTCAACTTACTCATGGACAAGGAATACTAGTCTATTAGATTATGTTAGTGGTGCAGGTACTACAGATTACAGGGTAAAGGCAAAAAGCAATGATGGAGAAGGTTGGGTAAGACTTGAGATAACAACTCCAAGTGGCGAGGTTGCAACTACTTCCAAGAAGTATGTTTGGGTAAATAAACCTTATGTTAATCCTGCATCAATTCAATTCGAATGTGCTGATGGCCCCGGTTACTTATGTACCAATTTTTTTGGCAATGAGTTTTCATTTACATTTGATTATCCCTATAATTATTTCAATATAAAACTAACCAATCTGAGTGAAACCCAGACTTACGACCAATTTACAATTTACGATACCTGGGGTACTATAGATTGTTTCCCACCTGAAGGTACGTATTTGTTTCATGTCCGTGGGAATAACGATTGCGGAACTGCAACAAATTGGAATAAGAAAGAAGTTGAATATGTTGATTGTGGCATGCGTGGGTTATTTTCATTGGATATTTATCCAAATCCATCAACTGAACAGGCTACAATAACTATTGTCTCTAATGAAAACATGAATGCTGTTACTAATAATGTAGATGACGCATGGCAGCTTGAGGTTTACACACAAGGTCAATTACTGAAACTGAACATACCAGCAATTATTGATAATAAATATGTACTAAATACATCTGGTTGGAAGCCAGGAATGTATTTCATCAGGGTTTACTATAAAGACGAAGTACTTTGGGGCACCCTTATTGTTAATAAATAATTTATAAACAGTCAAAAAGGTGTTCGGTTTATTCCCCGAGTATTCGGAATCATGATCTCGATCCTAGTCCTCGGTATTCGCGAATTCCCACTGCACCATTCCATTATTGACTCACCCCAGAGTCCTCGGGGATTCGCCGAGCTAGTCACCTTCGTTTGCTTTCAGCAAACTCAGTTTCCTCGGTTCCATAAATCCATTTTTATTCTACTGCTGCAGCCAGTTTTATTCGCCTATTGTGAGTTTACAAGGATGAGGTCGACCTCAACGTGGGGCACACCCAGTGCCTCTATGGTATCTTTGACCGAGGGCTTACCTGTGAATTTATAGGGAAAAGAGACTTTCCTTTTGTCATCGGGAAGTAATTCGTTCAGCTCCTCGTAAAACCTGAAATGTGCCTGTTTCATAATTCGCGGCTACTATATGATGATGATTATTTAAGGTACAATTTAATAAAAATTTACTGTCGGGGAAAAATGTGGGGCAGTGTGAATTGCCAGTAAGGTTAAAGAATTATGGCACCGTAGGGACGCCCAAATTGGGCGTCCTTGCTAAGCGGGAATTACGTCTCCCTGACGGGAGCCGTGATTCCGCGCAGGGGTGCTTAACAAGACTATAAAGCTCTGATTTGCTTAGCAAATCATTGAGTTTTTAATTTTCAGGCAGGATTCCAAGCAAGCTTGATACTGCCTGAAAATTAAAAACTCCGGAGCAATGCTCCGGAGCTTTATAGTCTTGTAGCGAGACCGGGAATTGAACCCGGGACCTCATGATTATGAATCATGCGCTCTGACCATCTGAGCTATCTCGCCGCGATTTCCGGACAACTAGCAGAAATGCCATCTGCCCTGCATTTGCGGGGGCAAAGTTAATACATCCTTTCAATATATCAATATGGTTTTTTATTTATATTATTTTTTCTATATTGCATAAGATCAATTTATAGATGGGCAAAAAAATACCCCGATGAAATCGCAATATGAACTCGAATATACCCTTAACAGTTCACCGAAAGTGCTGTTTCCACGATTAAGTACCGCTGAAGGCCTTGCTGAATGGTTCGCGGATGATGTCCAGGTCGATGGAGATGAATATATCTTTATATGGGATAATACAGAACAAAGAGCAAAAATTGTCCAGCTGAGAGAAAATAAAAATGTCCGTTTCAAATGGTCCGAAACAGCAGAAGATGAAGAAAGATTTTTTGAGTTTAAACTGAATATAGACGAACTGACAGGCGACGTGGCACTGCTTATAACGGATTTTGCAGAAGAAGATGAGAAAGAAGATGCTATCTATCTCTGGGATACACAGATAACAGAACTAAAAAGAGCACTGGGACTCTGATACCGGTATTCTATCATTCCATACAAATTTCAGGCATGATTTATGAAGCAAAATTATATGCTTCTTTACATTCAGCGATAGAAGCCTGAATTATAATTATATTTTGTAGATTTGAAGCCCTGTTGAAGCATTATGATAAAGAAATTAGACTGGCTGGTTTTTAAATCTTTTTTAGGGCCGCAAATACTTACCTTTTTCATTGTACTCTTTGTATTTGTGCTGCAATTCCTGTGGATGTACATTGATGACCTGGCAGGCAAGGGCCTCGAACTGGATGTGCTTACTGAATTAATATTTAATTTCTCCCTCGTCTTTGTGCCAAACGCCCTGCCACTGGCAATACTCCTGGCAGCGCTGATGACCTTTGGCAATATGGGTGAGAATTTTGAACTCACAGCAATAAAATCGTCAGGCATATCACTCCAGAGGATAATGAGGCCACTGATAATCTTCATCGTCCTGCTAAGCATCGGGTCTTTTTTCTTCTCCAATAATGTAGTGCCATATGCAAACAGGAAGGCAAAAACCCTGATGTATGATATACAGATGAAAAGGCCGGAGTTAAATATCCAGGCAGGTACTTTCTATAATGGCATCGACGGATTCAGTATTAAGATAGGGAAGAAAGATCCTGAGACAAATAAGCTTGAAAAAATCCTTATCTATGACCACAGGGACACCGAGGGAAACAAGTCGCTGGTGATGGCTGACTCAGGCTACATGAATATGACACCTGATGAGTCGGGCCTGATATTCACTCTTTATAACGGTCATGCCTACAATGATATAGAAGAAAGGAACAGACCGGCCTCCCAGAAAAAATACCCTTTCCGATCAGACCGCTTCAGGGAACAAACAATGATAATAGAACTCAGTGGATTTGACCTGGAACGATCTGACCTTAACCTGTTCAAATCAAACCAGACAATGCAGAATATGGCCCAGCTGGAATATTTTGTCGACTCCCTGAGCCAGAGACTCGAGACGCGACAGGAAAATTATGTGCGTGAATATACCACATCAAAAATTTACACCCGCAGGAATTACTACCGCCCCGATGGCAAAAAGGACACAAGTAAAAATAAAGAATTGGTATTTAATGCGGACAGCCTTTATAATTCCCTTGAGCCCATACAAAAACAGATGATAGTAAGCCATGCACTGAACCAGGCCAGGTCAGGCATGCAGTTTCTCGAGGAAAAAAGCAATATAAGTTATGGTGAGTTTAAGCACATACTTAAATTCAAGGCCGAGTGGCACAGGAAAATAACCCTGGCCGTGGCATGTATTATCTTTTTCTTTATCGGGGCTCCACTTGGAGCAATAATCCGAAAGGGAGGATTGGGAACCCCTGTGGTAATTGCCGTGCTATTTTTTGTCATATGGTATGTATTGACCCTCTTTGGGGAAAAAGTTGCCAAGGAAGGAATAGCTCCCGTTCCCCTGGGCATGTGGGAATCAACAGTGATATTGATTGGTGTTGGGATATTCCTGACTTACAAGGCAACAAGTGACGCAGCAATAATGAACAGAGAAACGTACACGCACTTTTTTGAGAATATCGGCAAAAAGCTCAGGCTTGTAAAACAAAACAACAGCGAATGAACGCCTGAAGCTTTTTTAAGCTTTATTTAGGGAATTTAGTTTACAAATAATACTTTTGCACTGTAATTATTACAGTACCAGGTTTTTTCAATAATGACAAAATATAAATCAAAGACAAGTCCCTTTAATACAATAGATGAAGCAATTGAAGACATACGCCGGGGAAAATTGCTGATCGTGGTTGATGATGAAGACCGGGAAAATGAGGGTGATTTTATCTGCGCTGCTGAACTTACCACACCTGAGATAGTTAATTTCATGGCCATGAATGGCAGGGGGCTGATATGTGTACCCCTCCCTGAAGAAAGATGCGAGGAACTGGAACTTGACCTGATGGTGGGAAAGAACACTTCACCATACGACACTCCGTTCACCGTAAGCGTCGATCTTATAAGCAGTAATACCACAACAGGGATATCAGCCCATGACAGGTGTCTGACTATAAATGCCCTGGTGGATCCACGTACCAAGCCCGATCACCTCGGCCGCCCTGGTCATATATTCCCTTTGAAAGCAAAATCAAAGGGTGTGCTCCGGCGTGCAGGTCACACAGAGGCAGCCGTCGATCTTACAAGGCTGGCAGGACTGAGGCCCGGGGGTACCCTGGTTGAAATAATGAATGATGACGGCTCAATGGCAAGGCTACCCGACCTTCTCAAGCTATCGGAAAAATTCGGCATCAAAATTATCTCTATCAGTGACCTTATAAAGTACCGACTGGAAAAAGAGAGTATCCTCGAAATGGGTGTCAGGGTGTATTTACCCACTGAATTTGGCGAGTTTGACTTCATCCCTTTCAGGCAGCGGAGCAATAATATGGAACATGCAGCACTGGTAAAAGGGACATGGACAAAGGATGAAACCGTGCTGGTAAGGATACATTCGTCATGCCTCACAGGTGATATTTTTGCATCCCTGCGATGCGACTGCGGTCCACAGCTACATAAAGCCATGAAAATGGTTGATGAAGCCGGGAAGGGGGCAGTCATATACCTTAGCCAGGAAGGAAGGGGAATAGGCCTGTTCAATAAGATCCGTACTTATAAGTTACAGGAAGAGGGCAGAGATACCGTAGAAGCAAATCTTGAACTCGGATTCGGTGAAGATGAAAGGGATTATGGTATAGGTGCAAACATCATGAGGGAACTTGGGCTGGGGAAAATAAAACTAATATCCAATAATCCCGTTAAGAGGGCCGGCCTGGAAGGATATGGTATAGAAATAGTTGAAACCGTACCACTGGAGATACCTCCCAATCAACACAACGAATTCTATCTCCAGACAAAGGCTGGCAAAATGGGTCATTACCTTACATGCTATAAACACCCTAAAAGCAAACATCAATAGCATCCGTCAAATAAAACCAGACCATACTGCTAGCAATAAGCTATGCCTTTTTCATATAATTATGCTGCATTTTTGTTAGTTTTGTTATATAAATACTCATCTACCAATGGCAGGACCGCGTATCATATTCATGGGCACACCGGAATTTGCTGTTCCCAGCCTGGGGGCACTGCTCATGAATAATTTCAATATCGTGGCAGTAGTGAGTGCGCCGGATAAGCCAGCCGGCAGAGGACTAAAAAAAAGAAAACCGGAAGTTGCAAGGTACGCATCAGAAAATCTTCTTGAACTTTACCAGCCTGATGACCTCCGTAATCCATCTTTTGTTAGGGAAATCGCAGATCTTAAACCCGACATAATCGTGGTAGTTGCCTTCAGGAAACTGCCGGAAGAGATATGGAGGATTCCCCGACTGGGAACCTTTAATCTTCATGCCTCCCTCCTGCCACAATACAGGGGTGCAGCACCAATAAACCACGTAATCATAAACGGTGAGAAAACAACAGGCCTGACTACCTTTCTGATAGATGATAAAATAGATACCGGAAAAATAATCTTCCAGAAAAAAATTGGAATAGCCCCGGATGACAGCGCCGGCAACCTTCATGATAAGCTTATGCGCGAAGGAGCCAAACTGGTAGTTAAAACCGTGAAGGCCCTGGCCAGGGGTAAGGTAAGAACCACGGACCAGTCAAAATTTATAAAGCCCGGTGAAAAATTGAAAAAGGCTCCCAAAATACATAGCGAAGATTGTTATATTGACTGGGAAATGAGCAACAGTGATGTTTATAACTTCATTCGCGGATTATATCCTCAACCCGGAGCAAAAACGATCTTCAGAAAGGGAGACAAAGATTATATTGTGAAAATCGGTAAATGTAAATGTATTAACAAGTATAAACACTTAGACCCCGGTGAAATAGAAAGTGACGGTAAAAACTACCTTATAATAGGAACGGGTGGTTGCAGCATTGAAATAGAAATGCTCAAAATGGAAGGCCGTAAACTAATGACAGTGAGTGAATTCCTGAGGGGCTTTAATATCAATGATACAAAAATCATTAAAGGCCCTCCGGTTTAGTCTTACGTAACCACAGCTCTGTGCCGGGAGGCGGCTCATAACCGGGTTCCATCCTGTTTTTTTCGTAAAGAGACTTAAGCTTTATCCCGTAATGCTGTGATATAGAATACATTGTCTCATCCTCCTTGACAATATGATAATCATTCCCGGCTTCTGCCCTCTTCCGCTTGGGCTGCAAATATATTATCTGGCCGGGGTATAGCCGGGCATCGTCCTCAAGCTCATTATACCTGTATATTTCCCACCTGAGCAGCTCAAACTCCTCTGCAAGACTCTCAAAGGTATCATTCTCATTAAGCGTGATATACTCAATCCTGTTCCTCACCTTTACCCTGCTCTTACGGCTGACAACGAAGTTATCATCAGCAATCTCGTGGCCGTCTCTAAGCCCGTCATTTTCTCCTGAACCCAAATAATCATCAGTAAGCGGACTGGCATAAATCTCCTTTGCTTCCCTACTTTTACCGCTTATAACAATATCATCATAGACATGAAGATTATTTTTCTCAATCATATCAATCAACATCCTGGCATACCGTGGGTTTGTTGCATAGCCTGCCCTTTTCAATCCCCTGGCCCATCCTTTATAATCTTCCTGGTGGAGATCAAAAAGGAATTTATAACGTGAGCCCTGCCTGAGAAAATCAGAATGGTCTTTGTAAGACTCAATCACAGCTTTATATCTTCTGAAGCACTCATTGCGCCTGTCATCATCGTGGTAGATCCTCCCCCCCTTCCATCCATTATGGCATTTAATACCGAAATGGTTATTGGCCTTGCTTGCAAGCCTGCTCTTACCGTAATTGCTTTCAATAACGGCCTGTGCCAGTGTTATACTGGCGGGCACACCTGTCCTCACCATCTCGCCCATTGCCAGGTCAGCATATTCCCTGACATAATTATCAAGGTCTGCCCCGCCACCTCCGGTAAAAATGGCAGTTCCACCCCTCCGTGCAGTATGACAGGAGGTAAACAAGACAAGCATTATCAAGATATATAGTACACTGCGCATGCTCTGAAATTTTCATCAAAAATAATAAGCATACCTATATTATCATTCCTGTAAACGTGAAGTAATTAACTAATTGTATATAGTTATCAAAAATATTCACCCTCATGCCGGGCACTATGAGCTGGAAATAATATTTTTTGTATTTTGCAGGACATCCTTAATCTATGAAGAAAAGATCAATTCAACTCATACTTGATGAGTATCGTGACATTGAAGAGCTAAGCAAAGAAGACCGGCTCCTCGTAAAAGAAGCTATGGAGGCAAGTAAGAATGCTTATTCACCCTATTCACATTTTTCAGTAGGTGCTGCTCTCAGACTGGACACCGGCGAGATAATTACCGGGAATAACCGGGAAAATGCATCCTTCCCTTCAGGTGCCTGTGCAGAGCATACGGCAGTGGCTTATGCAGGTGCAAATTATCCCGGCTCTGTAATTACCGCCATTGCCATCTGTGCCCGTAAAGGAAAGAGTTTTACTGAAATGCCTGTCTCACCATGTGGCAAATGCCGCCAGGTATTATCGGAAGAAGAGGATCGATCAGGGGGAAAAATTAAAATAATACTTTATGGTAAAACAGGAATTTACGTAATGAAAGGAATTGAGAACCTACTGCCACTGCGCTTCACCAGCACTGTTATTTTTCATTAATCCTCGTCGATAAGCATCTGGAAACCTGCACCATGAATGTTTTTAATTGAAATTTTACTGTCACCGGACAGGTACTTCCTCAGTTTGGTAATATATACATCCATACTTCTCGCAGTGAAATAATCATCTGATCCCCAGATCGATTTCAAGGCTGTCTCCCGGCTGACCAGGGCATTGGGCGACCCGGCCAGTAGTTCGAGAAGCTGTGCCTCCTTAGGTGAAAGCTTTCTCTCTTCCTGTCCCGATCTGAGTGAGCGTATCTTAGTATTAAAGATGTATTTCCCTATTTTTATTTCATTACTGACTTTCTTAATTCCTTCTCTTCTACTGACAATGGCTTTTATCTTTGCCAGCAGGATATCTGTATCAAAAGGTTTTGTAATGTAGTCATCGGCACCCAGTCCATAACCCTTCAAAACATCTTCCTTGAGTTTCTTTGCCGTAAGAAAGATAAGAGGAATGTCCTTGTTTATGTCCCTTATTTCCGAAGCAATGGTGAAACCATCTACATTCGGAAGCATTATATCCAGTATACACAGATCGAACTGCCCTTTACGGAAAGAATCAAGAGCATTTTTACCATCATCTATCCATACTACTTCAAAGTCATTTATTTCAAGATAGGACTTAAGGACCGAGCCGAAACTCAGGTCATCCTCGACAAGCAATATCTTTGAGCATTCGTTCATAGCACGTTCCCGTTTTGCGGCAGAAAGACCTCAAATGTCGTGCCTTTTCCTGATTCACTGTATACATTAATGTCTCCATTATGGGCATCGATAATCGCTTTAACGTAACTGAGTCCAAGTCCGAAGCCCTTAACATTATGAATATTACCACTTGACTGCCTGTAAAATCTTTCAAATATTTTTGATTGTACAGAACGTGTCATACCTACACCCTTATCTGCAACTGTCAAAACGAAATATCCTTTCCTGTTTGATGTACTTAGTGTTATTTCAGGTTCTTTAACACTATACTTGTTAGCATTGTCAAGGAGGTTATAGATAAGGTTAGTCAGATGTTCCCTGTCGCCATATACCACAGGATCATTGGCTCCCTCATAGAAAAAAATATTACCATTTCTGCCTTCCACCTGTATCTCGATTGTTTCAACAGCTCTTTTTATTACAGAATGCATGTCAATCTCTGAGAAGCTGAATTCCATATCGCTCCTGTCAAGGGAGGATATCTGGAGAATATTTTCAACCTGCTTGTTCATCCTGGTATTTTCTTTCTTTATCATGCTGATAAAGTGTTTCACCCTGTTTTCATCACTTATGATTTTCGGGTTACCTATTGTATCCGCGGCAAGGGAAATAGTGGCTATGGGTGTTTTAAACTCATGGGTCATATTATTTATGAAATCCGACTTCATCTCGGATATTTTCTTCTGCCTGATTATAAAAAATATACTTAAAGCAAATGTAATGAGTATCACAAGGCTGAAAAGCATTGAGCCGCCTAGGAGGTAGGCCATTGAGGAGAGTATATAATTTTTTCTGTCGGGGAATACTACCGAGATTCTTGTATCCCTGCTTAGTAGCCTGTCAGTAAACAAATTAACCGTATAATTACTACTAATGAGATCATAAGGAGAAGCTGTTTCATATACTCCGTCAATTATCCTGTTGTTTTCAATAATAGCAAATTCGAAGGGTGTATTTATACCGGAATTTGCCAGTTCAGCATAAAGAACAGACAGAATTTCATTTTTGTCTGCCCGGCTGTTGAGTTCCCAGGCATACAATTCAGAAATCATCTTGTCACCCATCCTGCGTAGGTCGCTTGATTTTTGCATAAGCCAGATCCTGAACCTGTCCTGGTCAACATTCAAGGGGGCCTCCCCCTTTGTTTCAATACTGTATTCGGGCATTATATTTTCAGAGCTGTCGCCAATAAAATACTGTTTGTAATCGCCCAGTACCTGCACATTCTCACCATCATCAGTCAGCCTGAATGAAAAGCTCTCCCCCATGCCCCTTAAGCCCCTGCGAGGCACCATATTATTAGCAGTGGCATCGGCACCGGCAAAAGGTATTGTCTGCATCTCGTTTGCCTGTGACTGGAGCAATGAATCAGCAATCATCATCTGTTCATAAAAAGCCATTTGCCTTGAGGATTCTATTTTACGTGCAGTGCTGTTGAGGCTATTGAACACCGAGCGACTGAACAAATCGTTCCTGACCTTCACGGCATTATTTATCCAGATTATCTGCACCCATATAATCCCCGTTAATGATAGCAGCATCAATGATATGAGTCCGATAAGCTTCCATCTCTTCATACTGCAAAAATATAATTATATAATTATATCATTCCACATTTTAACTTTTCTTTAACTAGATTTAACCTCAGTTTAACTGACTCAGGATAATATTGTTATACATTTGTTTCCGGGATTAGTAATACAACTATAAGTAGCGGTTGATTTTTTTGACATCCTGACCTCTGATATTTTCAGTTTCATTGAAGTGGCTGTTTTGTTTTAAAGCAGCCATTTTTATATCATCTCTTTTATACTGGCCCATATGTCGGTATCGGGAAGAGGTGCCGTAAACTCCACCTCCTCATTTTTGACCGGATGTAAAAACCGTATTTTCCATGCATGAAGGGATATACTCCCATCATTATTTGACCTTGGAAAGCCGTATTTAAGATCCCCTTTAACCGGGCACCCGGCTTTGGAGAGCTGGCATCTTATCTGGTGGTGCCGGCCTGTATATAGATCAATTTCCAGTAAGTAATATCTTTCGGTACGTCTGATCAACCTGTAGTCCAGGAGTGCTTCCCTACTTCCTTTGACCTGATTATCATAAGCATATGACTTATTTTGTTTTTCATTTTTCTTAAGGTAATGAATTAGTCGCCCTTCCTCCGATGGTGGTCTGTTACGCACTACTGCCAGGTATTTCTTTGAAACTTCTTTTTCCTGGAACATTTTGTTAAGCCTACCCAGGGCTTTTGAAGTACGTGCAAAAAGGATAACGCCACTTACGGGCCTGTCCAGGCGGTGCACCACGCCCAGGAAAACATTCCCTTTTTTATGGTACCTTATTGCCAGGTATTCCTTTACCCTGTCAGAAAGTGTTTGATCACCCGTCTGGTCGCCCTGGACCAGCTCACTGCTCTTCTTGTTAAGGGCAATTATATGGTTGTCCTCGTACAGTATTTCCATTATGGGAATATCAATACTGCTCTTTTTCATTCGGGAATTCAAGGGATCTGACATCCCTGATGTATTCCTGGACGGCCCCTTTTATTTCCTGGTAGAGGTTATGGTATCTCCTGAGAAACCTGGGTGAAAATTCCTGGTTAATGCCCAGCATGTCATGGATCACCAGGACCTGGCCATCAACTTTATTGCCTGCCCCTATTCCTATTGTAGGTATCGACAGGCTTTCAGCTACTTCACCGGCCAGCACAGCTGGAATTTTTTCAAGGACAATTGCAAATACCCCCTTCTTTTCAAGCAATTTTGCATCTTCCCTCAGTCTTTGTGCTTCTTCTTCTTCACGGGCACGCACGACGTAAGTACCGAATTTATGTATTGATTGCGGGGTTAATCCAAGATGCCCCATTACTGGTATTCCTGCCGATAATATTCTTTCCACTGACTCTGCTATTTCGGATCCCCCTTCCAGTTTAACAGCATGTGCCCCCGTCTCCTTCATTATCCTTATAGCAGATGAAAGAGCTTCCTTGGAATTACCCTGATAAGCACCGAAAGGCATATCAACCACTACCAGCGATCTTTTGGCTGCCCTCACCACCGATGCTGCATGGTAAATCATATTATCCAGTGTAATGGGCAGGGTTGTTTCGAAACCTGCCATTACATTCGATGCGGAATCGCCTACCAGTATTACATCTATGCCTGCTTCGTCAACGATAGAAGCCATTGAATAATCATATGAAGTAAGCATTGCTATTTTCTCACCTTTAAGCTTCATCTCCGAAAGCACATGGGTGGTTACCCTCTTAACTGTATTATGGATTGACATAAGCTGTAATATTATGATTACAATGAGTAAAACTACAAATTTGTTTGGTATAATAAGATCGGAATCAGACGAAAATGTAATAACTGCCTTTTTGTCATTATGACCTTTACTCTGGCCATTCAAACAGTGTAATGAGTGTCATATTAGCATAAATACAAGCTTAAGAGCTGATGGCATAATCATTGATTACAAGAAGTAATAAAAAGAAAAGAACAATAAATACGTAATAAAAATGGGAAAAATAATTGGTATAGACCTCGGAACAACTAATTCATGCGTTTCAGTAATGGAGGCTAATGAGCCTGTCGTTATTCCTAATAGCGAAGGTAAAAGAACAACGCCTTCCATTGTGGCTTTCATAGAGAATGGTGAACGCAAGGTAGGCGATCCTGCAAAGCGCCAGGCCATTACTAATTCAAACAAAACCGTATATTCAATAAAGAGATTCATGGGTGAGACTTATGATAAGGTAAGCAAGGAAATCACCCGTGTGCCGTATAAAGTTGTCAAAGGAGATAATAATACACCCAGGGTTCAGATTGATGACAGAAAATACTCACCCCAGGAGATATCAGCCATGATACTTCAGAAGATGAAGAAGACGGCTGAGGATTACTTAGGCCAGGATGTAACAGATGCTGTTATCACTGTTCCTGCTTATTTTGACGACTCGCAACGCCAGGCAACAAAAGAAGCTGGTGAGATTGCCGGTCTTAAAGTAAAAAGGATAATTAATGAGCCAACTGCAGCAGCTCTGGCTTACGGGCTGGACAAAAAAACCGAAGACCTCAAGGTGGCTGTTTTTGACCTTGGTGGTGGCACTTTTGATATTTCCATCCTTGAACTGGGTGACGGTGTGTTCGAAGTAAAATCAACCAATGGGGACACACACCTTGGAGGTGACGATTTTGATGAGTTGATCATAAACTGGCTTGCCGATGAGTTCAAAAAGGACGAAGGTGTAGACCTCAAGAAGGATCCCATGGCATTGCAAAGGTTGAAAGAAGCCGCCGAAAAGGCCAAGATAGAACTTTCAAGCTCTTCAAGTACAGAGATCAATTTACCATATATAATGCCGGTTGACGGAATACCAAAGCACCTTGTAAAAACGCTGACAAGAGCACATTTTGAGAAACTTACTGATTCACTGATCCAGTCAGTTATCGAACCCTGTAAATTAGCTCTTAAAGATGCAGGTTTACAGGCTTCTGACATTAATGAAGTGCTGCTCGTTGGTGGTTCAACACGTATACCTGCAATACAGGAAGTGGTGCAGAAGTTCTTTGGTAAGGCTCCTTCAAAGGGCGTCAATCCTGACGAAGTGGTTGCCATTGGAGCTGCCATCCAGGGAGGTGTCCTCACGGGTGAAGTGAAGGATGTACTCTTACTCGATGTCACACCTCTGTCACTGGGTATCGAAACTATGGGTGGTGTAATGACCAAACTGATTGAAGCAAATACCACCATACCGACAAAAAAGACTGAAACATTCACCACTGCTGCTGATAATCAGCCCTCGGTTGAGATACATGTACTCCAGGGTGAAAGACCAATGGCAGCAGGAAATAAAACTATCGGAAGATTCCATCTCGACGGTATACCTCCTGCACCGAGGGGGGTACCACAGATTGAAGTGACATTCGATATCGATGCCAATGGTATACTTAATGTTTCAGCAAAAGATAAGGGTACCGGTAAAGAACAGAGCATCAGGATTGAAGCATCATCAGGACTCAGTGAGGAAGAAATCAACAGAATGCGTGATGAAGCAAAGGCTAACGAAGAAGCGGACAGGAAAGCAAAAGAAAAAGTTGATAAAATCAATTCCGCTGACAGTATGATCTTCCAGACTGAGAAACAGCTTAAGGAATATGGCGATAAGCTTCCGCCTGACAAGAAAGAGCCCATTGAAAAAGCGCTCGCTGACCTGAAAGAGGCGCATAAAAACCAGGACATTGAAGCAATAGACACAGCTTTAAATGAACTTAATGCCAAATGGCAGGCCGCCTCTGAAGATATTTATAAATCAGCACAGGCCGAATCACAGCAGGAAGGAGGACCCCAACAGGGTCCACAAGCTGGGGAAGAGAGCAAGAAAGGAAGCGATGATGATGAAGTAACCGATGTTGATTTCGAAGAGGTTAAATAATAAAAGCTTAATATTTTAATAAAAAACACTCTGATTTTTTCAGAGTGTTTTTTATTTTTACCCTGTTAAATTTGCTGTGTATGAAATATATTCTTCAGACAATATTTTCACTTTTTTTAGTATTTAGCCTTTGCCAGGCGGCAAGCGCCCAGGAAAATCTTAACCAGACCGATAAACAAGGTCAGAAACAGGGGCAGTGGATAAAAAAATATCCCAATGGTCAGGTAATGTATGAGGCTTTTTTTATTGATGGTGAGCCAGTAGGTGAATTCAAACGGTATGATGAAAAAGGCAATCTCACATCCGTGCTTGACTATAGCACTGATAACGACACCGTCTCTGCCTCTTTCTACCATCCCAACGGTTATATTGCCGCAAAAGGTAAATATATCGACCGAAAAAAAAGCGGGAAGTGGTTATTTTATTCTGATTATATTGAGAATCACTTGCTTATGGAATGCAAATATGAGAATGACAAAGTGGAAGATACCAGAATTAAATACCACTGGAATGGAGAAATTGCCGAAATACTTGAATTCTCTGAGGGTGTTAAATCAGGAAAGTGGAAACAATATTTTAATGACCGTACCCTGGCCCTTGAATCTACCTACATTAATGGAAAACGTAACGGTGAATTCAAGACATGGCATACTAATGGCAAACCTGAAATAAGAGGCCGGTATGTTGACAACGTCCGAACAGGTGAGTGGAATATTTATAATTCCGACGGAACATTGAGGAGGGAAATAAAATATAATAAGGGTATTCCTGAAAACAGGGCCGAACTGATAAGGGAAGAAACCGAATACCTGGATAAGCTGGAAAAGGAAGGCGGAAAAATCGAGGATCCTGAAATAACAGGTATTATTAAATAAACTTATACCTGCCCTCTAAAAAGTATTGCAATGGATGAACTAAATGACAGGTATTCATTAAGTGAACTTCAAAAGCTTATAAAGACATCACTCGAAGAATCACTCCCAGGATTCTACTGGGTGAGTGCCGAGATATCAGAAATAAAGATCAATTATTCAGGCCATTGCTACCTGGAACTCATTGAGAAAGACAGGCAGGAAGATATCAAAGCACGATTACGGGCTGTGATGTGGTCGCAAAAAGCCAGGCTTCTCCTCCCTTATTTCGAGAATATTACCGGTCAGGCTCTTTCCGAAGGTATCAAAGTGCTGCTGAGGGCCAAAATTGATTACCATGAGGTCTACGGGCTCAGCCTGATAATACAAAACATTGACCCGGCATATACAGTCGGTGAAATGGTGCTCAAGCGAAAAGAAATTATAAACCGGCTCGAGTCCGAAGGAGTTATAAACCTGAATAAAGAACTTCCCTTCCCTCTCCTGCCTGTCCGAATAGCCGTTATCTCATCTGAGCAGGCTGCCGGCTTCCGGGATTTTACGGATGAACTGGATAAAAATGAATACGGGTATAAATACGTTACCAGCTTGTTCAGGGCCGTGATGCAGGGAAAAGAAACTGAAACATCGATAAGCAATGCCATTAACGCTATCTTTGAAGAATCGGCTAATTTTGACCTGATAGTGATAGTCAGAGGAGGAGGTTCGCAGGCCGATCTCAGCTGGTTTGACAACTATAATATTGCATATCTCATCAGCCAGTTGCCCCTGCCTGTTCTAACAGGCATAGGCCACGAAAAGGACCTTTCAGTTACTGACATAGTTGCTTACAGATCATTTAAAACTCCTACTGCCGTTGCCGATTTTATAATTAACCAGAGCCTTAAAACAGAAGAATACCTCTTACAACTCCGGGAATCGATCATTGATCACAGCAAGGAGATGGTTAAGAAAAAACGCTTGTTTATCAATAAGTTAAGTATTGATATGGCTCCCAGGGTGAGAGCACTGCTGCAGGATAAACGCCTTCTGCTTAACAGGTCGGGATTGCGGCTTTCCGGCAATTCACAATCATACCTTTCGCATAACCGGGCAAGGCTAAGTAGCATAAAAACAGGCTTAAGTAAAAGATCATTAAAGCATTTAGATCATAAAAACAGGCAATTAAGTGATCTGAATAAAAGAATTAAACCGGCATTGAACAGGTATAAAAATGAAAAACATACAATTCTGGATAATATTTCCAGATCAATTGATTACCTTAGTCCTTCCAGAGTGCTTGAACGTGGGTATTCAATAACTCTGTATAATGATAAAGCTGTCAGATCGTCGAATGAATTGCACCCTGGCACTACGATAACTACTGTTTTAAGCCGTGGCAGGGTGAAAAGTAAAGTATTTGACCTGAAGAAACCTGATTAATGATAAAGGGGAAGATTTTTATTTTAAGCTTTGTACTTTGTATATTAAGTATAGGACTTTATGGCCAGTATACCTATTTCCCCTATTGTTACAAATACCACCCCAGCGAAACAATCAATAACAAGCTATTTGAAGAATTATATATAAAGGCAAGAGAATATCTTAACAACGCCGATGTAGACAGTCTTGAATTCTCTTCCCTCCAGATGCAAAGCCTGGCATGCCAGTATTATCCTGTATATGACGGGCTGATGGAAAACCTGGAAGGTATCATTTATTACTATAAAGGAAATAACAGCGAAGCTTTAAAACATTTCCTGAAAGCTCTTACATTATATTCTGAAGAAGAATTCTACCCGGGTGTCAATACCCTAATTAATAATACGGCCATCATATTTGCCCTTGTAGGAGACTCCCAGTCGTCAAGAAAATACCTCTTACGAGCCATTGAAATAAATGAAAGAGAAGGACTGGATAACTATGCACTTTTCAGCTATAATCTCGCAGAAGTGGAGATGGAACTCGACAACTATGAGGCTGCAGCGAACATTCTTAAAGATCTACTCAGGGATGAGTCAATTGTTTTGAATAATATTTCAGACGTTGCTATAATAGGTTCATTAGTAAGTGCATACAATAAGCTGGGCAACAAAGAAGAGGCTGAAAGATGGATAAACAGGGGCTATCTTGCCATGGATGAAAGTAAGTACAGTGATGTCGACAGGCATAATTTTTATATCGCCGTAATGGAATACCACCTGCTTAACGAGCACTACGAAAAAGTTTTAAATATCGCTTCACAATACAATATAGATGAAAGATATAGCCTGCCCGATCAATACGACCATCTTGAATACCTCTGCAGGGCATACGCTGCAACAGGGAATTACGAAAAAGCCTGGAAGTATGAAAATATGCTGAGCGATATTTATCCGGAAGAAGATATCATAAACAGGGAGGAAATAATCAGCCTGCTCATGGTGGAATATGAAGAAACAAAAAACCAGAGGCTAAAAGAAAGCATTGACCGGGAAATGAGCCTTAACAGAAAAAGGCAGGATGCAGCACACAGACTGATGATTACCTTCATAATCATCCTTATTGTCCTTCTGGTCCTGTTCATAATATTACTGCGCATTAGAAAAATCAGGAACCGTTACAAGGAAGAATTCAGTATCGAAACAGAAAAATTCGCCCTGGTTAACAGGGAAATGCGAAAAACAAATAAAGAACTTGAAAAGGAAAATAAGCTGCTCGATACACTGATATCAGTTTTTGCCCATGACTTAATAAACCCCTTCCAGGCTATACTTGGCTTCAGTAAATTGATGGTTGATGACTTTGAAACCCTCGACAAAGAAAGTATGATGGAATACAGCATTATGCTTAATGAAACATCGTTTCAATTGAACCAGTTGCTAATCAATTTGAAGAGCATTGCCACCATTCAGGAAGGAAAGGACAAACTTGAAATATCCAAAACTCCAATTAAAAAAATAATAAATGATGCTGTGACTTTATATAAGCCCCTGGCGGAAAGGAAAAAAATAAGGGTTAAAACCAGTATTGAAAGCAAAACCGGTGCTCTCATAAATGCTGATGTGCTTAAATCAGTCATGCGCAATTTGTTAAATAACGCAATTAAATACAGCAACACAGGAGGAGAGATAAGGATAAATTCCACTGAAAGTAATGATTTTATTCATATTACCGTTGAAGATGACGGTGTTGGGATGGACGAAGAAATACGTCAAAGTGTCCTTCAGGGTAATTACCTTATATCAAAACCCGGAACAGGCAGCGAAAAAGGCAGCGGGCTTGGCCTTACAATATGTATCGACCTGCTTGAGATGAATAAAGGTGAGCTGGATATTGACAATAGTCGCGAGAAGGGTACAACTATAATATTGAAAATCCCAAAAGCAAATGCTTAAAAGGATTAGGCTACATATTGTTTTTATAATTATCGGCTTAAACAGCTATGGTCAGATCGGTTCAACCGACAGTGTTCTGTCAGCTATCTCACAAATGCCTGATTCCACAAAACTAAAAAGCCTGAAAAAATATGCCCTGAATCAACAATACAGGTCTTTAAAAACAGGACTTATATACGCTGATAAAAGACTGGAAATAGCCAGAAAAATCAACGATGCCAAGGAAATAGCTGAAACATGGCATATATATGGTAACCTGTATATTAACTCGGGGCTCCTGGATGATGCGGAAGAGAATTATTTGAAAGCACTGGCCGTTTTTGACAGCCTGGGTCTAAATGAAGACATGGCATCAATATTACATAACCTCGGGCTGGTATACTTTAAAAAGGATGATACACTGAAGTGCATTAATTATTACAAAAGGTCAATCGATCTTAGAAAAAGAGAGCTGGACTCCGTAAGGGTCGGTGATGAACTCACAACAATGGGGGAAACATACCTCGCTTATAAAGAATATGAAAATAGCCGCAAATACCTCGGGGAAGCCCTCGAATACTTCGAAGGGGTAAATGGATACAGGAGAAAGATTGATGCCTTTGCATATCTTTTTGACAATTGTTATGCTACCGGCCAGGCAAATTGTAAAAAGTGGATAGATTCAATGATAATGGCAAATGAAATACTTGAATCCAATGTATATTCAAATATGATCAATTTAAGGTTATCAAAGCATTACCTGGCAAATGATCAACCTGATTTGACAGCAGCTCATCTTGACAGTGTGGACTTTGATATGCTGTATAAGATTGAAGTCATTAATCCTGTAAATGTGTTTTCCGAACTATCCGGGCATTATATGAATATCGGTAATGAAGCTGATGCCATCAATTATAAACTGCTGCACCGTAAACATAAGGATGAAATGATGAATAAAGAGGTTCAGGAGCTGGTATCTAACTATAATGTGAGGTTAAGTATCAGGTCATCCGAAGAAGAAATTGCGTGGTCACATGAACAAAATGAACTGATATTAAAAAGAATAAAAATCGAAAAGACAATTTCCCTCATCATACATATTGCTCTTGGAATAACAATTATTGCACTGCTTTACCTGCTGTATAATGTCACAGGCATCAGGAGAACTAACAAGAAACTGATAGCGAGAAGAGAGGCCCTGGAGGAAGCATATGAGAGATCATCAAAGTATAAGGAGAGAATATTAAGCACACGGAAAAATAAGAACGATTTCTTTTCCATCGTCTCAATTAAGCTAAGTAAACCATTCACAGGTCTCACATCCAAACTCACAGAAATAAGCAACTACCTCAAGAACAATAACAAGGATCTGAAGCTTAAAGGCATGATGGAAGACCTGCATAAAGGAGCCTCGGCTATTGAGAAAGGACTGGAAAGAATTCTTCTCTGGTCTAAACTGCAGAGGAATAAATACCAGGTGGATTATACCACCATTAACATAAATGACTTTATGCACGAAATGCTGCCATCACTCCTCGGAATTGCATTGAAAAAAGATATCAGGATAAGATTTGATATCAACCCTGAAATTAATATCAGATATGACAGGTTTTCACTGAAAACAATAATATCGATACTTACTGAAAACAGCATCGAAAATTCCCCGCCAAAATCCGATATAATTATAAGAGCACAAAAAGAAAAATCAGCCTGTGTACTTTCAGTGACTGATTTCGGTAAAGGTATTCCCAAAGAAATGCAAAGTAAAATCTTTGATATGAGCAGGATCAAAGATGAAACAAAGGCCATGGAACCGAATAAATTTGGTCTTGGCCTGCTGATAGCCAAAATTATGGCCGGGAAAAACAACAGCAGCATAAGCCTCGAGAGCAAAGAAAATACAGGAACAACATTTTTTATTCATATTAGTGAGACAAATGAGCGATAAAAAACCGTCCTTTAACAAAGCTGTGGAAGAACTTGAAAATATCCTTGAACAGATTGAATCAGGGGAGCTCGACGTTGATGAGCTATCAGGAAAGGTAAAACGGGCCTCCGAATTATTGCGCCTGTGCCAATCAAAACTGAGAGACACAGAAGAAGAGATAGATAAAATTATTGACGAAATGGAATAAAAAAAATCAGGACTTAATGCCCTGATTTTCCCTAATGTCCCTAAACCTAAATCCCAGAAAACAAACTACTGTTGTTGTTTGGTGTTACCTTCTGTTCTTTTAACGTTACAAAAATACGAATTGTTGCATTAATAGACCAAAAAATTTCAATATTTAACTTTTTTTTAATATTTATTTTGGTTCATCAACATCCAATACTTCCTTTATCGCCTTCTTCAATGTGTCCTTTGGTAAGGCTCCCATAGCCATCTGGGGCTGCCCCTCCCTGGGTATAAACAGAAGCGAAGGAATACTCCTTATACCGAAAATTGCAGCCAGTTCCTGTTCAGATTCGGTGTCAATCTTATATATATCAAGTGAATCGTTATATTCTTTCGCTAACTCCTCAAGTATTGGAGCAACCATCTTGCAGGGTTGACACCAATCAGCATAGAAATCTATCATACAGGGCTTATCTCCTTGAAAGTTCCATTCCTTGTTTTCTTCGTAATTGAATACCTTTGTTAAAAAAGTTTCTTTTGTCAGATGTTCTATCATAATTCAATTAATGTTTTATTTATAAAGATAACGTCAAAGATTATACCGTTGTTCAAATGCAAAGATATTAACAGTTTTTTAAACATTATATTGTAATTTTGTCATATATTATGAACAAATCGTCATATTTGGATATGAATATATGTATCTCTGACAGCATTTTCAGAGTAATTTCCGATTCTGCTTACGAAGCAGGTATGGAAGCATATGTTATTGGCGGTTATGTTCGTGACTGCCTGTTGCAACGTAACGACAGCATGAGGGATATTGATATTGTCGTTGACGGAAGTGGTATTGAGCTGGCAAAAAAAGTTTCAGCCAAAATATCCCCAAAAATAAAGGTAACAGTATATAAAAATTTCGGTACGGCTATGTTCAGGACAGGGAACCGTACTATTGAATTTGTAGGTGCCAGGAAAGAATCATACAGGAGGGATTCCCGTAAGCCTATTGTTGAGGATGGCACCCTTGAAGATGATCAAAACAGGCGTGATTTCACCATAAATGCGCTGGCTATCAGCCTTAACAAGCCTGATTACGGTAAATTAATCGACCCCTTTAACGGCATAGAAGACCTGAAGAAAGGGATAATACGCACGCCACTGGAGCCGGCGAAAACCTTTTCGGATGATCCCCTGAGGATGCTAAGGGCAATAAGATTTGCATGTCAGCTCGATTTTCGTATTCATAGTGAAACCTTCAAATCAATAAAAGACAATTCTGATCGCATTTCCATTGTCTCAAACGAAAGGATCACTGATGAACTGAATAAGATATTAATGAGTCCCAAACCATCGATTGGCTTAAGCTTGCTTTATGACAGCGGCCTTTTAAAAAAAATACTCCCGGAGGTCTATAAATTAAAAGGTATTGAAAAGAAGGATAACGTTGGTCACAAGGATAATTTTGAGCACACCCTCCAGGTTGTTGACAATATCAGTAATAAATCAGGTTCTTTATGGTTACGCTGGGCAGCCCTTTTGCATGATATAGCCAAGCCTGTAACCAAGAAATACATTGAAGGTAGTGGTTGGACCTTCCACGGCCATGAACATATAGGATCCAAAATGGTACCCGGCATCTTTAAAAGGCTAAAGTTACCGATGGATGAACGCATGAAATACGTAAAAAAACTTGTTGCCCTTCATCTCCGACCCATCATCCTCTCACGGGAATCTGTGACAGACTCCGCCGTAAGAAGGTTATTATTTGATTCCGGAGATGATATTGACGACCTGATGCTCTTATGCGAAGCTGACATCACTTCAAAGAATGAAAGAAAGGTTAAACAGCATTTACGCAATTTCGGTATTGTGAGGCAAAAACTCATTGAAATTGAGGAAAAAGATCATATCAGGAATTTCCAGCCTCCCATCGACGGAAATGAGATAATCGAGATCTTCGATATCAAACCCGGCCGGCAGGTAGGGTATTTGAAAGACAGCATCAAAGAAGCTATCCTTGATGGAATAATACCGAATGAATATGAAGCTGCCAGGGATTACCTTGTAAAAAAAGCTGCAGAGATAGGATTAAAGCCGGTAGACAAGGGTTAATATTATTTATGTATCAGTTCCACAGTAACCGGAAGGTGATCACTGAAGCCCCCTGCATAATTAAAGCCCCACCATGTGCTGTATGGTCGCAATCCTTTAAAAGAAGCATCTTCAGTAAGTAATGCCTTATCATCAACAATCCTGAAACTATTTTTCAGGTAATGCAATCCATTTTCTGAGTGGTATAATGATGGGGATAACAAGACCTGGTCAAAGAGGTACCAGGTTCCCCGGTACTTGTAACTTCCTTTACTATGATTCAGTCCGGCCCCCGGGTTTATCAAAACTGCATTTTTTTCTTGCACACCGGGCGGGACTGCCCTCATAACTTCATGCAGGGAAGCAGAAGCAGGCTCGTCGTTAAAATCACCCATGATTATTATCTTTCTCCGGGCTCCCAGGCTGTCAACTTTTTCCTTCAGGTAAGATGCCACCAATTTGCGACGGCCTTCTGATTCTATGGCTCCTCCCCTTCTCGAAGGCCAATGACATACCATTACATCGAGGGTATCATTTTTATACTTAATGCGACAATAAAGCATTGCCCTGGTAGGCATAAAGGAACCATCTTCATTATGAGGGCACCATGATTCCGTGGATATTAAGTCCAGCCTTTCTTCCTTGAACAGTAAACCGGTATTTATTCCCCTGCCATCCCTCCCCTTCGATATCACGTAATCATAATCGTCCCTGGCAAGGAAGGTCTTTTCACAGAGATCTTTCAATACATTCTCATTTTCCACTTCACATAATCCGACAATATCAGGTGGCATCATATCATTACCACATAGCACTAAGACCTTAAAAACACTGTTCAGCTTCCGGTAATATTTATATGTATTCCATCTTCTTGGTGATGCCGGAAGAAATTCATCGTCGTCAAGATCACTGTTTAAAGTATCGAAGAAATTCTCAACGTTGTAGAACATTATGCTAAGGCCATCTGTCGTTCTTCCCGGTGTCTTCCTGTTATAATCATTGGCGGCAAGGATGATCACCGCGCCAAGGGTCAATGGCAGCAATAATTTATTCATTTTCTGCATTTTCACCTGCTTGTTTTTCGTAGGCACCCATATCCGGTGCTGCATCATCCAGCCTGCTGTTGCCACGCAGGTCATAAGGAAGCATTTGAGCATAATATACCAGTCCCCGGTTAATCAGCGGCGACAGTGTGTCGGGACGGAAATCATAATCGATCCAACTGAAAAATAATGGATCCTCATTGATAAGGCAGTCTTCATATTTATAATCCGCAAGGCCCTCTTTTTGCACAAGGCAATTTATAAATTCAACATTAAGATCGACATTATCAGTGCTTTCTATATATATTTCTGACGGTCTCCGACCTGTAATAACAGAATTATAGAAACCCGCGCCGTACAGTTCCCCGGTATAGCGCATCTCATCATAATCATAGAAATCACTTATATAAAGTGCCGGGCTAAGCCTGTTAGAATAATCCCAGCGGTTTGCCATCGTGCAATGGGTAAAACTGTAATCACCTCCCATTGCAATAAATGTACAGTAATTACCGCAGTGTGCAATAACTGTGTTTTCTGCTGTAATGGCGGCACCCAGTGATGATAAACCGCTAACCGACATATGAGCAATAAAAAGGTTATGCAATTCGAGGTCAGGCGGGGGATCCGGCGTTCCCAGGTTGCCTGCATGAATCCCCGACACTGCATTTGTCAGCCTGGCATTGTGGATCCTGTTACCGGAGCTGCCGTTCAGAAAATATAATCCCTGCCACAGGGCAGGCACATCGGAATACATTTCTTCTATCCTGTCCGAGGCAAAAACAACGGGCTTTTCGACCGTCCCGTTAACTACCAGTGAGCCGGCAATATACATGCTTGATCCCCTGTGAAAAAGTATCTCAGCGCCTTCACTGACAGTAAGTACATGACCGGTGTCAACAAGCATCGAATTGTATACCACGTAGGGCTTATCCCCGGTCCATGTTTCGGTTTCAATAATCGCAGAATTAACCAGGTTGATATCCTGGCCCCAGGCAATAAGGTTTACGTCCTGGATATTTCCTTTGATTTCAAATTCTATTGAATCATTTATCAGTACGGGGTTGTTTTGATTATTTGGGTCAATAATGGCATCAATGAAAACAAATAGGCTGTCGGAGGGTGCTATTTCAATGTCGTTAAAGCTTGTGGCAGGCACACCGTCAACATTTAACCTGAAAGGTGAATTTTCCCCGCCCGCAAGGTTTATTGCACTTATATTAAGCCATGATTTATATGGATTAATGACCCTCAGTTCTTTTGTTACTGTACCAATGCTGGTAAATACTGTATCAAAATGTATGGTATCCTCAGAAAATTTTATAGTGGCAATATCACCATGGAAATATCTTTTCTTTTCACATGATGACAGGCAGATAAAAATTATAAGCAAAAAAAAGTAAAGCTTATTCATGAATAATATGCAGCTTGCTTAAATCACTAGTACTGGTTCAGCCAGCGATATCTCCTTGCACTCTCACCACCAAATTTAACGGCAAATGACAGTTCATGCGAGCCGTAACTGTGCTTCCTTATATCGGTTAAAGCAAAATCAAAGGCATAGGCAAAAAAGAACTTATCATAGGTAAATCCCAGTAACATTATCAATGCATCCTGTGTACGGTATGATATCCCGGCCCAGTAATCTTCCTTATAATATACTCTTGTGGTTATGTCCATCTGTGCTGCTTTGAGGACCAAATCTGATGTTTTAATAAAAGCTGAAGGTTCCAGTATCCAGTCATTCCCTGATATGGGTATCTTCATCCCACCGGTAAGAAAGAAATGCCCCACCTCAGCCCGCGGATTTTTAGCAGTGTTACCCAGGGTCAGTGATCCCCTGAACATCTGTGTGGCAGAAAATCCAAGATAATATTTATCGGCTGTATAACTAACTCCGAAATTAAAGTCAGGGATATATACTACCCTGTCGTAATTATTCAGGAACTCGTCGTCTTCATCAGCTAAAATTACACCATCCAGGTCAACGGCAAACTGGTAAAAGGTTGATGCCAGTCCGAATGACAGTTGTGACCCGTACCTTCCTATCTCTATATGGTAAGCATAGGCTGCTTCAAAACCTGTTCGCCTTATAATACCGTTCCTGTCGTTAAAAATATAGCCTCCCAGGCCAACACGGCTTTTCCTGGTTGGCTTTACCTCTTTCTTCCTGACAGATGTGGATCTCTGGATATAACTGTTTTTAAGTAGCCTTGTCTGGAAGCTGACAGCATAGGTACTCGGAGAAGATGGTATACCTATCCATTGCTCCCTGGCAGTCAGGTTAAGGCTTGTATAACCGTCATTCCCTGCATATGATGGATTTATTAAGAATCCGTTCATTACATACTGGCTATACATTGGAACCTGCTGGGCATGTAATGAAATACCCAGCAGCATTCCGGATATGATAATCAGTATTTGTTTGGTTTTTTTCATATTGACGTTAAAAGTTAGTCAATTTTATCTAATTATTGTAATAGTTCCTGTTCTGGGAGTGGAGCCGTCACCAAGATTCAATATATAGTGATAAGAATCAACCGGCAGTGCTTTACCCCTGTAAGTGCCGTCCCAGTGATTCTCTTCCAGGTTTTTGGCACTGTAAATAAGCTGCCCCCACCTGGTGAATATCTTGATCTCTGCATTTGGATAAAGGCTGATATTCCTTATGATAAGGTAATCATTCTTCCCGTCAACCACACCTGGGGTTATTACCTCGGGGACTTCAAGGCAGTCGATCCCGATAACGTTCACCGACATGGTTTCCTGTGTGGTACAGCCATTGGCATCTGTTACCTGGACAGTGTAATAACCACTGTATACATTATCACGATCTCCCACTGTTTCGCCGTCATTCCACAATACGGTATACGGGGTAACCCCGCCTGTGATGGTTATATCAATTGACCCGTCTTCTGTATCCGGGCATGATGCATCAGTCACCGTATATGTAATCATAAGTTCATCCGGCTCGGACAGACTCGCTTCATAAGTTTCTGTACATCCCCTTTCATCTGTCACCGTAAGGGTGTAATCACCTGCTTCAAGTCCCGATATATCTTCATCAGAAGATGTAAAGCCGCCGGGGCCTTCCCAGCTGGTGGTAAGCACACCTGTACCCCCGCTTACATCAACCTCTATATACCCATCTGTTGCCCCGTAACATGTCACTCCATAGCCGTTATAATCAGATACATCAACAGTTGTTACCACTATCTGCGGTGGCTCGGTTATGAGAGTATCCAGTGTAAAGACATTGCAACTATTGGCATCGGTCAGGTTCAGTGAATACAGGCCGGCCGCAAGATTAACCGGGTCTTCCTCTGTCGAAGTGAAACCATCCGGACCTGTCCAGTTTATCACGTATGGCTGGGTTCCGCCACTTATAGTGATGCTTATTGAAGCATCATCCGATCCGTAACAGGTGTTATGCGTCACACTATCCAGTGTAAAGGTTAAAACATCAGGTTCAATGATCGATATGGTGGTATCTTTCCGGCATCCGTTGTCATCAAGGACCGAAAGATCATAATCACCTGCTGACAGACCAGTGAATTCACCTGATGCCTGGTATGAACCACCATTTATATTATACTGGTATGGGGATGCTCCTCCTGTGCCGCTTATGCGTAATACGCCGTCTGTCAAGCCGTTGCAGGTTATATCAGAATGCTCGTCAACAACAATCCCAGGCAATTCGTTTATGGTAATGATCTTATCATCCGAATCTTCTCCCCCCATTCCTCCACTGGTGACTGTCATTACCAGGGTCACTGACCCAGCACTGTAATCATTTGTTCCAAAGGTATATACCGGGTTGTCGATAGTGGCGTCATCGAAGCTCCCGTCACCGCTGGTGGTCCATAAGACAGTTCCACCTACGGATGAAGCATCCGTAATATTATAAGAAGTTTCCGAGGCACACACCGCATCGTCCGCTCCGGCATCTGCCAGAGCACCTTTACTGATAGTCAGTGTCATGGTGTCGCTCACAGCGGTACATCCAATCACCGGTGTTACATCCATGTACAACTTAACACTGTCGGCATCTGTTGGGCCCAGGGTGTAAGTCGGGTTCACAAGGGTAGGGTCATCAAACACACCATCTCCTGTTGTACCCCACAGTACTGTCCCGTTAACTACCGATGCATCACTCAAGGTATATGATCCTCCTTCCAGGCAGGTACCATCTTCCCCTGCATCAGCTATCACCGTGTTTGTATCGCTCACTGTCACTGTCGCTGTTTCTGAAGCATTGTTTCCTGCAGCATCATAGGCTGTTATATTAACAGTGTTTGCGCCCAGCATGCTGCAATCGAAGGTGTTGATATCGATTGTAACGCTGGTGATACCACAGTTATCATATGAGGCAGTGGCATCCCACACAAATGAGCTGTCTATTGTAGCGATGTTACCGGCACCTATATATACGGTTGTATCTGTGCTTACCAGTACAGGATCAATATCGTCTATAACAATAACATCAGCAAAGCAATCTGTCGAATTACCGCTTCCGTCAGTTACGGTCAGGGTAACGGTTGTAGTGCCTGCAGTTATTACTGTTCCGGCAGCAGGCGACTGTGTTATCACTACAGGGGGACTGCAATTGTCTGTAGCAATAACCTCACCCGTAAGGTCTGGTACGAGTGCTTCACAATTATTATCAGAGGGTATGGTTTTATCTGACGCACAAGTGGTAATAACGGGACCTTGATCATCAATGACCGTAACATCAAAGGTACACGTTTCTGTATTCCCACAGTCATCCGTTGCAGTATAAGTTACTGTTGTGGTACCCATACCGAAAGTGGCTCCCGGGGTATGACTGCCGGTAAAGCTAGCCAGGTTACAATTATCGGTGGCAGTGGGTTCTGTCCAGCTTACCACCGCATCACACGTTGCCGGGTCAGCAGGTATAACAATATCTGCCGGGCAATCACTAATCACAGGATCAGTTATGTCATTAACTGTAATAGTCTGTGCAACAATGATCGAATTGCCGCATGCATCTTCCACCAGGTAAGTCCTTGTAATTGTTTCCGGGCAGGTATTGCCATCCGACAGGTCTTCTATATAGCTCACTGTTGGTGCTGCATCGCAATTATCTGCTTCATCGGTAACCACAGAAACGTCCGGTGCGGGCACATCACCGGGGCACTCTACATTTATCGGTGCCGGGTTGCTGGCAGTGGGCGGGGTAAGATCATTAACCGTTATGGTCTGGGTAACATTGATGCTGTTACCGCATTCATCGGTAACCGAATATGTCCTGGTTATGGTCTCGGGACATGTATTGCCATCACTTACATCATTTACAAAGGCCACTATGGGAGCTGCCGTACAGTTATCAGCCTCATCGGTCACCACTGTAACATCCGGGGCGGGAACATCACCCGGGCACTCCACATCTATAGGTGGTGGGTTACTGGCTGTCGGTGGGGTAATGTCATTAACCGTTATGGTCTGGGTAACATTTATGCTGTTGCCGCATTCATCGGTAACCGAATATGTCCTGGTTATGGTCTCCGGGCAGGTATTGCCATCGCTTAAATCACTTACAAAGGCCACGGTGGGTGCTACCGTACAGTTATCGGCCTCATCGGTCACCACTGAAATATCAGGTGCAGGTACATCAGCGGGGCACTCCACATCTATTGGTGCGGGGTTGCTGGCCGTCGGTGGGGTAGTATCATCAACCGTTATGATTTGGGTGACATTTATGGAGTTACCGCAATCATCGGTAACCGAGTATGTCCTGGTTATGGTCTCCGGGCAGGTATTGCCATCACTTACATCATTTACAAAGGCCACTGTGGGTGCTGCCGTACAGTTATCGGCCTCATCGGTCACCACTGTAACGTCCGGTGCGGGAACATCACCCGGGCATTCCACATCTATAGGTGCCGGGTCACTGGCTGTCGGTGGTATAAGATCATTAACTGTAATAGTCTGTATGTAGGATGAACTTGTATTACCGCATTCATCGGTTGCAGTCCATGTTCTTGTACGAACATATGCATCTGGACATAGGGGATCAGCAACAGTGTTATCACTGATCATGTTCACCACAAGCGAACCGGCTGCAGTGCAGTTATCAGTGAATGAAGGCTCCATCAGCAGTGCTGCATTTAGACCGGATGCATCAGCGCAATCAAGAGTAACGTCGAGGGCACCTGGTGCTTCTACGGCAAGAGGAGCTGTGGTGTCATTTATTGTAATCGTTTGAGTAACATTGATCGAATTGCCGCAATCATCGGTAACTGAATATGTCCTGGTTATGGTCTCCGGGCAGGTGTTGCCATCACTCACATCACTTACAAAGGCCACCGTGGGTGCTGAACCGCAATTATCCGCTTCGTCGGTAACCACCGTTATATCCGGTGCAGGGACATCGCCGGGGCACTCTACGTCTATTGGTGCCGGATTGCTGGCAGTCGGTGGGGTAATATCATTAACTGTAATGGTCTGGGTAACATTTATGCTGTTACCGCATTCATCGGTAACCGAATATGTCCTAGTTATGGTCTCCGGGCAGGTGTTGCCATCACTTACATCATTTACAAAGGCCACTGTGGGTGCTGCCGTACAGTTATCGGCCTCATCGGTCACCACTGTAACGTCCGGTGCGGGAACATCACCCGGGCACTCCACATCTATAGGTGGTGGGTTGCTGGCTGTCGGTGGGGTGATGTCATTAACCGTTATGGTCTGGGTAACATTTATGCTGTTACCACATTCATCGGTAACCGAATATGTCCTGGTAATTGTTCTCGGACAGGTGTTACCATCGCTTACATCACTTACGAAGGCCACGGTGGGTGCTGCCGTACAGTTATCGGCCTCATCGGTCACCACTGAAATATCAGGTGCAGGTACATCAGCGGGGCACTCAACATCTATAGGTGGCGGGTTGCTGGCCGTAGGCGAGGTTGTGTCATCAACCGTTATAGTCTGGGTGACATTTATGGAGTTACCGCAATCATCGGTAACCGAATATGTCCTGGTGATGGTCTCCGGGCATGTATTGCCATCACTTACATCATTTACAAAAGCCACGGTGGGTGATGCGGTGCAGTTATCGGCCGCATCGGTAACCACTGAAACGTCCGGTGCAGGTACATCGCCCGGGCACTCCACATCTATTGGTGCCGGGTCACTGGCTGTAGGTGGGCTTACATCATCTACTGTTATAATATGGGTACAGGTTTCGCTGTTACCATTGACATCAAATATCTGGTATATGCGTGTAACGGTTTCAGGGCAGCTATTACCATCGGAAGTTTCTGAAAGCATTGTAAAGCTATCGGGGTCTATCTCACAGTTATCGCTTGCTGTACCACCGGCAGCGGTAAATTCATCATATGTAAGGTAGGCAGGTTGTTCAGAAATATCACATTCCGCAGTGAGGTTTCCGGGACATATTATTGAAGGAGGAAAGGGATCAACAACACTAACCACTATATCCTCTGTCATAGCACAGCCATTGACGTCATTAACCAGCACTGTATAGGTACCATCGCTTAATCCTGCCTGGTCTTCGTCGCTTGGCGACAAGCCGCTTCCGTCAGTAGTGCTCCATGTATAAGTATATGGTTCCGTGCCTCCCGAAACGGAAATATCAATTGCCCCGTCGGTATCCCCGGCACACTCAACATCTGTCACAAGGTAGTCGATAACTATTTCACCCGGTTCTGACACGTTAAATGTTTCCTGGGTGACACATCCCAGTGCATCGGTCACATCAACGGTATAGTTACCTGCGGTGAGGCCTGAAATATCCTCCGTGGTCTGACCGCCGGGAGACCACAAATATGTATAGGGACTTGCTCCATCGGAAGGTGTAATGTCTATAGCACCATCTGAATCTCCGTTACATGTTGGTTCGGTTATAACAGCATCTATGGTGAAAGGGCCACAGGCATATGCAATCCCGAACTGGGTGCCTGAAGTCGAAATACCGGTCGACAGTAATTCCCTGTTTATAATGGGCGGTGAAGCAGTAACATGATCACCGTCGAATGTCCAATCCAGGTTATTTGTCCTCTTAAGTATCCTTGTATTTATATTTTGAGGATAGCTGGTGAAATTACTTGCCTGTAAGCTGAGATCATAATTGGCCACATCAAATCCATTGGCAGCGGTAAAATTCCAGTAGCCGTCGGTAAACTGGTATGAAATAGTTGTTCCATCATCAACCAGTGGCAGGCCTGCTGAGCCGGGATCGTTGGGTATAAATTCAACTATTACTGAACCCGGGCTATTTAAAAGGTTAATATACAGCCAGGCCGGGTTATAAGAAGTGGCTACACCTACGGGGAAAAGGTTATTCCCGAATGAGTTGATCCACCTTTCCATTTTTCCCGTAACGATACCGGAAACATAGGTCAGGGAACCAACATTTGCAACATCAATTCCGATGCTTATTGTATTAGAACCTGTTACAATATTTCTGCCGGCCATCTGTAGATTATTAGCAACGATCACATTATCTGACAGAACAAGATCACCGCCGGTGTTTACATAAACCAGGTTGTAATAACTTTCGGCTCCTGTAATTGTCTGGTCAGTAGCACCGTTAAAAGTCACAAGTCCTTGCCTGGCATCAAAAGTCGCATTATCAGTCCAGTCACCGGCAATGGTAATTGAATAATTGTTTGTACTGACATCAAGAGTGCTGGTGCCATTTATAAGAAGGTCACCTTCAACAATGATTGAATTGGAAAGGGTTTTTGTTCCGGATCCATTGCTGGTAAGATGATGGTAAATGGAATTAAGTGGCGTTTTAACTGTCTGGTCTGCTCCATTATATTCAACCAGGTTACCCGGTGCAAAAGCTCTCAGAGAGCCATTTGCCAGCAATTCACCTGTCAGTTCAATAATCGAATTATCCGAGTTCACCCATGTACTTGTTGCATCCGCGCCAATTAGATTGCCATCCAATGATATGTCACCCTTATTTGTTACAAAAACACTCGCTCCCAGTGTAATATCGCCGGCATTAACAGCTAAGGTGCTTGATGCAGAAATTGTTTTATTTCCGGCAGGAATGGTGAAGCCTCCAAGCACTGTCCCCTCGCCCTCAATTATATTATCTGTGCCATCCAGGCTTAAAACCCTGTCTGATCCGCCCTGGTATGTTCCATCAACAATAAAGTCACCATGCACAACAAAGGGTCTGCTATTATAATTCAATACACCACTCTGCTCAACAATAAAATTATTTACTTCAATGTCATTTGCATTATGCAGGCTAACGGTATGACCGGCATTTATTCTCACATTATCCGTTTCCAGGGGTACACAGTTACAATCCCAGGTAGCTGGATCATCCCAGGACCCTGTTTGAATACTTTCAATAATATCGTATATCCTTACTTCAAGATCAACCGGAGTTGCCTGGGGACAACCGGCTAGTTCAGCAACAACCGACACATTACCTGTGCCTGCTGCCCCCCAATCAACGGTGATGCTGTTCGTAGTGCCGCCCGACACCTGTGTCCCCCCGCTTACTGTCCACTGGTATGTATAGCCGGCCCTTGCAGGTACTGAATAGCTGACACCGCTTGAATTTTGTGGTACACGGGTTTTACCCGTAATTGACTCCGGTGGAATAGAGTGTACTGTTACCGGGAGCACAACGGGTGCCCCGTTTGTGCAGGCATTTGACTCGATTACGGTAACACTGGCATTGTCAGTACCGGTAGCATCCCAGTCAACTGTTATGCTGCTGGTGTTCCCTCCGGATGCCTGCACTCCTCCTGTTATAGTCCAGTTATATGTGTTGGGAGGATTGTCTGTTACCGAGTAAGCCACATCGCTTTGTCCAGCACATACGTCAGCCGGTCCTGTTATTGCTGAAGTGGCAGGTTTGTCACAGTCTTCCGTGTCATCTCCAAGAGCGTAATGAGCGGGGAGGCTTGTCAGGTCATTCCTCCTCACCATGTCACCGCTTCCTGACAGGTGTGATCCTTCAGCCTGCCAGTCGGCAGAGGCATCCGTCCTGGTAAGAATACGTGTATCACCATCTATGGGGAATGATGTAAAACCCGTTCCGTACAGCTGGAGGTTATAATCATTTCCTCCTCCCAGGTTAAAGCCGTTACTGTAATCCAGGGTCCAGTAACCCTCAACGAAGGTATTATATATTGTTGTATCTGTATCGTAAAGAGGCAGTCCGGCATTGCCGGGGTCGCCTCCAATGAATTCGGCCAGGAGTGTTCCTCCGGAACTGAGTCCGTTAATATTTATAAGCAGTCTTTGAGCATTTGACACACCTACCGGGAAATGATGCGAGCCCGTATTATTTACCCAGCGCTCAAACTTACCACTGATAAATCCTCCAAAATATGAAAGGCTTCCAAGGTCGCCGGTGGCTGTTCCTGTACCCAGGGTCAATGTATTACCGGATGTGTTTATTACGCCGGCAACCATTGTGAGTAGGTTCTCAATGATGATATCATTTTGCAATATGAGTTCACCTGAGGTTTTATAAATCCGGAAATTATAGAATGTTTCAACCATGGGGTTGCTGATGGTCTGACCACCTGTTCCGGTAAAGGATACACGCCCTGTTCCCTGCACAAACTCTGAGTTGTTGGTCCAGTTACCCTTAACATCTATATTATAATTGTTGCTTTGAAGCACAGCTGAATTATAAATTTCTATATTGCCGTTTACCACGATGGCAGCCGGCAGGTTTTTATCACCGGCACCCCTCAGAATAAGGTTATGATATGTTGAAGCAGACGGCAGTTTAATGTCCTGATCACCCAATCCATTGTATTCGACCGTATTCCCGGGTGATGAGGCATTCAATATTCCGGTTGGCATAAGAGTTTTACCGGTCACAAGATATGAATCGTCAGAGTTGGTCCATATTGATGTTGTGGAGTTTGAGCCGTTTAGGCTTTCGGTAATTTCAATTTCACCTTTATTTGTAACTGTCACATCATTACCAAGGCTTATCTTCCCATATACCGACAGGTCGCTTGCCGGCGGAATAAGCGCATCTGCACTCACTATGACATCTTTATTTGCAAAGTCGGTCTTAATTATCCCTGTTCCTCCCAGGGTATCACCGTTAAAGAAGAGATCTTTTGCATCAGAATCTTTAGAGGTATAAGTGCCATTGACAAGCAAGGTACCATTTACGGTAAGGCTTCTGTTTGCAGCATCCACCACGGCCCCTGTTTCAATTGTCAGGTCATTGATGGTAGCATCTGATCCAAAGAGGGTGACTATTGTTCCTGATGCAATAATTGCATTGTCTGTAGGCCCCGGTGCTACACCGCCGATCCAGGTTGAGCCGTCACTCCATATTCCTGATGTAGCAGTTGTATAAGTAGTCTGTCCGGATAAGGAAAGAGCACTGATATTCAGGATTGTGAATAACAGTAATAGTTTAAAGATGTGGCTTCTCATATTTTGTTAGGTCTGCTGTTACTATATATCAAAAAAACAAAAAACTGATCAACGAACTATTAATCACTTAATTATAAAGTTTATGCCAGCCAGTTTATCAATTAACATCCTTCATTCCCATTCAACAATATCTGCCCTTCTTTTGACAGGAAAAGTACGAAATAAGTTGCATCAATTCACAAAGCATTACAACCTGTTACTCACAATTTATGCACAAGTCATAAAAATATAACAAAAAGCCGTACGGGACAAATATTTATTCAGCACACAAAGGATGTTTTATTTCCCTGTTCACAAGGCCGGCTAAATTTCCGTATATACTTGTTAAAGTGATGCATATGCCCTTCCGAGACGTCAGGTTTGAATAATTCAGGGATATTTTTTTATGAATAAAAAATTTGGGCTATATTTGCACTCTCATTTTGGGTGGTTAGCTCAGCTGGTTCAGAGCACCTGCCTTACAAGCAGGGGGTCACTGGTTCGAATCCAGTACTACCCACAAAACAAAAAGCCGATCACTTTCGTGAACGGCTTTTTGTTTTCATCCCCGTCAAAAGCTTGCTTTTGTAAGGGGGTGGAATCGAGTAGGAGGAAAATAAAATAGTTTTCCTCCTATTTTATTTTCCGACCTCTCACACCACCTTACATACGGGCCTCGTATACGGCGGTTCATCAAACAATAGGAAAGAGCGTGGAAGTGAATTACTGCGTTCATCACTGAATACCAGCTTGCGACCTGCTAAGCAGCTTCTCCAAGTTGCTGCCACGGGACTTTAACCCTTTGGTATAATTTGCACCCTCCTTTTGCTTATTGAAATAAATTTGTATTTCTCAAATTTATTCAGAGCTTCCGGGTGGGTGCACTGCTTAGCCATGCAGGGCACACACAATGTATAAAAATAATAGCCGGGACAGACTAAAAAAAATTCAAGTGTCTTATCGGCCCGAGGGCCAACCCGCATAATCCCAAAAGATTCTTAACTTTATGTAGTAAACAATATAATAAATAGGACGGATACCGGTATGATTGCCCGACCCGCGTAGTTGTTAGCAAACTTTCACCAATGCTTCGGCGGGGCACTGCAAAAAGTGCGCCAGCCCCCGGACTACCGGGGCCCAGCCAACTAATCATACCGCTGACCGTCAGACTGTCTAAAAACCTCCGGTTTTTGTTAATATCTCTGTCCTGTTTTATTACAACTGCAATCCTTATTTTCATAACTTATGGATATGAAAT
>JBNJHQ010000002.1:35913-38985 GCA_051748705.1 Bacteroidota bacterium | reverse complement strand
ACTGGGTCTTGCATCGCCTTCCTTAACAGATACGGATGCACTGACGCCATAGTAGGTGTTCGACCTGTCTCCTTCAAAGCCATTGCTTGTCACCATCACAGTTTCATTCAGACCGTCATTATATGAAGCCGTGACAGATACTATGCGCTCATCCCTGCCAAGAACTTCCTTTTCAACCGCGAAGGCTGCACCGATCTTTTGCTGCGGGTCAACAGTGAGGAAATTATCGTCAAAAGTATTAAGCTCAGGACCTTCTCCCTTATAATAGAGATCCGGGTCGGGCAGGCTCCTGTATTCGTCCTCGGACAGGTACCTGGTTCCTTCAATAGCCTCACGTATAAAGCGGTCAAGCTCATCCCAGTTATCCAGCCTGTTGGTTGAATGCACAGAGTACCTCTTGTCAACAAAAAGGTAGACACTGAGACCGTTTTCAATTGACTGCTCAAGGTTTTCAATTTTCTCTTCCCTTACCGATATACTGTTACTGCGGCTGTCGCTGATAACTGCCCTGACCTCCTGTGCACCACATTCAAGTGCGTGATTAACAACCTTGTTTGCAAGTTTATATTTTTCTTCCTTTGTCATGATATTTCTTTTTCCTTTTTACAATTTCTGATTCATAATAATTCACGGAAATTAAGCATTCATCCCGCCTACGGTCAGTTTTTTGACCAGTACCGTTGGCAAACCCATGGTGACGGGAACCGACTGGCCTCCCTTGCCGCACATCCATGTACCGTTATCAGCCTTATAGTCATCAGCTGCCATTGTAATATCTGCAAGTGCCTGCGGGCCGTTACCAATTATATTGATGTCCTTTATCGGCTGAGTCAGCTTCCCATTCTCCACCAGGTAACCTGATTTTACAAAAAAGGTAAAGTCGCCTGCTCCTATCTTAACCTGGCCGTTACTGAAATTATCTACATAAACCCCGTAATCAACCTGGGACAGGATATCCTCCCTGGTATGCGGACCGGGCTCCATGTAAGTGGAACGCATCCTTGGCAGCGGAATGTTCCGGAATGACTGCCTGCGACCGTTACCGGTGGGTTCCACTCCGTAATGAGCGGCACTGATCCTGTCGTGTATATAGCTGTTCAGCACACCATCCTTAACAAGATAAGTCTTTTTGACATCGTTACCTTCGTCATCTATATTAAGGGAGCCCCGGTTGTTTTCAAGGGTTCCGTCATCAATGATATTAATGAAGTTCTCTGCCACTTTCTTACCCATCTTATCACTGAAAATGGATGTCCCCTTCCTGTTAAAATCGGCTTCAAAAGTATGACCTATGGCTTCATGGAGCAGAATGCCGGATCCACCGGCACCGAGGATTACAGGCAATTCACCCGCCCTGGGCCTGGTTGCCCCGAAGAGGATATTGGTATTGTCAACAGCTTCCCGGGCCAGTTTCTCCACCAGGTCATCGGTGAGCCATTCAAAGCCCCTCCTGTAGGAACGTGACGAATATGAATTTTCTACCTGTTTCCCTTTCTGCATGATACACATTGCCGCGAAACTGGTAAGAGGCCTGTAATCATAACTCAGCATCCCTTCGGAATTGTAAAACAGGACATAGCTCGTTTCATCATTGAGCGAAGCGTTTACCTTGACTACCTTCTCATCCATACTGAATATACGGTCATTGATCTTCTGCACAAAAGGCACCTTGTCCTTTACGGATACATCCTCCCATGGCCTGCTTATGCTGTAATAGTCTGCAGGTATTTTTTCACTTATACGTCCTTCACTGAATGTTGACGGGTCAGCAGCAATACTGGCCGCCAGCCTGGCAGCATCGAGCATTGAGGCTGTTTCGAGCGACTCCGAATAGGCAAAGCCTGTCTGGTCGCCCTTCAGGACCCTGATGCCCACACCGTAGTCAATATTCGACGAGGCAATATTGACCTTGCCGTCCTGTAAGCCAATATTGTTTGATATTTTGTGCTCAAAGAAAAGATCTGCATAATCGCCGCCTTTTGACATGGCTTCTGAAATAACTTTTCCGAGCACTTCAGTGCTGATTTCAAAATGATCAAGGTAGTTTTTCACGTTTGTTGATGTTTGCAGGTTGCCGCATGAATTAAGAAAAGGTGGTACAATGATTGTACCTGCCACCGCAGCACCACTTGTTTTTAAAAAATTTCTCCTGTTAAGATTCATATTTTTAAGAGCTTAATAGTTTTTATGGCAAAAACTTTACAATTTAAGATATAATATATTAACCGGGATCAGATCCCATGATTTTTTTCCTTTCCTTCCAGTCGGGAAGATACTTATCCATTAAAGAATAAAACCTGCTGTTATGCTTTCTTTCCAGCAGGTGAACCATCTCGTGCACGAAAATGTATTCAAGTATGCTGTCGCTATATTTCGCCAGCTCCAGGTTCAGCCATATCCTCCTGTCCCTTACATTGCATGTGCCCCACTTGGTTTTCATCTTCCTTATTCTGACCTCTGACACATTTAAATGCATCCTCGCTTCCCATTTTTCCTTCAGGCCAGGTATCCTGGCCTTTATGGCCTGCCTGTACCAGCCATCCATTATTCTTTCCCTGGCCTCCCTGTCATAGGTTTTGTCGAGGCTCATAAGCATAGAGCCGTCATAAAGACGAACTGAAATGTTTTTTGTCCCTTCAATGATCTTCAATATGTAATTCCGGCCCTCGTATTTATGATATTCACCATTGACAAATTCAGCGGGACGCTGCCGTTCAGTATTCCGGAGTCTTTCATGCTGCCTGCTTATCCAGGGGGTTTTTGACCTGATAAATTCATCGACTTTCTTACCGGCCATACGTGCCGGCACTGAGATAACAACCTTCCCATCAGGGGGATAAACCCTTATGTATATGTTTTTTATTTTTTTACGCACCACCTCTGCAGGAATGGTGCCGATAAGCATTTTTTCAGATCCGGTCATTATGTTATTTTTTCGGCCGGGCATCTTTCAAGGCCTCCTGTTGAGCAGGATTTCAATTACCCGCCGGGCAACGTTTCGCTTCACCTCCTGGAATAAGCCCATGCAAACAAGCAGCTAAGATAAAAAATAATAAAAAGATTTGATCATGC
>JBNJHQ010000002.1:0-35813 GCA_051748705.1 Bacteroidota bacterium | reverse complement strand
TTTGATCATGCATAAAAAATACCGATGAACAAGCAGAGGGAAATGGCATGAAAGAAATATTGAACAGGCTAAGCAAATTACTCGAGAACCGTGTCAGGCTGGGAATAATGTCAGCGCTGATGGTTAATGAAAGTATTGACTTCAACACACTTAAGGAATTACTGGATGTAACCGACGGAAACCTTGCAAGTCATATGAAAATGCTGGAAAAGCACGAGCTTGTTAAGGTTACAAAGCAATTCATAGGAAAAAAACCGAATACGAACTATAGCATTACAGCCAGGGGAAGGAATATTTTTAACAGTCACCTCAGTGCACTTGAACAACTTATGAATAAGAGCTGATTTTTTTTGACAACATACTTTGTATTTCAAAGTACTTTTAAAAATATATATATTATACAACAAAGAAAAATAAATGTTATGAAAAGCGGGAATCAAAACGAGATTAAATGGTACGAAACATTAACCTTCAAAATGGCCCTGCTGGGCATTATGGCCATTATGTTTCTTCTGCCCCTGGAGCTGATCAGTACTGTCATCAGGGAAAGGGCTGCTAACTCACTGTCTGTCCAGGAAGAAATATCGGAGGAATGGGGTAAGAAACAGACTGTCAGTGGTCCGGTCCTTAATATACCTGTAAGAAGAACAAATTATTCTGCTGACGGTAAAGCGAGTCTCTTTGAGACTACCTGGCATATAATGCCTGAAGAGCTTGAGATCACCGGGATCCTGTCCCCGCAGATAAGATATAAAGGCATTTATGAATCGATAATTTATGAAACAGACCTCAGCCTGTCCGGCACCTTTGAAATAGCTGTTGAAAAGTCTGATCCTGACATGGAGATCATGTGGGGGGACGCATACTATACACTGGGCGTATCCGATAATCGCGGTATTATGAAGGATCCTGTTATGGAAATATCCGGCAGCCGTATTTCTGCCAGGCCTGGAGTATCTGACCATGATCTGTTTGATTCAGGCCTGACTTACCCGGTGGAAATGAATGAAGGACAGGGAAGCCTTGTGTTTGATCTGCAGCTGGCATTAAGGGGTTCTTCGGGTCTGTTCTTCGCACCAGCAGGCAAATCGACCCATGTAAGTATTGAATCGTCCTGGGATGCACCCTCTTTTACGGGTAATTACCTGCCCGGGGAAAGGAGTGTGGGTGACGAGGGTTTTGAGGCGATGTGGCATATCACTCATCTTAACAGGAATTTCCCCCAATCATGGTACGGGGCTGTACATAAACCTGAGGAAGAGTCCTTTGGCGTCAACCTGATATTGGAGGTTGATCATTACAGGAAAGCTGAGAGAAGTGCAAAATACGGGCTGCTTTTCATAGCTTTCACCTTCCTGGTTCTGCTCTTCCTGGAGATATCCTCCAATAAAAGATTGCATCTCTTCCATTATTTCCTAGTGTCGCTGGCACTGGTGCTTTTCTTCTCCCTGCTTAATGCTTTAAGTGAACACATAGGTTTTAACCCTGCCTATATTATTTCTGCCTTTTCAACAATAGCTTTGCTTACCTTTTTTACGGCCTCATTACTGAAAAAATCAAGATACGTAATTATGGTGAGTGCTATGCTGACGGCCCTCTATGTTTTCATCTACGTGCTCCTTGCCCTCAATGAGTTTGCCTATCTGGCAGGTAATATAGGGTTATTTATAGCCCTTGCGGCTATAATGTACCTGTCCGCAAAAACAAATCTTTTCGGGAAAAGCAATATCTGAATAAAAGGCCCTTGATGCACCATCCGCTTCCGGGTGCCAAAGTTCGGAAAAAGCCGTCCGGGGAGGCAGTCAACCAGTATTTTAGTGCGCGCAATCAGGCAAATTATTACCCGCCAGCAGCCATATTACTTTTTTTTACTATTTTGCGGCCTCAAAATTATATAGATGTCAATCAGAACAAAAGCAATATTATTAATCCTTCTCATACTGCTAGCCGACCAGGTTATGAAGATATGGATAAAGACCACGATGGTCATAGGAGAGGATAAGCATATTTTCGGCGACTGGTTCATTCTGCACTTTATTGAGAATAACGGGATGGCCTTTGGTATGGAGATGGGAGGAAAAGCAGGTAAACTGGTACTGAGCCTTTTCAGAATCGTTGCCTCTGTTGCAATAGGATGGTATATATTTCATCTCATCAAAAATGATGCACACCCGGGATTCATCCTGGCTGTGAGTGCGATTTTTGCCGGGGCTGTCGGTAATATTATAGACAGTGCTTTCTATGGTATGATTTTCAATGAAAGTTTTTATGAGTCGGCGCAGATGTTCCCCCCGGAAGGTGGCTATTCATCATTTCTTCACGGTCGTGTCGTTGATATGTTGTATTTCCCGGTAATTGATACACAGTGGCCGGAATGGTCGCCCATACGTCCGGGACAATCACTTGTTTTTTTCAGACCTGTTTTCAACCTTGCCGACAGTGCAGTAACAATAGGTGTTTTTACGATAATACTATTCCAGAAGAAGTTTTTTAAGGAAAATGACTAGGAGCCCTCACACCTGCTTATACAGTCAATAATGTTTTTAAGGCTTTCATGCCTGAGGGCATAATAGGTTCTTTTACCTTCCCTCCTGGAAACAAGCACCCCTTTATCCTTCAATATGCCCAGGTGATGGGAGGTGGTTGACTGTTCTATCCCAAGCTTTTCATGTATCTCTGTTACCGAAAGCGATTCCCCCTGTTCGAGAAAACCAATTATTGCTATCCTCATCGGGTGAGCAATGGCTTTCAGCATATTTGCCGCATTCTCAAGCTGTTCGGGATTTAACTTCATATTCTTCATTTCGTAAACGCTTTATAGTGTTGTGACACCGTGCTATTTGTGTCAGCTGTCATTCCTTAAAATTGTTTTACCATGTGGGCTGTATATATTCATATGGCAAATATATATAAATATGTTAATATGTTGAAGGCACATGATATTTAATTACCTTTGACTTCAGGGATATTCATTATGTGTTTAACTTAGCATGCAACAATTATTCTCGTAAATTTGTAAGGTCCCCGTTTTTATATATTTGGGAATCGTTTTAAATTGCAGTTATGTCAAGACTGAAAACAATCAGACAGCCCGTTGAAGCTGAAATGAAGGAATTTGAACGTTACTTCAACAACACGCTACGTACAAATGTTCCCCTTTTAAAAATTATCCTCAATTACATCATTCGTCGCAAGGGTAAGCAAATGAGGCCCCTTCTTGTTTTTCTTTCGGCCGGACTCAATGGTAAGATTAACGAGTCGACATATGTTGCAGCAACCTTTGTCGAGTTGCTTCATACGGCAACCCTGGTACATGACGATGTGGTGGACAACGCAAAAGAACGACGCGGGGCATTATCGATCAATGCATTATGGAATTCAAAGATAGCCGTTCTTACCGGTGATTACCTGCTTTCACAGGGACTCCTGATCAGTATAGAAAAAAACAGGTTTGACATGCTGGAAATAATGAGTGAAGCGGTACAATCAATGAGTGAAGGTGAACTGCTGCAGCTGCAAAAGTCCCGTAAACTGAACATTACAGAAGATGTATATTTTGATATCATAAGGATGAAAACAGCATCCCTGATTTCTGCCTGCACAGCCTGCGGTACAGTATCGGTAACGGATGATGCAGATAAAATCAGGCTGATGAAAGAGCTTGGAGAAAACATAGGTATAGCCTTCCAGATAAGAGATGATCTTTTTGACTACCAGGATAACGGTCTGACCGGCAAATCAGCCGGCAACGATATAATAGAAAAGAAAATGACACTGCCTCTCATTCACGCCCTGCAGGAAGCACGCTCTTCTGAAAGCAGAAGAATACTCAATATCATGGGAAGCAAAAAGAAAAGCTCGTCTGAAATCAGGGAGGTTATAAATTTTGTGGTGAAAAACGGGGGTACAGGCTATGCAAATGATATGATGGTTAAATACCGGGACAAAGCATTTGCCATTCTTGACACATTCCAGGACAGTGATATGAAAAATTCCATGAAGGAATTTATCACCTTCACAACTTCGAGGGCAAAGTAATCAGATAAAAAATCCGTCAGCGTTTATAGAGTGTATAAAGTTAATAAGGCGCTTTACCCGGCCCTTACCTTTAGCCTGGCCTGAAAACTTATTTCTCCCCGGGTTAAAACTTCCGTAAAACCCGCCTTGTAAGCTCATAATCAACAAGATAGTGCCTGTTTTCGCATGCACAAAAAATCAAGCCATTCAGGAAGAATTCCGGATAAAATCAAGTATTATGGCTGCTTTTTGCCTCCCAATAAGATTTTCAAGCTCTTCGCGGGTAGCTGATTTTAGTTTAGCCACTGATCCGTAATTTTTCAAAATCCTGTCTTTTGTTTTCGGACCTATCCCTTTGATTTCATCCAGGGATGATTTTGTCATACTCCTGCTTCTTTTATCCCGGTGAAAACTTATGCCAAAACGATGGGCTTCATTTCTGAGGTTCTGAATTATTTTAAGGCTTACCGAATTTTTATCGATGTAAAGGGGTACCGGATCGCCCGGGAAATAAATTTCCTCGAGTCTTTTTGCAATACCAATAAGTGTTACCCTGCCACGGATCCCAAGACTTTCGAAACTTTTCACAGCTGCATTCAGCTGTCCCTTACCCCCGTCAATTATTACCAGGTCGGGCAGCGCGCTGTCCTCATCCAGCATCCTCCTGTACCTCCTGAAAACGACTTCTTCCATCGAGGCATAATCATCCGGACCCTTAACCGTCTTAATATTATAATGCCTGTATTCTTTCTTTGAAGGCCTGGCATTTCTGAACACAACACAGGCTGCCACAGGGTTTGAGCCCTGAATATTTGAATTGTCAAAACATTCGATATGCAGCGGAAGCGAGGGCAGGTGCAGATCCTCTTTCAGCTTTTCAAGGTTTTGCCTGCTACGGTCAAGTGGTGATTTATCAACGCTTTTCTTCTGGTTCAGCCTGTACACACGGGCATTCTTCTCCGACAGTTCAAGCAATTTCTTCTTATCTCCTTTCCTTGGAATAGTATATTTAAGGTTTTCTATCTTTATATCCGGCATTAATCCAAGTATAATTTCAGGTGCGCTGCTTGAATGCCTTTCCCTTAAATCAGTGATAGCCAGAGATATAACCTCCTTATTATTTTCTTCGATTCTTTTTCGCAGTTCAATAGTATGTGTCTGCACAACAGCTCCACGTATGATTTTCAGATAGTTAACATATATCCTATCATTTTCCTCGTCCATTCCGAATACATCGGCATCCCGGATCTTTGGATTTACGACCGTTGACCGGCTGCTGTACTTATTCAGTATTTCGAGTTTCTCCTTGATTACCTGGGCTTCTTCGTACTTCAGGTTTTCGGCATAGTTCTTCATCAGGTCTTTAAGATACCTGCTTACCGTATGTATGTTTCCCTTAAGTATTTCCTTCACCTGTTTTATTGATTCATCATAATCCTCTTCAGCCTGTTTCCCCTCACACGGTCCGAGGCAATTACCCAGGTGATATTCAAGGCATACCCTGTATTTACCGGAAGATATATTCTCTTTGTCAAGCTTATATGAACAGGTTCTGAGCGGGTATAGCTGTTTAATCAGATCAAGGAGGGTACGCACCATTACTACAGAAGTATAGGGTCCGTAATAAACCGAGCCGTCCCTCACTACATTTCTTGTCATAAATACCCTGGGAAAATGCTCATCCTTTACACATATCCAGGGAAAAGTCTTATCGTCTTTCATCAGCACATTATACCTGGGCTGATGCCTTTTGATAAGATTATTCTCAAGCAGGAGGGCCTCCGATTCAGATTCAACGACCGTATGGCCTATCCCGGTAACCCTTGCCATCATCACCTTTGTCTTTCCCGTCAGGGACCGGCTGAAATACGATGCCACCCTTTTCCTGAGGCTTTTTGCCTTGCCCACATAGATCAGATTTTCCGCCTTATCGTAAAAACGGTAGACACCGGGGCTGTCGGGCAGATTACGGGCGATATTTCTCAGATCAGCCATAGGGCAAAAATAAGGACAAAAGGTATAAGTAAAAAGTAAAAAACAAGGGAGGACTTAATGTGGCCAGGCTTCCATTAATGGGTAAAGAGGTCTACAAACTCAAATTTCTTCCCGTCAAACAGTCCCCTGTCGCTTAACTTAAGTTCCGGTATCACAAGCAGTGCCATAAAGGACAGAGTCATGAAAGGTGACTTTAGGGTACAACCCATATCTCCCACAATATCAGACAATTGTTTATATTTATAGGCCATTGTTCCACATGGAACATCTGACATGATTCCTGCCACCTCCAGTTGCAGCTGCTCACACTTATCATCAGTACAGGCAACAAGCCCTCCTTTCATCTCAACGACTTTATTAAGGGCCCTGCATATTGTTTCGTCATCAGCACCCACGGCAATAATATTATGGCTGTCGTGTGCCACCGATGATGCAAAGGCACCACTAACCAATCCGAATCCCCTCACGAAAGCCACGGCTGGCGGCGCATCATTATACCTGTCTTTCACTATAATCTTCAGTATGTCCTCCTTCGTATTACTTTCAATATATTTTCCTGTTTCGCCATGCGCCCATTCATAGCAGCCGGTAAAAAGATCGCCGTCAATTGCATCAATTACCCTCATCCTGGAATGCCTGTTTTCAACCTTTATATCAGTTATTTTAACAGGGCCTGAATTAAATTTATTCACGGGCTTTATGGCTGACGGTATAAAATTGACATTCTTACCGTCATATACCCTGTCCCCGTCAATCCAGGTTTCAAGGATATTAAATTCCTCCGGATTGTCTGTTACAATAAAGTCAGCGCTGTCCCCTTTCCTGAGCAGTCCGGTATCAAGACCATAATGAACCGAAGGGTTAATCACTGCTATGTCAAGGATATCGAAGATATCGTATCCCATTGCAAGCAGTCTTTTAACAAGCAAATTTATATGGCCTTTCTCAAGCATTTCAGGATGCAGGTCATCTGAACAAAGCATAAGCATTCCGGGGTTTTCCGCAAGCAGGTAATGGAAGCGGTCAAGAGCCCTTGCAGCGCTACCTTCCCTGATTTGCACCTTCATTCCCTTCCTTATCTTCTCCCTGGCTTCATCCAGTGTTATACACTCATGATCGGTACTTATTCCTGCATTAATATATTTATCCAGGGCCCTTCCCTTCAGTCCCGGTGCATGCCCGTCCACCGGTTTACCCGCATTCTTTGCAAGGCCGATCTTTTCCATCACCTCCCCGTCTTCATTTAGAACGCCGGGGTAATTCATCATCTCTGACAGGAACTTTATTTCCTTTCTTTTCAATAATGTCCCAACTTCTTTCGGGCCTATTATTCCACCGCTTCTTTCAAAGCTTGTCGCCGGTACGCATGATGGGGCACCAAAATAAAACTTTAAAGGTACCTTCCTGCTGTTTTCTATCATAAATTCCACCCCCCCGATACCCATAACATTTGCAATCTCATGCGGATCCGAAACCACTGCCACCGTTCCATGCCTTACTGCCATCTCGGCGAATCTTGATGGCACAAGCATTGAACTTTCGATATGAATATGTGAATCTATCAATCCCGGCAGGATATAGTTTTCTGAAGAATTTGCCTGCTCCACAATATTCTTAATTCTCTTCCCCTCAATAACAATATATCCTTTAAAGAATCTCCTCTCCTTTATATCAATAATATTTCCGTAAATTTTCATTTTCTATTTTAAAATTATAGTTCCACGTGGAACAATAAGTCATACCTACTACTTTCCAAGGTATAGTAGCAGCACACTGATATCGGCTGGTGACACTCCGCTTATCCTGCTGGCCGCCCCTATCGTCACCGGTTTGATTCTGCTCAATTTCTGTCTTCCTTCTGTTGAAATTGATTGCAGCTGTTCATATTCTATATCACCGGGTATAATAAGATCATTCATTCTCTTTATCCTGTCAGCAACTCCTTTTTCTCTTTCTATATAACCACTGTATTTAATCCTTATTTCGGCTGCTTCCATTATTTCTCTTCTCCTGTCCTCAAAATCCCCTGCAATCTTTCTCCCTTCTTCTGACTTTTCCAGTAAATCCTGAAGTCGTACCTGCGGTCGTAATACCAGTTTTTCCATCTTTTGTGTTTCCCTTATTCCATTCGTACCAACAGCTTCAAGGTAAGCGTTAATTTCTCCAGGTTTAAATTTTGTTCTTTTAACAAAATCCATGAGCTTTTCAACATCCTCTATTTTCCTTTTCAATCTTAATACTCTTTCCTCCCCGGCCAGTCCCAGAGCATATCCTTTCTCCGTCAGCCTTTCATCGGCATTATCCTGCCTTAACAGGATCCTGTATTCTGCCCTGCTTGTAAACATCCGGTAGGGTTCATCCACTCCCTTAGTAACGAGATCATCGATCAAAACACCGATATATGATTCATCCCTTTTCATTACGAATTCCTTTTCACCCCGTATTTTCAGCACAGCATTGATACCGGCTATCAGTCCCTGTGCCCCGGCCTCCTCATAGCCTGTTGTCCCGTTAACCTGCCCGGCAAAATAAAGTCCTTCTATCCTTTTTGTTTCAAGTGTTGACTTCAACTGGGTTGGCTGGAAAAAATCATATTCTATTGCATATCCCGGCCTGTGTATTACCACATTTTCCATTCCCCTGATCTTCTTCATTGCCTCAATCTGGTATTCAAGCGGCAGGCTTGAAGAGTAACCATTTATATAATATTCGTTGGTGTTCCATCCTTCCGGCTCAAGGAAAAGCTGGTGCCTGTCCTTATCTTTGAATGTAACAATTTTATCCTCTATACTGGGGCAGTATCTCGGACCAATACCTTTGATCCTTCCCTGGAAAAGCGGACTGAATTCTATCCCCTTCTCCAGGATTTTATGAACTTCGCTGCTTGTATGAACAATATAACAACTTCTTGGATCAGCTATTTCGACTTTATCATTAAGAAATGAAAATGATCTGCCCTCATTTTCGCTTTCCTGCTCGGTCATAACTGAAAAATCAAGGCTTTTACCATCAATCCGTGCGCTGGTTCCTGTCTTCATCCGCTCAACAGTAAAACCTATCTCTCTCAGCTGCTCACTTATCCCCTTCGATGTTTCATCTCCTGATCTTCCTCCTTCAACAGTACTGTAACCAACGTGCATAAGTCCGTTCAGAAAGGTTCCTCCTGATAATATAACAGCTTTTGCCCTGAATCTTGTTCCAAAACTCGTTACAACACCCCTGGCAACGTCATCTTCAATAACAAGCTCCCTGGCCATTTCCTGCCATATATGAAGCTTTTCCACATTTTCAAGCCTTCTTCTCCATGCCTGAGAAAACAACATCCGGTCAGACTGCGCCCTCGGACTCCACATCGCAGGGCCTTTTGACCTGTTGAGCAGGCGGTATTGTATCATACTTTCATCCGTAACCAATCCTGACAATCCACCGAGAGCATCTATTTCCCTGATTATCTGCCCTTTAGCAACGCCCCCCATAGCCGGATTGCAGGACATCTGTGCCAGCTTGGTCATATCCATGGTAATAAGCACTGTTTTCATGCCCATTTTTGCTGCCGCATGAGCAGCCTCGCACCCTGCGTGTCCTCCTCCGACAACTATAATATCATAGTTAAAGTCCATCCTTTTAACTCTCCATTTTACTCAGATAATAATCCTCTTTCCTGCGTATTTCTTTTCTCCCGGCTTCATCCTTATCGTCATAACCAATCAGATGCAGTGTACCGTGTATCATAACCCTTAAAATTTCTTCTTTAAGCCGGGTTCCGTAAACAGATGTATTTCCTTTAATAGTTTCTATACTCATGTATATTTCACCGCTCACAGTTCCTTCGCTGCCATAATCAAAGGCTATCACGTCGGTGTTGTAATCATGGTCCAGGAATTCACTGTTTATTTCCCGGAGGTCCTTATCAGGCAGGAAAAAAAAAGACAGGTCACCTGTCCTCTTTCCTTCAGACCTGATGACCTGTACTATCCAATTTTTTATGTCCTTCGTTTTCCCCAGTCTGAATTTTACATTTCTATAGTATATTTTTGGTACCAACTGATTCAAGGTTAAATTTCATTATAACTTCATTTCCCACCTCATTAAAACCTATGTCATCGGCAAGATTCTTCATCAGAAAAACACCTCTTCCCCTCAGGTTCTCAATATTTTCCGGTGATGTAGGGTCGGGTATGCAATCCGGGTTGAAGCCAATACCCTGGTCCCTCACTTTTACCACCAGGCCCTGCTTTTTAAACTCAAAGCTAATATTAACACTTTTACTGTTATCATTCTGATTGCCATGTACAATGGCATTATTAACAGCTTCCATGGTTGCTACCATTATCCTGCCGTATTCATCCTTGTTGATTCCCAGCCTGGCCATCAATTCATCAACCTTACCTTCAATCACCCTGAGATTCTCAACCCTGGATCCTATGTCTAGCTTTGTAATCATTAAATATATTTCTATCGATAATTATACTAACTTTTTGAAGATTTGTTTCATCACCTGCGATATTTTTGCACTACAATTTATGATTTTTTTTCTTCCCCTGCACTTTCTTTCATTTATGTATAGGATTACCTTGCCAGCCATTCTTCAGGATTCTTCTTTTGCTTTTCCTCGTAGATCATAAATTTCATTATGCTTTTTTCACCATCTTCATAATATACATCTCCAATATGTTCCTTCGCCTCTACTTCGTCTCCCGGTTTAACCTGTACGTTAACGATATTCTGGTAGACGGTTAGGAACTTACCATGCCTGATAATCACTGCCATATTCCCCCCGCTTATCCCGAAAACGCTCATCACCCTGCCCTTGAAAACAGCCCTTGCCTTTTCCTTTGTACCGCTGCTTATTTCGATACCTATATTATTTATTTTAGCACCCTTAATTACAGGGTGGTCATGCACACCGAAACGGGATGTTATAACACCTCTTTCCACAGGCCAGGGAAGCCTGCCCATATTTTTCGAAAAATCCTCACCCACGAGCATATCCGCAGGTGTCATTGCATTCATTTCATTTCTTTTTCTTTCTTCCTCAATCACCCTTGCGATTTCCTTTTCTATCTCGTTAGCTATTCTTTTCTTTTCGTCGAGCTCCCTTTTCAATTCTCTTTCTTTTCTGCCAAGGCTGTTAATAACATTTCTCTGGCTTCTCTGTTCCCTGTCAAGGTTGCTTTTCTGCCTTTCTTCCTTCTCCTTCAGTGCTGATATTTCAAGAAGGTCTTCTTCCTGTTTCTTTTTGTTCTCCTCGACTTCTTCCTTCAGTTCCATTATAATTTCTGCTTCCCTCCGCCTGTATTTTGCTACCTGCTGCAGATACCTCAATCGTTTATATCCCTGGTTTATATCCTTTGAAGAAAGTATATATGCCATTTCCGGTCTCCCTTTGCTTACTTTCTGTGCGTTCTTTACAGCCTTTTCATATTCCTTCACAAGTATTTTCACATCCTCTTCCATCAGCTCAATGGCAATCCTGTTTAATTCCATCCTTTTCTCCAGCAGATCCTGCTCCTCCATAAGCCCACTGATAATATTCTCCCTGAGGATTAATTTTCTTCTTATCATATTCAGTTCATTCATGCTTTCTGACTTCTCTGTAGAAGTCTTTTCCAGCATCCCGTCAAGGTATTGAATATCTCTGAGGGCATCAGTTCTCCGCTTCTCGAGCTCAGCCCTCGTCTGTCCCAACGCTGTTGAGGCAGTAATAATGATTAGTATTATAACTGTTATGAACCTCATCGCAATTTTTTCACCCGGTAACTATCCCCAACCCTGAATAATAGCTCGTCATCATCATTCCTCCTGATGTTTTGCATCTCCATCTCAATTTTTGTATTGTTCACTCCCAGATCCCATTTAATTCTGGCCGGGTAAATGAGCCCGTTCTCCTCCCTGAATTCACTGAACACACCTAAGATTTCATTTTCATCTTCATCAAAGCTCCCGGTTGCTCCCACAAGTTTATAAATATTGCAATCCACTGTATATTGCAGTCCCCTGTCAAAATCATCCAACACAGCTATTCCTCCTTCACACCTGATTCTTCGCTTAACTAAATCAATATCCACAAAATCTCCAAACAGCAAATTTATAAAATTGTAATTTACACCGTATTTCTTTTCCAGTTCCTTTGTTTGACCAATATAACAGATCCTGTTTATCCTGTCCGCCACCTTTACTGTATCCCTGCCGATCAGTATCCTGGCAGCTTCTATTCCTGCAAATGTTCTGACGCTCACCAGCAGGTCGCCCTTTCCATTCATTTTTGCATTTGCCCTAAGTCTTCTTTTCTCGTAGCTGTTCTCATAAGTAATTATAATCCTGCCTATTGATATGGGCTGTCCGGTAATATTTGTTGATTTCATTTCAGCAAGGAAGCGGCCTGTATTTATCTCTCTTGTCTCTTTTTCTCCCCTGCTTCCTTTCATCCTCAGGCTCTGGCATGAGGTGGAAAAAATCACTGTTATAACCAGTAATACAATATTCAGTTTTTTTCCAGACATTTTTGTATTTCTTCCAGTAAATATGTTTTTGTTCTATCTTTCTTAACTGCCAGTTGCCACAAAACAACTGCGTCTCCACATTTTCCACCTGCCTTTTTAATATAACCGAAATGTTCCAGCAATTCCGGGTCATCTACCTGAGCAGTACTGAATATCCTTTCCATTACCTTTTCCGCATCTTTGATTTTTCCAAGTTTATACAGCACCCATGCATGGGTATCCAGGTAAGTGATATTTTCCTCAATTTCCAGGCATTCTTCTATCATGCTGAGTGCTTCCTCAAGCCGGATTCCCTCTTCTGCCAGGTAATATGCATAATTATTCAGTATCAATGCATTTTTGCGATCAAATTGCAAAGCCTCATCAAATTTTTCAAAGGCCTCCCCCGGGTTTCCCTTTCGGTATTCAATCTCAGCCTCCATTGACAGTATCTGCACCAGGTAAATCTCTTCGTTATTGACCAGTATGCGAACTTTTCTTAATTCATCCGCAGCTTCATCAAACATTTCTTTTTCTATAAGGGAGAATGCATAAAGTATTTTAGGCAAAGGTGCAGTATTAAACAGGCGTGATGCTTTTCCGGCATATTCATAAAGTTTATTACTCTTCTCATTCTCATTCAGTTTCATCAGGAAGCTCTCCCATATATAATAATTTTCCTCATGCTTATTCAAATATTCCTCCATTACTGCAAGTTCCTTATCCTTCTCTCCCAGGGCCGCATATATTTCAGTCATTGTCATCATCACTGCAGGCTCATCCTTATTCTCTCTCCACAAATCCTCAGCTATTGCACCAAGCTGACTTCCATAACCATTAATAAGGGCCGTGTCCTGAATAAGCCACATCCACATACCGATCTCGTCGTCCACCGCCACATTATCTTCTTCCCTTATCTTCTCCACATTTTTTACAAGCATTCCATATTCCCCGTTCTCCATCAGGAATTCCATATATGAGAAACGCAAGGGGGTATAATCTCCACCTTCCTCCATAAGCTTTTCATACAAGCTACCGGCTTTTTCACTGTCTCCCCTTTCCCGGTACAATTCTGCAAGCATTGCTTCCATTGCACCATTTCCTTCAGCTGATCCTATCTCATCAATTAATATTTTTTCTGCTTCGTCGTACTTACCCAGTTCGATTTTAGCACTAATCAACAGGCTGATTATTTGCTCACCGGCCCCGTATTTTTCATAAAATTCAGTGAATATTTTTTCAGCATCGTCTGCATTACCGGTCTGCAGATACAGGTTACCCAGTCTGAATTTCTCATTCTCATTTCCCGGATCCAGTTCAACGGCTTTTTCCAGCCATATACTTGCAGAATCAAGTTTTGATTCTTCTATGTATATATTGGCTATATTCATCATATACCATGGATTGTTCCTGTCAAGCGCTGCGGCGCGATGAGCATATATAAGGGCATTTTTATAGTCTCTTCGCATAGCAGCTATCTGGCTAATCTCATAATTGGCTGCATCGCTTCCAGGGTTAATTTCAATTGCTTTCGTGAATTTATCCAATGCTTCCCCAAGGTTACCTCCAAGCTTCTGTTTTATGCCTTCAACGAAAGTCAGGTCATATAATGTATAATCAATATTTTCTTCCTGTTTTTTTGCCACATTTGCAGTCTTCCTGGCAGGGCTGCAGGCAACACTGAATAAAAATATTCCGATCATCATTACAGGAATAATCCTCATCCCCGGTCTTGTGTCAATATCAGCCTTTGCCTCTTTTTGTCTCTTCCTGAACATCCACTTCATTCCATTTGTCTCTTTCATGTCTGGTAACTATCAACCGTCAAATTCTCTCAACATCTTTAACTGTACACGCATTATCAGAAAGGCTTACAATTATTATACCGTCATCAATACTTGCTCCCTTATCCATCCCGGCTGTTGCCCTGGTTGAATCAGCATCCTGGGAGTGTTCTGACCTGTTCATTATTTTATCCCTCATCTATATCCTTTTTATTAAACAGTACACTTATTGCTTTATCCCTGTATTCGGCATACAGTATGAAGGCAGCAATTATTATAGTATTAACTCCAATTTCCAGTAAAATATTATTATAGTTTATATAAGAAACAATAATAACTATTGCCACACCGGCAGCCAGGTATGTCATTATTTTCTTCACGGGATAATTTATCGGGTAATATTTTCTGCTGAGCATATATGAACCGGCTATCATTACACCGTAACATGCAATATGTGCCCATGCTGAAGCCATATAACCGTATACAGGCACCAGCAGCAGGTTCAGTACTATTGTAACCACGGCTCCGGCAATAGTAAGGTAGGCACCGTACCTGGTAAGATCCTTAACCTTGTACCATATGCTCAGATTAATAAATATCCCGAACAGCAGGTAACCCATGCTAACAATAGGAACAATTGCCAGTGCTCCTCTCAGGTGACTTCCAGCTATAATATATTTGAAACCTGAGATATAAAGGTTAATAGCAAGGTATAGTATAAGGGCATATATCACAAAATATTTCATAACATAGGCATAGGTTTCCCGTGCGTTTTTATTATCTGCCTTTGAAAAGAAATAAGGTTCCATGGCGTACCTGTACATCTGTATGAACAGTGCCATTAATACTGCAATCTTATAGCTGGCTCCGTATTCTCCCAGCACTTCAAGCGGATTGTCACTGTCGATTATTCTCCTCAGTATCATTTTGTCCAGGGCGTCATTTATTGATCCCCCGAGACCTGATATAAGAAGAGGAATAGAATAAGTCATCATCTTTTTCCACAGTTCCATATCCGGTCTTAAGCGCATCCTGAGTATTTCTCCTGACAGCATTATTAACATTGACAGGCTTCCCACGGCATTTGCAAGGAATACGTAACCCACACTGAAATCAGGATTATACAATCTTCCCATAATGCTTCTGCCATTTTCCCTGAGCGCCGGTTCAATTTTCAGGAAAAGGAATACAAGTCCTATTGTAATTACAACGTTTACTATTTTTATAACGCTGAATTTGAGTGCTCTGTTTTCTCTCCTTAATTTTGCGAAGGGTATTGCGGTAATAGCATCCGAGGCGAGAATGACCGCAAATAATCTAAGGTAGAGTTTTTGGTCCTGGTACCCGAGTACTGTTGAAATTTCATTAATAAACAGGTTGAAGAAGATAAGGAACAGGGATGAGCTGACAATTATTGACAGCATGGCAGTACTGAAAACTTTTTTGCTGTCTCCTGTCTTCTGGGCAAACCTGAAGAAAGCAGTTTCCATGCCATAGGTAAGAACAATCATCATAAATACCATGTAGGCATACAGTTCTGTGATTATACCATATTCTCCCCTGGTGAATATCCATGTATAGAAAGGAGTAAGTACGGCATAATTTAAAAACCTCGGAACTATTGTCCCGAGTCCGTATACCAATGTCTGCCCCGCAAGTTTGTTTATGTCTTTCACCTGATCATTTATCGCTATACCCCTGCAAATATAGTATCTTATTATTCAAGCCCTGTTTTATTAAATAAAATATAACCGAAATTCAGGAAAATGAAGAATTTCTTTCTTTCCCCGCTGTAATAATCGAAACCGGCTGATGCGGGTCCTGCAGGTGTATGGTATACAAGGCTAAGATTAGTGATGGCATCAAATTTCTGAAAGTACTCTCCGTATTCCACCCCCTCAAGAGTCTTTTCAATATCCCGGACAGGGGCAAAAAGGTATAATCCTGCCATTAATTTCAAATTTTTCGAAAAGTGATATACCGGGACCAGGCCGGCCCCGGCAAAGCCATTTGCCCTTAAAGAATAGCCAAAAATTGTACGACTCATTGCAGTTGGTTCATACTTGTACGCATCAATCAGGGAAGCGGTGTAATTATTGCTCAGTTTTTTATTACTTAAAACGATATCCAGTTGCAAACCAAGGCTAATATTCCGGCTCAGGCTAAAAAACTTCTGGTTTTTAAGTTTGAAGGCAAACCAGCCATGTTCCTGGTTAAAAATTTCTCTCTGGCTCAGTGTATCTGTCCTTCCTTCCCTGAACCTTTCAAAACCCAGGTTATAGTAAATACCGGTAAAAAAGTAACTCCCTTCGGTCGAGAACTGCAACCTGTCGAGTGTATTCGATTCATAAAATAATCTCCCGGTCCCGTAAAAATAGTCAGTTTTATTCTGTTCATCCTGCTCATCAAAACCAATGCTCATATAATACCTGTCATTTATCCAGCTGAAGTTCAGTCCTCCCCTTAATGACGAATTATTACTTACAGGTATACCGAAGGATGTTCTGAGGTTGCTTTCCCTCCTTGTAATATATGCAGGGACTGTGTTTTCGAAGAGGGATGTGATTTCACTTGTAAAATAATTCCTGCTGTAAACGGACAGATTAAGATCAATCAGCAGCAGTTTTCTCTGGGGCACTGTTATCCGGTGCGACAGCTTGAAGGAAGAATAGTTCCGCCCGAAATAGAAATTCCCGCTGAAGCGATTATATATATCACTCAGTTTATAGTAATCAAAGCCGATATATGCCTGGTTGTATATAGTAAAACCCAGCAAGCCGCCTGCTTCGAGGGCAAAAGACCCTTTAAGTTCAATATCCAGGTAAAGGTCGAATGTTCCGTCATCAAAGTTATATCTCGCTTCAGGGTATACACTCTTGACGTTTTCTTCGGATACAAGCCTGAAATATTTTTCTTTCAGCTGGTATATATCTACTAAACTGTCTTCAGGGAAAATAACTTTCCTGATATAATCCTTCTGCCCTTCGTTTACTCCTTCGATATGGATATCACGAAAAACCAGTTCAGGAATACCGGACCTGAACTTTTCCCTTTTTTCTTCCATCTCATCAGCTGTCACTGTAATGGTCCTTTCCCTGAAACTCTTCAGTTCTTCCCGCGTCCTTTGGTATCCTTTTGATATTATACTGTCTGCTTTCTGAAAGTCGAGCAGGTTAACATCATCGAAATCTATGTCTATTACATATCCCATGCTGTCGGGTATACTGTAATCGGTTGGTTGCATGATCATGTTCTCCAGCTGGAGCATGATATCATCTTTCACCGGTCTCTCCGGTTCTTTTACAACCTTGCTGCCTATAATGAAGTCAGGATTAAAATCTTCCGCCATGACATCGTAGGGGAAATTATTATAGATACCCCCGTCAAAAAGCAAAGTACTGTCCACCTGCAGGGGCTCAAAATACAGTGGATATGACATTGTGGCCCTCACGGCACTGGCAAGGTTACCCCGGCGGAACACCACAGGTCTCTTTTCATAAATATCGGCAGCCACACACCTGAAGGGTACCATTAAGCTGTCAAAATTTCGATTTGCTGCTGCTGTCTCCCCACAGGTGAGCTGCATTATGGCAAAATCAATCACAGCAGAAGAAATCAGGTGGGAAGGCAGGGATGCTTCGGGTTTTTCCTCCTCTATCTTCAGGTCAATATTAAACATTCCTGCATCAGGCTCATTATTCTTGTATTTGAATTGCAGATCCTTGTCTATATCTCCGCTCGACCACTGCAGGAACTGATCCGAGGTAACGAGCATTGTCATTTCTTCGGTGGTGTAGCCCATTGCATAAAGTGCGGCTATTATACCCCCCATTGAAGTACCCGCCACGTAATCAATTTTTATGCCTTCTTCCTCGAGGGCTCTTATTACACCTATATGCGCAAGGCCCTTGGCGCCGCCTCCGCTTAAAACAAGGCCCGTTGTCTGTGACCTTAAAACGCCGGTATTTATTACCAGCATAATAAGCAGCGGTGTAAATATATATTTAAACTGCCTTATCACAATGTTTTATAATTATTCAGAATATTAAATAACAACTTTTATCTTTGTGCTTAATCTTTTCAGAACTGGCATTTTAATAATAAGCAATAAAATTACGATTTTTAAAAACTTTATTCTTATGATACGGCAATTTTCAACATCAATACTGCTTACTCTTTTCCTCGCAATGGTGCTTTTCTCCTGCGCGGGTTCAGGTAAAGAGAAAACCCTTTATGTAAACCTGGAAACAACAGAAGGACTTATAAAGGTAAAGCTCTACAATAATACTCCCCAGCATCGCGACAATTTCATATCCCTTGTAAGGGAGGGTTATTATGATAATATACGCTTTCACAGGGTTATTGAAGATTTCATGATACAGGCCGGTGATTACAGGACCAGGCCTGACATGGCTGCAGACACCAGCGGCCGTTATGACTACACCATTCCGGCCGAGATCATTGATACAAACTTTCATAAAAGGGGAGTGCTGGCCGCTGCCAGGACGGGCGACAGGTTTAATCCTGAAAGAAGATCCTCCGGCACACAGTTCTACATTGTACAGGGCAAAAAATTTGCTGACACTGTTACAGAGGAGGGTGATACAATAACTGCCGACAGGCAGATAGCTGATATTGAGAACAGGATCAATGCATCATTAAAGCAGAATATTTTTTACAGGCACCTGCAGAATGAGAGGCAAAAAACCAAACTTACCGGCGATGGTCGGTCAGAGGCTGAAATACAGGAAGCTGCAAGCCTGCTTACATATAATGATCTGGAAAAATATGAGGAGATAAGCATACCCGGGGAGCATTTGGAAGTATACCGCACTGAAGGAGGAACTCCTCACCTTGACATGCAATACACTGTCTTTGGCGAGGTGGTTGAAGGAATGGAGGTAGTGGATAAGATTGCGGCCGTGGAGACCGGCGCAAATGACAGGCCCCTTGATGATGTGATAATCACCGGTGCCAGGGTTGTCAGAAAATAAAATACCGGAAGTCGCCCGGGGCCGAGGTGAAAAAAGAAAATATCATTATGCTGGATAAAATAAACGAAATACGGGAAGCCATCCAGGATTTCGATGCTTCTGACCAGGAGGCAATTGAAGAATTCAGGATTAAATATCTCAGTAAAAAGGGACTTATTCCATCGCTGTTCAAGGATTTCAGGTCTGTTCCGCCTGAGCTTAAAAGTGAATATGGCAAGCTTATCAACGATCTGAAAGATGAAGCCACAGACAGGCTGAAGAGCCTGACAGATAAGCTGGCAGTGGAAGCCGATACAGCATCCTTCACTGACCTCACCCGGCCGGCAAGCGATATGTTCAGTGGCTCAAGGCATCCAATTTCTCTTGTAAGAAATGAGATTATTGAAATATTCCAGCGACTGGGTTTTACCATTTCCGAGGGTCCGGAGATAGAAGATGACGAACATGTCTTTACCAGCCTTAATTTCCCCCCCGAGCACCCTGCCAGGGATATGCAGGATACTTTTTACATAAAAAGAAGAGATCCGGATGATTGTCACCCTGATGATATACTGCTGAGGACACATACATCATCCGTACAGGTAAGGGTAATGGAAAACCAGCAGCCTCCCATCAGGACCATATCCCCCGGAAGGGTTTTCCGCAACGAGGCCATCTCGGCACGGGCACACTGTATTTTCCACCAGGTTGAAGGTTTGTATATCGATGAAAACGTATCCTTTGCAGATCTCAAACAGACACTTTTTTATTTTGCTGTTGAAATGTACGGCAAGAATACCAGGATAAGGCTCAGACCCTCTTATTTCCCTTTTACGGAACCTTCGGCTGAAATGGATGTCAGCTGTACCATATGCGGCGGGAAGGGCTGTAACGTATGCAAATACACCGGGTGGCTCGAAATTCTGGGTTGTGGCATGGTCGATCCCAATGTACTTGATTATTGTGGAATAGACAGTAAGAAATATACCGGTTTTGCTTTCGGCATGGGAGTTGAAAGAGCGGCCATGCTTAAATACCAGGTTAATGATCTGAGGTTATACTTTGAAAACGATATACGCTTCCTGCACCAGTTCAGGTCGGCTTTCTAGAAACCATTACCACGCCCGGTTTTTTTATTCCTCTATTATGATCTCGTGGCTTATCTCCATTGATGCCTTGTAGCTGTGTGTAACACCACAGTACCTGTCCTGCGACAGGTTAACGGCTTTTTCTATCTTATTCCTGTCAAGATCCTTACCCTTTACGCTAAAGATAAGATGCATTTTTTTGAAATGTTTGGGGTGCTCATCGGTCAGAACACCTGTCACTTCAACACTGAAATCTTCAAAGGGTATTTTCATTTTCTTCATAATGGAAGCCACATCCATCCCGGTACATCCACCAAGGGCAGCAAGCATAAGGGTTTTTGGTCTGGGCCCCCTGTTTTTCCCACCGAATTCCCCCACAGAATCTATTTTGAAATTATGCCCGTCGATCTGAACATTGAAGGATAGATCTTCTTCATGCTGCAATATTACGTGTTGGTCCATCTCTCTAACTGTTTGAGTGAAAATTTTTACAAAACTAATTAATAATATCAAACCTTATTGCCATATTTGTCATATTATAGCCATATATGAAACAAAAGGATTTAAATATACCTTTTTGCGATAGTTGCGCCGTTAACACCAATTCTGTATTCAGGCATCTTTCAAAAGACCAGATTGAAATTCTGAATTTTGAAAAGGATTTCAGGCAGCACAGGAGGGGAGAGGTACTCTATGAAGAGGGAAGCAGGATCAGCGGTTTTTACTGTATTAACAGGGGTATTATCAAAGTTTTCAAGACAGGTTTTGACGGAAAGGAACAGATAATACGCTTTGCAAAGCCCGGCGATATTATTGCTTACCGTTCTGTCCTTAGCAATGAACCGGCCTGTACAACTGCCAAAGTAATAGAAGATGCGGGTGTTTGTTTTATTCCGGCACATATACTAACTGATTTTGTTAAGGAAAATCCTCTTTTCTCAATGGAAGTAATGAAGCTTACCTGTCATGAACTGGGTATAGCCAACGAATATATTACCGATATAGCACAGAAAACCGTCAGGGAAAGGCTGGCTGAAATACTTCTGCACCTGGTAAATGAGTTTGGGCTCGACTCCGAGAATTATCTCAGGATATCCCTGACCAGGGAAGAGCTTGCAAATATCGTAGGCACCGCAACCGAATCGGTTATACGGCTCTTAAGTGAATTTAAATCAGATAGCTATATCGAACTTAGCGGCAGGAAAATTAAAATACTTGACCGGAGGTCACTGGAGAAAATAAGCAATGTGTTCAAGTAATCAGAACGGTCTCTTTTCTTGCAGGTTTTATTTTTCTAAAATACTATTCAGCAATATATAAAGAGCTAATCCAATTACCACCAATACCCCGCTCCATATCAACAGGGAATTACTTTCAAGATGTGAGAATTCAGAATAAGCAAGCACAACAACACCTGCAAGCACAAACAATAATCCGATCCTTTTCAGAAAAGCTTTCATAATCAAGGTTTAAGTAATGTTCTAATGTTGAAAAAGTGTATAAATATAATTATTAACAAAGACATAGCAAAATTAAAATAACAATCCTCGCCCGTCCGATTTTTGTTTCCCGAGGTGCCTGTATGCCAGTTCTGTTGCTTCCCTTCCCCTGGGTGTTCTCTTCAGATATCCTTCCTTTATCAGGAAGGGTTCGTAAACTTCTTCAATGGTGCCGCTGTCTTCACCCACTGCAATGGATATCGTATTGATACCCACCGGTCCACCATTGAATTTATCTATTATCACACTTAATATCTTGTTATCCATCTCATCCAGACCATGGCTGTCGATATTAAGGGCATCAAGAGAAAATTTTGTTATATCAATATTTATCTGCCCGTCTCCTTTAACCTGTGCAAAATCCCTCACCCTTCTCAGCAATGCATTGGCTATCCGCGGGGTTCCCCTGCTCCTTGAAGCTATTTCTCCTGCAGCATTGTCAATTATTTCAGCTTTCAGTATGCCGGCTGATCGTTTTACTATACCACGCAGAACCTGTGAATCGTAATATTCAAGGTGCATTTTTATTCCAAAACGTGCCCTCAGCGGGCTTGTAAGCAAACCCGAGCGGGTGGTGGCACCAATAAGTGTAAAAGGATTAAGTTTAAGCTGCACCGATCTGGCACTCGGTCCCTTATCAATCATTATATCTATATGGTAATCTTCCATTGCCGAATAAAGATATTCTTCCACAACGGGGCTCAGCCTGTGTATCTCATCAATAAACAGCACATCTCCTTCTTCCAGTCCTGTCAGTAAGCCGGCCAGGTCGCCCGGCTTATCCAGCACCGGTCCCGAGCTAACCTTAAGGCCTACATCCAGTTCATTTGCAATAATAATTGCCAGTGTCGTCTTACCCAGCCCGGGCGGACCGTGAAGCAATACATGGTCAAGAGCCTCTCCGCGCTGAGCTGCTGCCGTGACAAAGACCTGCAGGTTCTCGACTATCCGTGCCTGTCCCTTAAAATCTTCAAAGCTTAATGGTCGCAGCTTCTTCTCTATCTCCTGCTCGGCAGGACTCAATGTGTCTTTTCTCAGGTGAAATTCCTCTCCCATCAGGCAGGCTTATTTAATGATTTTTACATCCCTTTCCGGAAGGTTTATCTTAATACCGTTTATCCTTACTTCATAGTCATCCCTGTAGGTAATGGTCATTTCAAGCATTCCTTCCTCGTTATATTTCTTCCATGTACGATGCCTCAAACCCATATCATAATACTGTTCTTCCTTAATTCTGCCGTTATCATAATAGTAGAAGTGATAGCCGTCAGGATTATCCTGTATGTACCTGCCCCTGTAAAGGACGTTTCCTTCATCATCATTATATTTCCACAGGCCGTCCCTTAAACCAATGATATAATTTCCCTCCTCCGTATGGTCACCAATTTTTACTTTCCAGTCGCCGTTTCTTTCACCGTCAAGATATTCTCCCTGGCTGATAATATCACCATCCCTGGAATATTCAATGAACATACCATCCCTTTTGCCCTGGAAATAGGCTTCCTCCCTTAAAATTGATCCCTCAGGATAATACCATTTCCAGAGGCCTTCAGGTCTCCCGTTCCGGTATGTGCCGGTCTGAACAATACTGCCTCCCCTGTTATAAAATGTCCATGCACCCGTTCTCCTGTTATAATCATATTCACCTTCCTCTTTTACCTCTCCGTTTTCATAGAAGTTTTTCCACTTTCCATGTCTCCTGCCATCCTCTGTAACTATTCCTTCAGATACTTTTATCCCCTGGTCGTTATATATCTCTGCCGATTTAACCGAACCGTCACTATTGTATTCCCTGTGTATACCTACCGGCACTCCCATCCTGAAAGGCCCGCTGAATATCAGGTTACCGTCTTTGTCGTAGCTGTTACGTATATCAACTTCAGGAGAGTCTTCAACATTTCCCTCTACAATTTTACCATTGTCATACAGCATTGTAGCCGTCAGTATACCCCTCTCGTTATATTCCTTGTAATAACCATGCAAAAGCCCGTTTCTGAAGGTCATTTCCTTTTTTATGTTACCATTGTCATAAAATTCCTTCCACGCACCCTGTTTATCGCCATTTTCATCCAACCTGTTAATTCGCTCCCTGCTGGTAAGAAAATCATTATTATACTCATACAGTGTTATAATATTACCTTCTTCATCATATTCCCTTGATAAGCCCTGCTTTTTACCTTCTATATAGGGAATGGTCTGCTTTACCGAACCGTCGGGATAGTACAGGTAAGCTGTTCCCTGCCTCATGTCGCTGGCATATAATTCCCTTGACCATATATATAATCCATAGCTCCTGTCTCTTTTATACTTAAGGTAGTAGCCGCTTTTTTTTCCATACAGGTAATCAATCTTTTCGAGTGTATCACCCGTCTGTGTATAAAAGACCCATATACTATCAAGTAAATGGTTTCTCCTTCTTCCTTCTGACTTGATAACACCGGTAACATAATAACTTTTCCAGTACCCGTCAGGCTTTCCGTCCCTGATATTTCCCTCACTTGAAATATTACCATTAGGATACCTGAAGACATGGTATCCGTCTTCAAGCCTGTTATCCTGCCCGTTCAACAATGAAAACAGTACTATTGCTGCCGTTGATAATATTAACTTCTTTATCATAATTATTTACAGTCCCAGCCTGTCTGAAATATCAAGCATTCTCCTTATTGGCTTCCCTGCTTTTTCAACAAGATCCCTTTCCAACAATATTTCAGGCCGCTCATTTTTCAGTGTAAGATATATTTTTTTCATGGTAATAAGTCTCATGTATTCGCATTCAGCACACTTTTCTTCAATGCAGTCCTCACCTGCACTTATAAAGATCTTTTCCGGCCTTTCTTTTTTCATCTGGTGAATAATACCGGGGTCAGTGCCAATTATATATTTTTCAGCACTGTCATTTTTTATATATTTAAGCAAGCCTCCTGTTGATCCTATAAAATCTGCCATATCCCTTACCGGTTTTTTACATTCGGGATGGACAATAATTTTTGCATCCTGGTGCTTATCCTTTAAGCGGGCTATCTTTTCGGCTGAAAATTTTTCATGTACATGACAGGCACCCTGCCAAATAATAATATCCCTGTTCAAGCTGTCTGCAACATAGCTGCCCAGGTTCCTGTCGGGTGCAAAGATAATTTTCTCATCAACAGGAAAGGATTCCACTATTTTATAAGCATTGCTTGAAGTGCATGTTATATCAGATAATGCTTTAATTTCAGCAGATGAATTTACATATGTTATTACTGTACGACCCGGGTTATCCGATAAAAATTTACTGAACTCTCCAGGTCTGCAGGTATCTGCCAGTGAACAACCGGCATTCATATCAGGTAAAAGAACTTTTGTTGAGGGCGACAGTATTTTGGCCGTCTCAGCCATAAATTTCACACCGGCAAAAACAATTATATCAGCTTTTGTCTCAGCTGCCTTTCTTGACAGATCCAGGCTGTCGCCAACATAATCAGCTATATCCTGTATGTCTCCTGTCTGGTAATAATGAGCCAGTATAATGGCATTCTTTTCTCTTCTCAGCCTTTTTATTTCAGCTCCTATATCCATTGCCGGATCTATCCTCTCATCCATATAGCCTTTTTCACTGTGATCCGTAGTTTTTAACATAATACTATATATTAATACTTTATAATTTAAATTTATATAATGATAATAATAGGCTGTTAATACTGTTCAAACAAATTTTAAAAATATCTTGCAAATATTGATATTAATACCGGGAAAACACTTTTTCAACAATCCAAAAATTATACCGTTTTTGATTAACAGCCTCTTATATATTTTACCAACAGTTGTTCAAATTAAGGTAAATTAAAAATACATCAACAAAGCTAATGTATTTTGTTGTTTAATAAAGGTTGAAATTTTGCTTTTAAATAATAACAAAAAACTGGTTTATGGTTTTAAAATATGCCACGCTTTGAAAGGGGACTGTTTTTCACTAATTATAAAACAATAATGAACAGTTGTTAACAACAAATTAAACAAAGAACATTCCCGCCTCCCTTTTGTTATCATAGAAGGACTGATTGCCAGGAATAAGAAATTTTAAAGGTTTTAAATATTAATATCCCTTATTTTGTTGGTATCTTTAGAACTGACAGAATACAATAAAAAATGAAGAAAAAAATTGCACTTTCAGCTGATCATGCGGGTTTCCACATGAAGGAAAAAGTAAAAAAATACCTTGTTAAATCAGGATATGAGATAAAGGATTTCGGCACTAATTCAGAAGAAAGCACGGACTATCCCGATTATGTACACCCGGCGTCATCTGCAGTTGAATCCGGACTTTTTGATATTGGCTTTGCCTTCTGCGGAAGCGGGAATGGCACCACCATAACTGCAAACAAGTACCCCGGAATAAGGTGTGCATTATGCTGGAATGAAGAAATAAGCCGTCTGGCCAGGTCTCATAATAATGCAAATATGTGTTCACTGCCCGCAAGGTTTATATCTGATGCAGAGTCAATCCTGATTGTTAAGACTTTTCTTGAGACAGGGTTTGAAGGAGGCAGGCATAAAAGAAGAATAGATAAAATATCATTAAAAAGAGTATAGATGCTTTCAAGCACCTGCAAATATGGAATAAGGGCGGTGGTATATATTGCCGGGAACAGTAAGAAAGGGGAGAAAATAGGTATAAAAAAGATCTCTGCCGATCTCGGCCTGCCGATGCCTTTTCTTGCAAAGATTCTTCAGCAAATAACCAGGAAGAAAATTCTGGATTCTTCCAAAGGGCCGCATGGTGGCTTTTCTCTTGCCCGTGATCCGCGTGATATACATATCATTGAAGTAGTCAAGGCCATTGACGGGGAGGATGTTTTTCACAGATGTGTATTGCATAATCATAATTGTGTGAGCCATGAAAGTTCACAGGGTGCATGTATCCTGCACAATGATTATGTTAAGGCGAGGAGAAAGATTGAAAAACTATTTGAAACAAAAACCGTTCAGAACCTGGTAGCAACAGCACGTAATTCTAACGTTTTATATTGATATTTGATATGGCAGGTATTTATGTTCATATTCCTTTCTGCAAGAAGAAATGTCATTATTGTGATTTCTATAAGACTCTCGACACAGGTATGGCAGAAAGTTATATCAGGGCCCTGGTAAAGGAAATGACATTGCAAAAAGACTACCTGGAAAACAAAAAGGTTAAAACAATCTACCTTGGCGGAGGAACACCATCAGTTCTCACTGCGGCACAGGTAAGAGAAATACTTGAGAAGCTTGGTGCTGCTTTTGATGTCTCTGAAGATGCTGAAATTACAATGGAGGTAAATCCGGATGATATAAGCAGGGTTTATGCCAGGGATCTTAAACAGGCAGGGATAAACAGGATCAGTCTCGGTATACAGTCATGGAACAACGATATTCTTACTTTTCTCAACAGGAGGCATACTGCGGATGAGGCAGAGCAGGCCCTGAAGGATATCCTGGCATCAGGTATTGATAATATTTCCGTTGACCTCATTTACGGCATACCGGGATTACAGGCAGGGCAATGGAAGGATGACCTGCAAAAGACCGTTAACCTCGATATTAAGCACATTTCAGCCTACCACCTCACCATTGAAGAGGATACCATGTTAGGCAAAATGAAAAAGACCGGAAATTTTAAGGAGATAAGCGAGGAAGAAAGCGAAAGGCAATTTAATATGCTGATCGATATATGCAGGAAAAATGCTTTCGTACAATATGAAATTTCAAACTTCTGCAAAGGCGAATGGTATTCCATTCATAATACCAATTACTGGAAACAGGAAGCCTACCTGGGGCTGGGTCCGTCGGCACATTCATATGACGGTGAGAGCAGGCAGTGGAATGTAGCTGATCTCCAGGCATATTTAAGATCCATTGATAAAGATGCAGTACCCTCCACTGTTGAAGTTCTTACCCAGAAAGATAAATATAATGAATACATAATGACATCACTGCGCACGATGTGGGGCATCAATATTGACATGGTAGAGGAAAAAATCAACAAGGAATCACGTGACTACCTGAATAACCTGGCCACACGTTTCGTCAAATATGGCATGATGACCAAAAAGGGCAGCCAGCTGATGCTGACCGACCAGGGCAGGATGATTTCCGATAATATAATCTCAGAGCTGATGATGGCCTGAAACCTCTATACTATCTCCCCCTGAGCATAAAGCTGCTGGAACCTATATTATGTCCATCAAGGTAGAGGTCGATCTTATAAGTACCTTCGATGAAATCACCATTATTATCCACAAAAATACTCATCTCAACGTCTTTGTTAAGGTAATCGACTGTACGGTTCTCTGTAAAAAACATCCTTTCCCCATCAAGTTCGAAATAATTATCAGGGGAATTGGTTATTACCAGTCCGTCAGGCCTGGTGACCCTCATGTAAACTGTAAGCTTTCCGGCTTCCACGATGGGATTTTCATTCAGTATAAAAGCCACCTCCAGTTTTTCAAAGCGATCAAGCCGGTCGGTTTCCTTGCGTTTCTTGTTAAGGACCACGGGCTTTATCTCACGTGCTTTAATTACTGAAGCCACCTCAACCTTTGAAGAAAGCTCACTCCTTTCCTGTGAAAGGGCAACATTACTTTGCTCCACCTGCCTCATCTGCTCTTTTATCTCAACGTTCTCAGCCATAAGGAGCTGGTTTCTTGTATTGAGCGAATCAATCTGCACTATATAGCTCTTCATTATTTCACGCATGGTCGTTATCTCTTTGCGATATGTCCTGATGGTCTGCACATTGGATGCATTTATGGCCAGCAGTCGCTCAATCTTTTGCACCTCTTCCTCGAGCCTGGCATTCAGGGTATCGTTATTGGTTTTAAGTGTATCATACCCGTGCTTCAGCATAACCAGCTCATTGGTAAGTGAGTCCTTCTGTTCGGTCAGGAGTGTCTCCATCTCAACCATATTGTTGCGCTGGATAAAATATAATATTATCATTGCAGCAAGCACTGTACCCAGCACACCGGCTATTACCACCATAATGGTTCTTGTTTTATTCCTTTTCCGGTCATCACCGCCGGTATTCGGGTCATCACTGCCGGTATTCCGGTCACCACCGCCGGTATTCCGATCACCATTGCCGGTATTCCGGTCACCACTGCCGGTATTCTGATCACCATTGCCGGTATTCCGGTCACCATTGCCGCTATTCTGATCACCACTGCCGGTATTCCGGTCAGGCCTTTCCGTCCCGTTAAGATTCTTGTCCTCTTCCATTGTTGTGATTTTATTCTGTTTAAGCCCTCAAATTTACGAATAATTTGTCATTCTGGTGAATACCGGGCTGAGCTATCTTAAAAACTTTTTGCCCTGATGCTGATATACTGTGGATATTCACCCTGCCTGAAAATTAAAACCAGGTGGTTTAAAAAAAATGTATAATAAATTTTGATTATCTGTTGCTAAGAATTTTACAATTCATAAATTTTCAGCGCAAAGTATTTGTAATTTAAAAAGGGATCATATGAGCGGTTTTTACGGGGCTATTTCAAAGAACGATACTGTAAAGGATGTTTTTTACGGGACTGATTATAATTCACACCTGGGGACAAGAAGGGCAGGCATGGTGTTTTATAATCCGAAGAAGGGTTTTCAACGCACCATACACAGCCTGGAGAACAGCTATTTCAGGACAAAATTTGAAGATGATATTGACAAATTCAGCGGCCGGCAGGGCATAGGAGTGATCAGCGACACCGATCCGCAACCCATAATGTTCAATTCACATCTCGGTCGTTTTGCGATAGCAACCGTATGCCGCATGGTTAATATAGAGGAACTGGAAACTTACTTCCTGGCCGATAAAAAGCATTTCACTGAAAACTTCGAAGGCAATGTGAATCCTACTGAAGTGGTCTCCAACCTTATATGTGAAGAGAATGATTTTGTCGCCGGCATTGAGAATGTGTATGACAAGGTAAAAGGATCATGTTCGCTCATCATACTTACCCCTGACAGGATTATTGCAGCGCGTGACAAGCTGGGACGCACACCCGTGCACATAGGCAAAAAGGAAGATTCCTGGGCAGTGGCCTCGGAAACAACATGTTTTCCCAATACGGGATACGAGGAAGTATATTTTTTGGGTCCGGGTGAGATTGTCGAAATTACAGCTGACGGCTACAGGACACTGAGAAAGAAAGGGGATAGGATGCAGATATGTGCCTTTCTGTGGGTTTATTACGGCTACCCTTCATCAGATTATGAGGGCATTAATGTTGAACAGTGCAGGTACAGGTGCGGGGCTGCCCTTGCGCGCCGCGACAGTGTTGAGGCCGACCTCGTTTCAGGCATACCCGATTCAGGTATAGGTCATGCCATAGGCTATGCCAATGAGAAACATATACCCTATGCGCGACCCTATTTGAAATACACGCCCACATGGCCCAGGAGCTTTATGCCGCAGAACCAGCAGATGAGAGACCTGGTGGCCAAGATGAAACTCATCCCCGTGAAGTCCCTCATAAAAGGCAAAAGACTGGTATTTTGCGATGATTCAATAGTCAGGGGAACCCAGTTAAAAGACAATACGGCAGATCTGAAAAAGGCAGGTGCCGCCGAGGTACATATGAGAATAGCATGCCCGCCCCTTACCTTTCCCTGTAACTTCCTGAACTTTTCGCAGTCGCGTTCAACACTCGAGCTGGCCAGCAGGAAAGCAATTGAAAAGCTTGAAGGATCGGAAAGGGACCTTGATGAATATGCAAACCCGGCATCCGGAAAATACAGGGCCATGGTTGAGCAGATAGCACTGAACATGGGTATTGATTCCCTTATGTTCCAGGATCTTAATGACCTGGTCGGCGCCATCGGCCTGCCAAAGGAACAGCTGTGCACACACTGCTGGGACGGCAGCAGCTATTATTGATAATATCGATCCTTTCTTACTGTAAATATCTCTTTCCTTACTTACCGGATATCATCCCGGGAAGGCTATATTGCCGGGTATGTTGTTAAAGATCCTTATTTTGACTGCCGCGTGATGCCTTTTTCGTACTTTTATTTGCTCTTATTATTTGATGTTACACAAAAACCTGAAACTAATGCAAAAACATCTTCTTATTCTTGCGGGGCTGTTTGCCCTTTTACTTGGCGCCTGTTCTTCACAGGAACAACAGGGCGAATTGAAAATCGAATATGAACAATACCAGCTCGATAACGGGCTGGATGTTATCCTCCACCAGGATAAGTCCGATCCTATCGTGGCTGTGGCCATACAGTATCACGTTGGTTCAAACCGTGAAGTACCGGGCCGTACGGGCTTCGCCCATTTGTTTGAGCATATGATGTTCCAGCAGTCTGAGAACGTTGGCCAGGACCAGTTTTTTAAACTTATCCAGGGCGCCGGCGGCACATTGAACGGTGGTACCAGCAAGGACGGCACCGTATATTACGAAGTGGTCCCCAGGAACGCTCTTGAAATGGTGCTGTGGGCCGAATCAGACAGGATGGGATACCTTAGCAATACGGTTACGAAATCTGCCTTTGCCAACCAGCAAAACGTTGTACAGAACGAAAAGAGACAGAACTATGACAACAGGCCTTATGGCCATACCTCTTATGTTATTGATAAAAATCTTTTCCCCGGGGGACATCCATATTCATGGCAGGTGATAGGTGAAATGGAAGATCTTTTCAATGCAACGGTTGAGGATGTCAAGGAATTTCATGCAACCTTCTATGTGCCTAATAACGCCACACTAACTATTGCCGGTGATTTTGACAATGAGGAAATAAAAACCCTTGTTAAGAAATATTTTGGTGAGATACCAGGCGGTGAGAAGGTGGAAGACCCCGTGCCAATGCCCGTTAGCATAAGTGAGACAAAGAAGTTTTACCATGAGGATAACTTCGCCCGTACACCGGCATTGACCATGGTGTGGCCCAGCGTTGAACAGTATCACCCCGACTCCTACGCCCTGGATTTCCTGGGACAGTTGCTGGGAAGCGGCAAAAAGGCACCCTTTTACAAGGTGCTGGTAAAAGATAAAAAAATGACTTCCCGTGCAGGGGTCTATAACAGCTCAATGGAGCTGGCCGGGAAATTCAGCGTATCCGTCAATGCCTACCCGGGATTCTCCCTGGCCGATGTTGAAGATGCGGTTTTTGAAGCATATGCCCTCTTTGAGGAGGAAGGGATCACCGAAAATGACCTGGAAAAAATAAAGGCCGGCCTGGAAACACAGTTTTATAACGGTATGAGTTCAGTCCTTGGCAAATCATTCCAGCTGGCCCGCTATAATGAATATGCAGGCGACCCGGGGTTCCTGACCAAAGACCTTGAAAATATCCAGGCGGTTACGGTAGATGACGTTATGAGGGTCTATGAAAAATATATCAAAGGCAAACCCTATGTGGCCACCAGTTTTGTGCCCAGGGGACAGCTTGATCTTATTGCCGAAGGATCAGTCGATGCCGGCATAGTTGAGGAGAATGTACTCGAAGCAACGGAAGTTGACCAGTCACAGATAGCCGAAGATGAGATCATACAAAAAACGGAAACCAGCTTCGACAGGTCTGTGATACCTGCAATAGGTCCTGATCCGGAAATAAATATTCCCGTAATATGGACGGGTGAACTGGAAAACGGCATAAGGATGTGGGGCATAAAACATGATGAACTGCCACTGGTAAGCTATAACCTTGAGATTGAAGGCTCACACCTGCTGGAAGACCTGGATAAGGCCGGCACGGCAAGCCTGATGGCACAACTTATGAATGAAGGCACCGCAAATAAGACACCTGAAGAACTTGAAGAAGCTATTGACCTGCTGGGAGCATCCATCCGCATACGTGCCACAGGTGAGGCTATAGTGATATCGGTCAATACCCTGTCAAGGAATTTTGAGAAGACGGTGGATCTCGTTGAGGAGATGCTTATGGAACCAAGATGGGACAGCACTGAATTTGCACTGGCCAAAGAAAGTGTTATACAATCCTTCCCCAGGAACAGGGCCAACCCTGGCTATATGGCCTCACTGACCCTTGATAAACTGATGTACGGTGAGAATCACCTTTTTTCAATACCGCTGAGCGGCACTGAAGAAACAGTTCCGGGTATCAGCCTTGATGACCTTAAGGATTTTTATAACACCAGCCTCTCTCCTTCGCTCACACGATTCCATATTGTTGGTGATATAGAACAGGAAAGGGTCAAAGCTGCCCTTTCTTCACTGGAGCAGAGATGGGAGAAAAAGGATATCAGCTTTCCCGAAATTGAAATTCCGGCTAATCCTGAAGAATCAAAAATCTATTTCGTGGATTTCCCGGGTGCCAAACAGTCAGTTATACAGATAGGCAATATCGCCATCCCGCGCAGTCACCCCGACTATTACCCGGCCTACGTGGTCAACTATAAGCTTGGTGGCTCGTTCAACGGCATTGTCAACCTCATATTGAGGGAAGAAAAAGGCTATACCTACGGAGCCCGCACGGGATTTTCGGGAGGATCACAAACGGGCAGCTTTTCAGCCAGCTCAAGCGTGAGAACAACAGCAACCGGTGAGTCAGTGCAGATATTCAGGGACGAGATGGAGAAATACCGGGAGGGTATTTCACAGGAAGATATTGATTTTACAAAAGAAGCACTGCTTAAATCAAACGCCAGGGCTTTTGAAACACAGGGAGCACTCATAGGCATGCTGAGTAACATCAGCCGCTATGAGCTGCCGCATGATTATATCAAGGAGCAGGAAGAATTTGTACGCGGACTGACCATAGACAAACACATGGAACTGGTGAATAAATATATAGACCCCGCAGGGATGTACTATGTTATTGCCGGGGATGCTGCAACACAGGTGCCTGAGCTTAAAAAACTCGGTATGGGCGACCCGGTGATGGTAGAGCTCTAGCTACAGGCTGCCTGCTTACTTTGAGCAGTCACAGGCACGCAGGCAGGTGCCCTTGAAAAATAAGACACATAGCTACAGGGCTGGTTCCTCAGGGAGCCAGCCTTCTCTTTAGCCATACTTCATCCTGTAGCCGGTACTCCATCCGGTCATGCAGGCGGTTTTCACCTTCCTGCCAGAACTCAAACAGGTCGGGTACAAGGCGGTAACCACCCCAGTAATCAGGCCTGCGGGGCGGCTTGTCGCGGTATTTGCCCGCCGCTTTCTCATAGCTGTCAATAAGATACTGCCGGCCGGGTATCTCTGTGCTCTGGTCCGATACAAGGGCGTTAATCCTGTGTCCGGGTAAGCGCGAATTGAAATAATCATCCGACTCTTTCCTGCTCACCTTCATTACGCGGCCCTCAATCCTTACCTGCCTGCCATGATCAGGCCAGTAAAACAGCATCGAAGCAAAGGGGTTACTGGATAATTGCCTGCCCTTCCTGCTTTCATAATTGCTGAAAAAAACAAAGCCGTCACTGTCGTAATGCTTAAGGAGAACCATCCTCGAGGATACCCTCCCGCTGCCATCGGCGCTGGAAAGGGCAAGGGCATTGTAATCCGGCTTGTTTTCTTTTTCAATAATGCTGTACCAGCCTGAAAAATGGATGAAAGGGTCTTTTTGAAAATCCGCTATACCAGGTGATTTCATGCGTTCAAAGTTTTATCGTAATTCAGGCGCTTACCCGGAGAAAAAAGTGCACTTGATCCCGCTCCGTACGCTTCGTGCCTTTTATTTTTTGGCTTTTTATATAATAATTGCTATAATATAAACATTAATAATAATTATCTTGTTTATTAATAAATAATTAAAAGAAAATAATATGGCTTTTACACTGGACACAGGAGCTAAAGCTCCCGATTTTAAACTGAAGGCAACCGACGGAAATGTTTACAGTCTGTCTGATTTTGATGACAGCAAATACCTGGTGATTTTTTTCACCTGTAACCATTGCCCTTATGTTATAGGATCGGATGAACACACAAGGGAAATAGCAAACAAATTTGTTCCTAAGGGTGTGAAATTCGTGGCAATAAATTCAAACAGCCCCAATACTTACCCCGAGGATGATTTTGATCATATGGTTGAACGCATGAAGAAATATGATTTCCCCTGGTTATATCTTTATGACGATACCCAGGATGTTGCTCTTGAATACGGTGCCCTCAGAACACCCCATTTTTATGTTTTTGATCAGGACAGGAAACTCGTTTATACCGGCAGGTCTGTTGATAATCCCAGAAATACGGCCCTGGCAACGAGCAATGACCTGGAAAAAGCGCTGGATGAACTGGTGTCAGGCCGTGAAATATCAGAGCCCGTAACAAATCCCATTGGATGCAATGTTAAATGGGAAGGTAAGGATGCACACTGGATGCCCCCGGCAGCCTGTGACCTTGTATGATACCTGAATGTCAGCGCCATGTTCGAGCGATTACGTTATAAATTCCATTACCGGCGCCTGGTAAAGTCACAGCAATATGCTATTACACGCAAAAAGCTGATTGAAAAGGCTATGGCTGGTTTTGGGCAGGAGGCAAGGGAAACGCAGGCAATGGCCCGCTTATTTTTCAGGTTGCTTGAAAGAAAGCTGAAGCTGAACGAGAGAAGCGAACCTCCCTCCCAGGAAGAAGTAAAGGCAGCAATAGAACAGCTTAAAGATATAGGAAGAATTTCAGTTTTTACCTCCGTTTCCATCCTTCCGGGTGGTGGAATATCGCTTATAGGCCTTGAATTGCTGGCCAGGAAGTTCGGGATAAAAAATTTTACTTTCATACCCACATCTTTCAGGAAAAAAACGGGCGATAATCCTGGCGGCACAAGGCCTGAATGATTACTTAACCCAGGTGGTTGTGGTATTGAATGAATTCTGGTCCAGGTCCAACAGTGTTTCAATATAGGACAGTTCTTTCTTGCTTATCTCATCAATAGATGCTGTTCTCAGTCCGCCACCGTCAACATTGAATACCAGCTGTGACTGACCCACCAGCTCCCAGCTTCCCGTTTCATCGTCGATCAGTGGAAACTCCATCAGGTAGGTCCCGTCACTGAAAAACTG
>JBNJHQ010000001.1:0-45862 GCA_051748705.1 Bacteroidota bacterium | reverse complement strand
GAGAATATTTTTTATTCACTTACACTTAGGAGGAAACAACCGGTACTCCTGGGTCTCCAAAACCGGCGCAAAGAAAAGGAAAATTTTTGTACCCTGCAAATAATCAGGGAAAAAATTTATGCCAGACCCGGCATCTTTAAGCAGCCTTCAGAGGAATTATCATTTTACTGACAATGACAAATAGAAATATTTTTTCTAACTTTGTGCGCTCAAAACAGGTATATATATATTGTATAACTAAATAATAACTTTTAAGGGATGAAAAAATATCAAGCCGGACAGATCAGGTCGATAGCGCTTCTTGGTAATTCAGGTTCTGGCAAGACCACCTTCGCGGAAGCAATGCTCTTTAATGGCGGAGTTATTGATAGGAGAGGATCGGTTGAAAACAAAAACACCGTTTCTGACTACAGGCCAATAGAGCATGAAAATGAAAATTCCATTTTCTCTTCTGTTCTCTATACAGAATACGGCGACCACAAGATCAATATCCTTGATACTCCCGGTCTTGATGATTTTGCCGGTGGCGTAATATCATCATTGCATGTGGCCGATTCAGGTGTGTTAATGGTAAACGTTCAGAACGGCGTTGAGGTAGGTACAGAAATCCATTTCCGTCATGCCGACAAAATGAATAAACCATTGATTATCTGTATTAACGGGCTGGATCACGAAAAGACAAACTTCGATAAATCAGTGGAGATGCTGAAGGACCGTTTCGGTGGAAACGTCACGCTGGTGCAGTACCCGGTAAATGAAGGCCACGGATTTGACTCAATCATCGATGTTATCAAGATGAAAATGCTCAAATATCCTAAAGAAGGAGGAAAGTACGAAGAAGTGGATATCCCTTCCGAGCATGCCGACAGGGCAGCAGAACTGCAGTCGGAACTTATCGAAAAAGCTGCTGAGAATGATGAGTCGCTGATGGAGGTATTTTTTGAGAATGACACTCTTACCGAAGATGAGATGAGAAGCGGTATAAAGACCGGGCTGGTACAGAGGGGTATTTTCCCGGTTTTCTGTGCGGCTGCCAAAAGTAATATCGGTGTCGACAGGTTTACTGAATTCATCTGTAATGTGGCTCCTGCAACAGGCGATATGCCTGAATGGACAACGGAAGACGGTAAGGCGGTAAAGAGTGATCCTGACGGACCGACTTCATTATTTGTCTTCAAATCATCAATGGAAGATCATATTGGGGAAATAAATTATTTCAAGGTCATATCAGGTAAGGTTACCGAAAACCTGGATGTGGTGAATGCCAATAACGGGACAAAGGAAAGGTTATCACAGTTATACGTGAGTGCCGGTAAAAACAGGACAAAGGTACCCGAGATTGTTACAGGTGATATAGGTGCTGTTGTAAAGCTGAAAAACACCAAGACCCATCATACCCTTAACAGCCAGGGCAACCAGAAATTCCCAAGGATAAAATTCCCTGAACCCAAGTTCCGTACAGCCATCAAGCCATTGAGCGAGGGCGACGAGGAGAAGCTTGGGGAATCACTCAGCAGGATGCACCAGGAAGATCCAACCATACTGGTTGAATACTCCAAGGAGCTGAAGCAGATCATTATCTATGGTCAGGGTGAATACCACCTGAATATTCTGAAATGGCATCTTGATAATATCTTTAAGATTGAAACAGAATTTTATGCTCCCAAGATACCTTACAGGGAGACTATTACAAAGGCAGCCCAGGCAGATTACAGGCATAAGAAACAATCAGGTGGAGCAGGACAGTTTGGTGAAGTACACATGATAATCGAGCCTTATGAAGAAGGTTCACAACCCAACCCTGCCATGAAAGTCAATGGCAAGGACTATAAACTGTCTGTCAGGAACAAGGAAGAACATAAGCTTGAATGGGGAGGCATGCTCGAATATATTAACTGTATTGTCGGGGGTTCCATTGACGGCCGCTTTATGCCTGCCATACTCAAGGGTATAATGGAAAAGATGGAAGAAGGGCCTCTCACCGGTTCATATGCACGGGATATAAGGGTTTACGTATACGATGGTAAAATGCACCCGGTTGATTCAAACGAGATCTCCTTTAAACTCGCCGGAAGGAATGCTTTCAGTACCGCCTTCAAGGCTGCCAATCCAAAAATACTGGAGCCGGTCTATGATGTTGAGATAATGGTACCTTCCGACAGGATGGGTGATGTTATAAGCGACCTCCAGGGCCGTCGCGGCATGGTGCTGGGCATGAGCAGTGAGAAAGGCTTTGAAGTGGTAAAAGCGAAAGTTCCCCTGGCTGAAATGAATAAGTATTCAACAGCTCTCAGCTCCCTTACAGGCGGACGGGCAATGTACAGCATGAAATTTGCCGAATATGTGCAGGTGCCCGGCGATGTCCAGGATGCAGTAATAAAAGCTTACCAGGCTGAAGAGGAAGAGGAATAAAGTGATGATAAAGATATATTTAAGTATAGTTATTTCAATCCTGTCTCTTGGGGCAACAGCCCAGAACCTGTGGCTGGGTGCTGAAGGACAGAGATTCTACGATGAGCTGCTCAACAGGAAAATGGCAGAAGGGGAGACAGCCACTTACGAAGGATCGCCATATATGAGCGAGGAATTCAGCGAGGCAACAATAGTATCATCGGAAAACCAGGTATTCACAAAAGTCCCCCTGAGGTATAATGTATACCACGATTTTTTCGAGGTAGAGATGGAGGATGCTGTTTATAATCTTAACCGTGGCGGTGTGGTGGCAGAAGTGGAAATAGAGGAACGCAAGTTCATTTATTCAACATATGATTACCAGTCATCCCGGGGAGAAGGTTACCTCGAAGTGATTATTGAAGGACCCTGGTCTCTCTACAAACAACACCAGGTAGTGTTCCGTGAAGCTGTGCCGGCACAACCCTACCAGGAAGAGGAGCCTGCCAGTTTCGAGGAGAGGGATCCCCTATTTTATGTATCACATGGTGATGAACTGCCGGTCTTCATACGAAACAGGAAAGGTTTGCTGGAGCTGGCAGGTGACAGGGAAAAAGAACTGAACAATTTCCTTAAGGATAACAAGATAAGGTTAAGGGATGAGGCTGAAATGATAAAGACTGTGGAGTTCCTTAACGGTATTTAATAATCGCAGCGACCCTGCACACAGGGTCCCTGCGGTTGCTTTATGATTTCATTGCGGAGATTTAATCAATAAATCCCGGTAATATCCCATACAAAGGCCCTGACCCCCACATCGGTATTCTGCTCATCCATCTTCCTGACTGCATCCAGCAGGTGATCAACCTGCTCATCATCAACTATTGTCAGTGTGGCGGAATTGATTTCCGGCCAGGTGTGTGTCCCCAGGTGGGGCACACCACCCCTGCTGCCCCTGCCCTTCATATTGTTCCACTCCGAGTAGCCCTCTATCCCAAGCCTGTCAAGGATAAATTCCACTTTTTCACTGTGAGCCTGGTTATATACTATAAATACTGCTTTCATATTTCTTGTAGTTTTTTTAACTGCCTTGTACTTCAGCTCCATTAAGGAAATCATATTTCTCCTGTGACCTGCGTTTTTTATCCCTCTCGCCTCTCCTGGCAAATATCACATATACTATTGGAACAAGTACAAGGGTAACCATGGTGGAGAAAATAAGCCCGCCTATCACGGATATACCCATCGGACTCCAAATTTCTGATCCCTCACCTATGCTCAGCGCCAGGGGAAGCATTGCAAGAATGGTAGTGGTAGAAGTCATCAGTACAGGCCTTAACCTTGAGCGGCCTGAAACCTTGACAGCCTCATAGAGTTCAAGGCCCCTGTCGCGCTGAAGGTTAATAAAATCAACCAGTACGATAGCATTCTTAACGACTATACCGATAAGCATAACAGCACCTATTCCTGCAATAAGGTTCAGTGTTGTGCCGGTAATAAAAAGTGCAATTGCAACACCTGAGAATGCGAATGGTATTGAAAACATGATTATCAATGGCATTTTCAGGGATTCAAACTGGGAAGCCATAACCAGGTATACAAGTACAAGACTGACCATCATCAGGAGCCCGAGATCCATAAAAGACTCAGCCTGTTCCTCTATGGTACCCGACATTTCCACCTGCACACCTGACGGCGTTTCAAGATCAGCAATGATCTGTTCTATATCATTTGCTATGTCACCCAGTGCACGCTGGAAAGGTGTTGCTGAGACTGACAGTACCCTCTGTCTCCTCTTATGTTCAATATTGGGGGGCGAAAGGTATTCTTTGACCTCAGCTATTTCTCCCAGTTTGACACTCTGCCCCTGGCTGTTCATAATACTGATGTTAAGAACGTCGGTAATAGAATTCCTTGACTCTTCCTTGAATCTGACAACAACGTCATATTCATCACCAAACTGCCTCAGCCGGGTGGCTGTCATACCGCCAACCCTGTTTTTTATGGCATTTGAAACAGTTGCAGTATTCAGTCCGTGCCTCATCAATTTATTCTGGTCAAGAACAATCTGGAGCTCCGGTTTTGACGGATCGCGACTTACCTGGACATCCCTCGCTCCTTCAACAAGGCTGATCCTGGAGGCCAGTTCTTCTGCCACGATGTTTGTTTCGGCAATGTCGTAACCGTATACATCCACTTCGATATTATTACCCATGAAACCCATACCTCCGCCACCACCGGCATCGACCTGGTAGTTGACAATTTCAGGAAATTCAGCCAGTTCCTGCCTGAAAGCCTCGGCTATATCCCAGACACTTCTCTCCCTCTCACCTACATCAGAAAGACGCAGCGTGTAGGATATTGTGTGTGTCCCGGAGGTTGAGAACAGGGATGCAAAATTTATACCTTCCCCCGTTCCGGTCGAAGATGATACAAGCTCCACTTCGGGAAATGATGCATCGATAATATGTGCAATACTATCCGTCACTTCTTTTGTAACACTCACCCGTGTACCGGTCTGCAGCTCTATGTTCGCTGTCAAACTTGACTCATCAGACTGTGGTATGAACTCGGTGCCTACAAATGTCAGCAGCATCAATGATCCTGCAAACACAAGTATTGAGACCACCGTTACCAGCAGCTTATGCCGTAGCGCCCATCCCAGTGTTGATCCGTAGAATCCTTCAAAACGGTCAAGTCCTTTCCTGATTGTATTATCATAGCTGAACCTGCGACGCGGCTTATTGTTAACGCGCATTTTAAGCATCAATGAGCTAAGGGTTGGTGTAAGTGTGATGGCCGCAATGGTTGAGGTTACCACCGTCAGCGTAACAATCAGTCCCAGCTGCTTGAAAAGCACTCCTGTCAAACCACCCACGAAGGTTAATGGCAGGAACACGGCGACCACTGTGAGTGTAGTCACTATCACAGCAAGCCAGACCTCATTGGTGGCATAAACAGCAGCCTCGCGGGGGTGACTCTTCCTCTCAATGTGCCTGGTGATGTTCTCGAGTATGACAATGGCATCATCAACCACCATACCGATGGCTATCGACAGGGATGAGAGTGAGATGATATTTATTGAATTGCCCGACAGGAAAAGATAAATAAAAGCAACAATCAGTGATATCGGTATGGTGAGTATTACAATAAATGTTGCCCTCCACCTTCCCAGGAAAAAGAGTACAACGAGCACCACGAATATAGCTGCAAACAAAAGTGCATTCGTAAGGTTCTTTATCGAGCCCACGATGAACTCTGATGAATCCAGGATGGGTTCTATCCTGACATCCGGTGGCAGGTCTTTTTCCAGCTCTTTGAGGGTCTTCCTCACTTCCCTGGCCACCTCAACCGTGTTACCACCGGATTGCTTCTGCACAAACATTCGCATTCCCAGCTCACCGTTAATCCGTTCCTCCAGTTTAGTGTCACGAACGGTATCTTTAATATCGGCAATATCACTCAGATAAATAGTATTACCATTATAGCTTCCAACCACTATGTCCTTCAGGACGTCGCTGTCAACAAATTCACCCTGTATACGCAGGGGATAGTCCAGCTCCCCCATCTCAAGGTATCCTGCCGGTGTATTAAGGTTTTCGGCCATCAGGATGCTCCCAATCTGCTCAACAGTCATATTGTATGCTTCAAGCTTGCGGGGATCAACTTCCACGTATATTTCCCTGCCAGGGGCCCCGGCAATACCAACTGAACCGATTCCTTCAATCCTGTTGAGAGGATTTACAACCTTCTCATCCAGTATCTTTTCAAGTCCTTCATAACTCTCATCTGCAGTGATGGCATAAAATATTATGGGCATCATACTGGAGTTAAATTTCAGGATTGTGGGATCTTCAGCATCCTCGGGGAGGAAGTTTATTATGAAATTCATTGCATCCCTTACCTCGTTTGATGCTTCATCAAGATTGGTCTCGTACTCAAATTCAAGGAAAATAATAGAAGTATTATCACTTGATACAGATGTAATCTCTTTAAGGTTGCTTACCGTATTTAATTGGTCTTCAAGCAAATCAGTCACATTAGTCTCTATATCGGAAGCACTTGCCCCCGGATAGGAGGTAAAAACTGTGAGGAAGGGCAGTTCAATTTCCGGATAGAGATCCACAGGCAGCCTGGTGAGAGAGTACAGCCCCACGACCATCAGGGCTATAAAAATAAGGATGGTTGTCAGTGGTCTTTTTACTGCGCTACTATATATACTCATAAGATATTATTCTTATTATTATTTAACTACATTGATTTTATCGCCGGTTGTGAGTTTGGTATGTCCATCAACGATGAGCATATCACCCCGGACGAGCTCGTCGGTAATGATCTCAACCATTTCGTCATAACGTTTACCAAGCTTAACCTCGTATCTTTCGGCTGTACCGTTCCTGTTAACAAAAACATACCTGTTGTTTGTCCCTTCCTGCTGAAGAACAACATTGGAAGGCACAACGAAGGCTTCTTCCTCATCGAGGAACATCGATACCCTGACGAACATACCCGGTTTAAGCCTCATACTGCTGTTTGGCACAGTTATCTCCACCTCGAACGACCTGGTCATAGGATTTATAACAGGGTAAACCAGGCTTACTGTTCCACTGAACTCCTCTCCCTCAAAAACATCAGCAACTATGCCCGCATCCATATTTTGCTTAACAAGCGGCATATATTGCTCGGAAATATATACAATTGCCTTAACCGGGTTTATCTGCATAAGGGTAACAATGGCGGCTTTTCCGGCCTGGGTGTTCGGTGCGCCACTGTACATCTCACCATTCTCAAAATATTTCCCGGTAATGACACCTGCAAAGGGAGCAAAGATCACAGTATTCTCCCTCAGGAACTCAACATTGCTTTCAGTCACTTCCACCTGTGTTTTCATCTGGTCATACTGTTGCAGGGGTATATCCCCGCTTTCAAGGAGTGTAGACAGTCGTTGAAGATCTGTTTTCAGGTTTTCAAGCTGTATCTCTGCCTGGTGCAACTGCGTACGGTCCATTGCAAAAAGCTTCTGTCCCCTGGCAACCCTGTCGCCCGGTTCAACATAAATAGTATTTATCCTTCCGGGTGATGCCGGGGCCAGGTGAACTTCCTCAAAAGCCTCAATGCTTGCCGTATAATCAATTGTCCTTGCTATTGTGTCAAGTTGAAGAGGGCTTGTCCTTACATTTATTTCCTTTTTTTCACTTTCCCCTGCCTCCGACCCGGCGGGCATGCCAGCACGGTTCTGCTGGTTGCAGGATGTAATGACAGCTGCAGTGATTGCTATTAGCGGTAATAATCTTATGGCTTTCATTTTTCTGGTATTTTATATTTTCGGTATTTTTTTAGATATTATTAAGTAATTTATCCAGCGCCAGCCTGGTCTGGAGCAGGTCCATCAGGCTGCTGATGTAATCGCTCTCAGCCTGCAGGTAATTACTATGTGCCTGTGTCAGGTCGAGGCTTGAGGCCACACCCTGACGGTATTTGTTTTCAATGCTTTGATAAACCCTGTAGGCAACCTCAACATTTTCCTTCTGCGTAGTATACTGGTCACGTGCATTTATAAGGTTGTATCTTAATTGCTTCTCCTGCAGAAGCAACTGGTCTGAAACCATGCTTTTGTTGTTACGTGCTTTCTCCAGGTTTATTTGTGCCTGCCTGATCCTTGAATAACGCTGGCCGCTTGCAAATATGGGTATCGATACCTGGAAGCCAAGCATTGAATTTGGAAACCATTGCTGGTCGTTCAACTTATCCCCCATGCCATTCTTGTTCCATGAATAGAAAGCAGAAAGAGAAGGCAAAATGCTTGCTTTCTCATTTTTCAGGCTCAGCTCTTCCATTTCCACCTGGCTTTGTGTAAGTCTGAAGTCAATATGTTCCCTGATATTAAAATCACTCTCAAGAAGAGCTTCTATGCTGGCCTCCTGCAGGAGGTCATCTAGCTCAGTAGTAAGATTTATTTCTGTATCCATATCAACTCCCAGCTGGAATCTCAGCATATTATAGCTGAATTCCAGGTTTCGCTCCATGCTGCGTACATTTGTTTCCAGTCCCCTCACATTTGAAAGCATCTGGTCAACGTCAGTCTCCTCGGCCATCCCTACTTCCTTCATTGTTTTTGTTGACCTGTATACCTCTCTCAGGTTTTCACTGGTGCCATTGAGTATGTCTATAGATTCCAGGGAAATCAATATAAGGTAATAGGTATTGATAACCTGCTCCCTGATATCTATCTCTGATTTTTCAAGCGATTGCTCACTCATTTTCTCAGCCAGCTTAACAGTCTGTATCCCTACAAAATAAGGTGCATTAAATATCATCTGTGTAGCCTGTATGCCGTAATTGCTGTTATATTTGGAGCCAAATTGCACAGGGACCTTTTCCCCGGGCTGACCGATTATTTCTCCGGGAAGCAATGTTGTCATCAGTTTAAGGTTGTCGTTAACAGACCCGCTGCCATCAACCCTGGGCAGTCCGTTTGAAATAACTTCCCATTTTGACATCTCGGCGGCCCTGACATCATACTCCGAGGACCTGACCATTTTATTATGCTGTACCGCATACTCCTGTGCTTCCTGCAACGACAGGGTCAGGACCGTGTCAGGTTCCTGTGCCGGGAGTGTGTTGCCCAGTGCCAGTGCCATGATTATACTTAATAATCCTGTTCTCATCATTCTATGCATTTAATTCAAGTTTTTTCTGTTCTTTATATTTATTAATAAGTTCCTGTCCCCTCGAGGTTGAGATACCTATCAGGTAATTAAAAAGCAGGTTATCTAATATCTCGAACCTTGAATATTTACCTGCGGATAGCTCTTCATTTTCCCGGGTGATATCAAGGGCACCGTGAATACCTATGTTTGCTATTTCAACATTTATATCATCCCTGAATACTTTCTCATCAATCCCCCTGCGTAACATTGCCAGTGACATTTCATAATTCTTTATGTCCCCTTTCTGGCATATTCTTTCATATACTTTGTAATGATATTTGTTAAGATCCACAAAAAAAGTGGGATTTGTATTATTGAAATGAAGGGTAGCAATACGCAATATCTCAAATAAAGCTTCAATCACATTGTCGGCCTTATCCATTATTCCCCTGAACGATTCTTTTTGCCTTGCAGCCATATTTTCAATTACGCTCATCAGCAACTCGTCCTTGTGTGCAAATTGCTCATATATGGTTCTTTTAGACATACCAAGATTGTTGGCTATCGAGTCCATGGTAACTGCCCTGATACCAAATTTCATAAACAAAACTGCTGCTTCCTGTATAATTCTCTCCCTGCTATCCATCATTTTTTCTTTAGGAGGTGCAATAATGATAAAACTTTTCGAGTTCCCAAAGTTTTTTATGTTAAATTTCTATTAAAATCGGTGAACGGGGGAAGATTACCGGTGGATTGATTTCATGACTCCAAGGGTAATGCGCTCAGCAAGGTCCAGTGACCCTGGAAGATCCGGAGATGTGAAGATCCGGAGATGGAGAGTCCAGGGGATGCGTGAGGACATGAGAATGGAGAGTCCAGGGGATGCGTGAGGACATGAGAATGGAGAGTCCAGGGGATGCGTGAGGACATGGGAATGGAGAGATTCAGGAAGAGACGGGGATGATTACCATACAGTGATTGAGAGACGCCAGATGCTTTACCAATGCTAATTACCGGTGCATTTCAGCCTGGCAAACCTGAGCAGCAGTTTCTTTTCCCCCGATTTATCAAAGTTGACCAGTGCAGTAGTATTTGGTGCTTCACCGTCAATCGATATTATTGTACCCCGCCCGAAGCGGTCGTGGTAGACTATTGAACCTTCTTTAAGATCTGCCTCCACCGCAGGCTGGTTGTTGCCGGAATTTAAACCGGCCGATGACCCTACTCTTTTCAGTTTCCTGCCGGGAAAAGCTTCATATCCGGTTTTCCTTTCGCTCAGGCCTGCCTGTCCATGGTCAGGATACCTCTTAGCCCTGTCTGAACTGATCCTGGTATTTTTCGCCCTGTTGTCAGGGTACTCAAGATAATCCTCATCAATCTCTGCAAGGAACCTGCTGGGTTTACAGTTTTCCAGCTTGCCCCATTTATACCTGTTAAGGGCATAGCTCAGGGTTGCCTGTTCTTTTGCCCTTGTAATGGCAACATAGAAAAGTCGTCTCTCTTCTTCCAGCCCGGTGTTTTCTGACAGGGACATTATCGAAGGAAAAAGGTTTTCTTCGAGCCCGGCAATATAAACATGCCTGAATTCCAGTCCCTTGGCCGAATGCATTGTCATCAGCGTAACCTTGTTCCTGTCTTCTTCTTTTTCAGTGTCCCTGTCTGTAAGCAGAGCCACCGATTCGAGGTAGGATGCAAGTCCGCTGGGTTCTCCATTTGTTTCAGCTTCATCGGTAAATTCCCTGATAGCATTCAGCAGTTCCTGCAGGTTTTCATACCTGCTCACCTCTTCGGGTGTCTCGCCTTCCCTTAGCTCTTTCATTATACCTGTTGCTGTAGCTGCCTTCATTGCCGCATCATATGCATTTTCAGATGAACATTCTGAGGCAAGTGAATTTACCAGGTCAGTATATACTTTAACGCGCTTCCACGTGGCAGGTGTCAGCAATGAAGAGTATGCCGACGGCTTTGAAATTATTTCCCATGCCGTGTGCTGACCGGATGCGGCTGTTTCGAAAATCCTGTCGATGGTAGTTTTCCCAATTCCCCTCCTGGGGTAATTGATTGTACGCCTGAGTGCTTCCTCATCTCCCGGGTTTATTATCATCCTCAGGTATGCCAGTATGTCTTTTATCTCCTTCCTCTCATAAAATGACAGTCCCCCGTATATCTTATATGGAATATTTTTCTTCCTGAATGTTTCCTCGAAAATTCTCGACTGCGCATTTGTCCGGTAAAGTACGGCAAACTCTTCCCATTTGACCTGTTCGGATATGCTGCGGTCGAATATATCGGAAGCGATCCTGAAACCTTCCTCTCCATCTGTCATTGATTCCATCAGCCGTATCCTGTTACCCAGGATATTCTCTGAATAGACTGTTTTACTTATCTGCCCTTTATTATGAAGGATAATGCTGTTTGCCGCATTAACTATTGTTTTTGTCGACCTGTAATTTCTTTCAAGCTTATAGAGTGCATAATCAGGGTAGTCATTCCTGAAATTGAGGATATTCTCTATGCGTGCGCCCCTGAATGAATAAATACTCTGGGCATCATCACCCACCACACAGAGGTTGCGGTGTTTCGCCGATAATCCTTTGATTATGAGATACTGGGCATAGTTAGTATCCTGGTACTCATCAACCAGTATATATTTAAACCTCTCCTGGTAAGTTTCAAGCACATCGGGATGATCCCTGAAAAGTATGTTGGTATTCATGAGGAGGTCATCAAAATCCATGGCTCCCGACTTATAACACCTGGAAGCATACCTCAGGTATATTTCAGACAGCATCGGGACTTTTGCCATACTGTCCCTTGTCGTTATTGACCTGTTTGATGCATATTCCCGGGCTGTCAGCAGGTTGTTCTTTGCTGCAGATATCCGGGATGCCACTGCTGCGGGCTTATAAACCTTATCGTCAAGTCCCATTTCCCTGATAATTGTCCTTACCAGGCTGCGACTATCAGTGGCATCATATATGGTGTAAGATGAAGGATAACCCAGTCTATCCGCTTCACTCCTCAATATCCTGGCAAATATGCTGTGGAATGTTCCCATCCAGAGGTACCGGCTGTTATTGTAACCGGCAATGGCTGTTATCCGCTCTTTCATCTCCCTGGCGGCTTTATTGGTAAAAGTGAGGGCCAGGACAGAATGTGCGGGCACCCCTTTGTTCAGCAGATGTGCTATCCTGTATGTCAGCACCCTGGTCTTCCCCGACCCTGCACCGGCAATAACAAGAGAGGGCCCGTCGGTATTGACAACGGCCGTTTTTTGTGCCTCATTCAGTTCATCAAGATATTTAACTGTCATCTGAAAAAACCCGGATTTAAAGTGATCACAAAGGTACTAAAAGAGATATTAATACATAAAAGCGCCGCGGGCAAGAACCACCAAGTTATCAACAATCAAAGAGGACGTGATATCTTGCGCGGCAGGAGGACATTTATTATACTTGCATACGGATATACCAAATAAAGGACATGCCCGTTATTTTTCTGAGAAAGAGAAGAGACAAAGTGAAAATCCGCACCACAATAATACTCCTGGCATTCGCACTGGTTGCCAATGCACAGATAACAGCACCCGGCTCAAGCTCGACAAGGTATACCGATTATGCATCAACGGCTGATAATGACCCGGTTTTTATCTTTTGTAACCCTGACGGCAATGTGAAAGGCACCCTTCTTGCCGTCAGCCCTGGAGGAACGGGACCCTTTGACTTCGTATGGACAAAATGGAATGACTCATCCTCTGATTTTTCAATAGCTGTAAGCCAGGATGTGGGTGTGATGAGCTCTGAGATCAGCGGGCTTGAAGAAGGAGGCTACAGGGTTGAGATTTCGGACGGCACAGGTTATGAAACCACACTTACGGCCTGGGTACACCTTGACAGTCCTATTTCCCATGCCGGCCTCCGTGATTTCAAATGTAATTATGTTGCCCTTTCAGGATATGCGGCAACAGATACCTTTTACTATGCCGATGTGAACAGCGGGAACCCGATAATGCTAGCCAATGATTTAAGTTTCAGGTGGTCATCTAACCCCGAATCATCCATTCCCTATCCCGAACTCGAATTAAATCCCCAGACTTTTAACCCTCCCCTTGAGGATGTATGGTATAATCTTCATGTTGTTGACAGCTTTGGTTGCACGGCTGATTCATCTTTCTTTTACGAATCGATCCACGTGAAGGCAGATTTCGAAGTCGATCCGAACCAGGGGGAAGCACCCCTTGAGGTTATCATCACCGACAATTCAGTCCGTGCAAGCACCTACAGGTGGGAATTCGGGGATGACTCTCTTTCGTACCTGGCTGATCCCTATTCACATACTTACTATATACCCGGCACTTATACCCTGAGCCTGTTTATTGAAAGTGACCAGTTTTGCAGCGACTCCACCAGTCTTAAAATCACGGTGGAACCTTCGTCCCTTAATATCCCCAATGTATTCACCCCCGATGGTGATGGGATAAACGATTTCTTTTATGTAGATAACAAGTCACTCAGAAGCATCTATGTCCAGGTCTTCAGCAGGAACGGTCAGAGAGTATATGTTTTTGAAGGCAAGGGGGATGAACTAAAGGACTGGAAGGGTTGGGACGGAACTATTGGCAGCAGCAAAGCCAGTCCCGGCACATATTTTTATATTATACGCGCCAGTGGATGGGATGATGTTGTATACCAGGGAAAGGAGTTCAGGGGGGTGTTGTACCTGTACCGCTAGAACCAATGATTATGAGCCTGCCCGCACGGGAGATGAACACGGGAAAGTCGTATCCTCTACAGTCAGATCCAATGATCATCAGATTTCCCGGCCAGCAGGCTGCACCCAAAGAGGGGCATCAATAATAGACGGTCAGAGCCGGCGTCCCATGAATTTTCTTATCTTTAAACCTCCGTTTAAAACCCCACACCGATGAAAAAGAATTTACTGATTTTACTATGCCTGTTTTTCAGCCTGGCAGCCATTGCCCAGGATGAGCTGAAAATGGAAATTGAGTCCATTATTGAAAGCATTGAAGATGAACATTATGAAACATACAAATATCTTCATGCACACCCTGAATTATCCTTGATGGAGTTCGAAACATCGAAGAAGATGGAACAGCACCTCGGGGATTTGGGCTTCAGGCTCAGTCACAATTTCAGCGGTAACAGCCTTGTGGGCATCCTGGAGAATGGTGATGGTCCGGTTATAATGCTGCGCACTGACATGGATGCACTACCCATAAGGGAAGAGACGGGGCTGCCCTATGCCAGCAGGATGATAAAGGAAGATGCTGCGGGAAACAGCTTGCCTGCAATGCATGCCTGCGGACATGATATGCATATGACACTGTGGCTAGGCACACTCAAGACCCTGGTAAAGATGAAAGAACAATGGTCGGGAACCATAATTGCCATTGCACAACAGGCTGAAGAAATCAGTGCCGGTGCTGGCAGGCTGATCGAAGCAGGGCTGTTCAATAAGTTCCCGGTACCCGATTATGCCCTGGCCTATCATGTAAACGCAGGACTGCCTGCAGGATCAATAGGCTATTTCCCCGGTCCCATCTTCGGAGGAGTGAGCTCTGTTGATATACATGTACATGGCTATGGCGGACATGGGGCAATGCCACATACGACCATTGACCCGGTTGTTCTTGCCTCCCGCATGGTACTGGCTATACAGACACTTGTAAGCAGGGAGATAGAACCTTACCAGCCAGCTGTTGTTACCGTAGGTTCGATACATGGAGGGAGCAAACATAATGTCATTCCAGACAGGGTTGATATGCAGCTGACAGTCCGATTCTTTGAAGACGGGGTTTATGAGCAGATTATTGAAGGTCTTAAACGTATAACCCGGGGTATTGCCCTCTCGGCCGGTCTGCCCGAAGATAAAATGCCCGAAGTGATCCCGCTTGAAGGCTTAACTCCACCGGTAGCAAATGACCCCGGACTGGTTAACAGGGCTGTTGTGTCGATGGAGGATATGCTGGGAAAGGAAAACATACACAGGGTTAATCCCAGTACAGTCGGGGAGGATTTCGGAATGTACGGCCGCACCGAAGAGCAGGTCCCAATAGCTCTTTTCTGGCTGGGTGCAGTGGAACATGAAAAGTATCTTGACCACATAGAGAACGGCAGACCCCTGCCCGGGCTGCACAACGCAGCCTTCCACCCCGATTTCTATCCCACTTTCAGGGGCGGAGTGGCAGCAATGACAAAGACAATGATCGATTTATTTGAAGAATAAGAGACTTTAACAGATCTCCCGGACAAAGAGCAAAATATCAGTATCCCAGGAAAACCAGTACCCTGCCTTCATTGAAGCTCAGCGAAAAACTGTTGCCGGTACATTCATTCAGGGTACCCATCCACCAGTTTTTGAGTTCAAGCTTATCGAGTGAGTATTTCAGGCCTCTTGAACTTATCACCGTTCCATTATCCACAGCAAACACAGAAACCTGCTGACCGGGCCAGCTGCTGACTGATGACCCTGAACTGACGGGTATAATTATCCCGTAATCAGTAACCATTCTCACCGCCAGTGATTCTGCATAATCGGCCAGGAGGGATATATTGCCCAGTGTATGATCTTCCCTCAGGCCTGTGGCACCCAGGATAACAACATCAGTTATCCCCTGTCCGAGGCAAAACCTGACCGCCTTTGTCAGGTCATTTGTCTCCTGGTCATCTGACTGAAAGAGCCTGTCGGCATATTTCTCCTTGAGGTCATCCGGCACCGAATCAAGATCACCGGCGATAGCCCAGGGCTCCAGCCCGTAGTCAACAAGGCTGGCAACAGAACCGTCGCAGCAGACAATGCGTTCAGCACTGTTGAGATAACCCAGGGGTATCCCTGAGGTGGGAAAGCGACCGTTCGCAAGTATGATTACCGGTTTGGACATTTTATAAGATGAAAGACAAAAGTATAAAGGAAAAAGTAAAAAGTATAATGGATAAAGTAAAAAGTCATGAATTTTGATTATCGGTTCAGGTAGCGGGAGCTCAAGTTTGGCCAGTGAGTGATCCAGAGCCAGGTGAACGCAACATTGTCTTTCTCCATTCATTATACCCTATCACTGCCATTACTGTATACACAGCAAAGAGTACCACGGTAGGATAAAGACCCTTGTAAATATAAAGGGCCATTGAGACAAGATCGGCCACAACCCATAAGATCCAGTGCTCAATAATCTTCCTGGCCAGCATCCATGTGGCCACTATGGAGAGGGCTGTTGTGAAAGCATCGCCCAGTGGAAGGGGTGAATCAGTATAACTGACCAGTATAAAGTATATCAATGCAAAAAGGATAATGAATACAGCAGCCAGTATTGTTAACAGCTTCATACTGATACCTGTAACCGGCAAAGCTTCCCTGTCATATTTCTTCTCCCCTCCCTTCAGCCACCAGTACCAACCGTAAATACTTATTAGCACGTAATAGGTCTGCAGACCCATGTCGGCGTAAAACTTGCTTGTAAAAAAAACCCATATGTACACCGAGGAGGTAATGAGTCCCAGTGGCCAGAGCCAGATATTCTGCCTGATCTCAAGGATCACATAGAGGATGCCGGTAAGTGCACCGAAGACTTCAATATAATGGTTTGACAACCAGTCCATATTCATTAAAAGTCGAGTGAAAGCCTGAAAAGGTAGTTTATTCCTGCCTGGGGGAAGTAATAAGCCCATGTATATTCCTGGCTATCAACATAGTAATTGCCACCATAGGCATTACTCTCGTAAAGTGAATTAAACAGGTTGTTTACCTGGAACTGGAGGGCAATATTCTTAAATCCTTTCAATGAGAAACTGTAATCAAGTCTTATATTATTAACAAAATACGGGTCAATTGTACGTTCTTCGCTGTTCGTATTGTCAAAATATTGTTTACCTACTGCCTTGCTGATAAAATGCAGCTCAAAATTCTTGAAGGGTGAAAATCCCAGGTCACTGTTCATCACAAAGCCCGGTGAATATGCTATATTAACATCACCCAGCTCTTTTGTCATGGGTATTTCTTCTGATGTTGACGAATTGTAATCAATATAATGCTCCACGAAATCTTTGATCCTGTTACGGCTGAAGCTCGCATTAAGATTCCATTCAAAGAGATCAAAAGGCCTCAGGGCTGTTGTCAGTTCCACACCTGCCCTGTATGACCTTTCCACGTTGGTCATTATGGGATATCCCGTATTGCTTAGCTCACCGGTGGGTACCAGCTGGTCATCATAATACATATAGTAGAGGTTTATACCTGCCATGAATTTTGAGCTGCCCAGCTTATAACCTGCTTCCACATCGTACAGTGTTTCAGGCTCCGGCATTGCCTCAGGGTCTCCTTTGGCATCCTTGTAATTTGCCCTTGTGGGCTCCCTGTTGGCAACAGACAGTGAAACAAAAACATCCTGGTTCGGATCTATCTCGTAGAAGAGCCCCCCCTTGGGATTAATAAAATTGAAGGTCTTATTCAGTCCCAGGTCCATAAGGTCATCATCCTCGCCTTCCATAATATAATGTATGTTACGGTACTGGGCGTCAGCAAATGCACTGAGCCTGTCGGTGATGCTGTAATCAGCCCTTGCATAGGCATTTATTTCCCTTTTCGAGGAGCTGTTGAAGTACCACTGGTAATCTTTCTCTGTCCATCCGGCATACCTCATCCATATAACCCTTCCGAAATGATCGCCAATATAGTTGTTAATACCTGCCCCCAGGCTCAGTTCCAGCTTACCTTTTCTATACTTGATGTCGGCAATGCCACCATAGAAATTATTGAGCAGCCATTTCCTCCGGACCAGGTCAACGCTTTGTATCAGTATGGGGCCGGCCATCCAGTTCGGCAGGTTGTAAGCCGACAACAGTTCATCTTCCCTGTACTGTTCATAGAACCCTGCCCCGTAGGTAAAATGATATGCAGCACTGAGTTGAAGATGCTGACCCAGATCAGTTTTATAGAGTACCTGGAAGTGATACTGGTTATAGTTATCCTTCTGGTCATCATAATATCTTGTATCCCCGAAGGAATCGGTATATTCACCTGCAGGGTTATATGTACGTGCGGTATCCAGCATTTCACGGGGCACACCCCACCAGCTTATCCCTGTTATCTCTTCTCCCAGTATGACATTTGTTTTAAAAGTACCTATAGCCGAATTATATATACCCGTCAGGAAAAGGGAACGGTGATCAGCCCCGCTGTGATCGATATAACCATCAGTTGTGAGTCCTGATAGTCTGAGGTCGAATTTAAACCTTTCTTTTAACAGTCCTGTGCCCACCTTTACAGTACCCTTAAAGGTATTGAAGGAACCCAGGCTGCTGCTTACAGACGCATAAGGCTCGTTGGAAGGCATCTCGGTCTGAAGGTTTACGCTTGCACCGAATGCTGCAGCGCCATTTTTTGATGTTCCCACACCCCTCTGGACCTGTATCCCTGAAAGGGACGAAGCAATATCAGGCATATTAACCCAGAAAACCTGTTGTGATTCAGCATCATTGATGGGTATACCATCGATGGTGATGTTTATCCTGCTGGGGTCGGTACCCCTGATCCGGAAATTCGTATACCCTAGGCCTGTACCAGCTTCCGACGTCTCAACCAGCGAAGGCAGGGAAGAAAGCAAGAAAGGCAGATCCCTGCCCGTGTTAAGCTTCTTTATCTCCTCTCTCTCAAGGTTGGTATGTGCCACAGGCGTGGTTTCCGTTGCCCTGCTGCCGATAACCATTACTTCATCGGCACTTATCACGGCCATCTTCAATTCATATTCAAGGAAAATATCATGATCAAGGTTCACATCCTTACTGGCCGTCTCATAACCCATATAAGATACTTCAATAGTATACTTACCTTCTTTCATGGGTTTGAACTCGAAAAAGCCATCCGAACCCGTGCTTGTTCCAAGGTAAGTGTCCTGGACAATAACAGTGGCTCCGGGCAGTGCCCGGCCGTCCTCACCGGTCACTTCCCCGCTCAGGACCCATTTTTGATACTGCTGACGGGGAAAGGCAGATGTAATACCAATAAATACAAGGATAAAAAGCAATAAGAAATTTTTCATTTTTCTTTTGATTTAATTATACGTAAAATCAAAAGAATGAGGTCTCTTTTCCTACGACGGCATTATCCGTATCAGGTACAGAGGGTATGATCTCAGCCCGTATATTAAGGCACCCCATTTTTTGATACTGCAAAGTTATAAAAATTGATAATCCCCGGCAAAAAAGAACATGATTATATCATTTAAAAAAGATTTCTTACTTTTGACCCCGCAATTTTTGCAGGGGTAGAAATATGGAATATCTAATAAAAAAACTCAATTACAAAGAGCAGGAAAGGATTTGCATACTCAATGCCAATAATGGATTTATCGAAGAGTTTGAAAATACTAGACCATCGGTCAGGGTGGACAGGGAAATAGATCCCAAATATCTTTATGAATTCTGCATGGTCTTTGTGAGGAATAAATCTGAGCTTACAGAAACTGTTCCGCAGAGTATACATAACCTTGCAGAAGACGGGGTTCTCTGGTTTGCCTATCCAAAGATGAGTTCAAAGAAATATAATGCCGACATAAACAGGGACAGTGGCTGGGAACTGGTCAACTCACATGGCTTTGAAGCTGTCAGGCAGGTTTCTGTAGATGACGACTGGAGTGCCCTGCGCTTCAGGAATATAAAGCACATAAAAAGAAGCAAAAGCTAGCTGTCATCTACCTTCCACTTCCTCGAAGAGGAGATTAACACCCGGATCAGCTATTAATTCACCTGGTGAATCTGCAGATTCCAGGACAAATGACTGGACTCTCCTGTTAACCATTATTGTCTCAAGCCTTGAGCCTGAAGGGTCGTTAATCTGAATATCCAGTGGAAACTCAAAGACATAATTTTCCTGTTTCTGCTCGAGCAAAAGATTTACTTCTTTCCTGGCCCTGTCATATGACCAGCTTATTTTTAGCTGCGGGTGTCCGGGCAGGTAAAGCCATTGATAAAAGAACCCGGCCAGGTCACGATCCGCCACCTCTTCCATTGTTATCACAAAATCAGAGGTCAGTGCATTGGCGTTATGGTAGCTGTCATAATATTTCTGAATTCCCGCCCAGAAAAGATCATCTCCCAGTTCATTTTTAAGCATATGCAAAACCCAGGCACCCTTCTGGTAAGAATTGGCGCTGAGCAGTCGCATATACTCAAAAATTGTTGTATCAATCACCGGGGAGGGATTATTCTTAAATGATCTAATAACCCTGCGCCTGGCCATATCCATTACTGACCTGAGCTTTTCTTCCCCTTCCCTGTGACCCTGGTAAAGGGCTGTCAGATAGGTCGCAAAGCCCTCACTCAGCCATATATGATGCCAGTCCTTTTCACTTACCGAATTGCCAAACCACTGGTGCGCAATCTCATGTGCTATAAGGCCTTCAGCCCGGTTACGGCCGGTGACAGAAGATTCGGAATAAAAGATACAGCCTGCATTTTCCATTCCTCCGAACATTGTTTTTGATTGTACATTTGCCAGTTTTTCATAAGGATAGGGCCCTATCATGTCACTGTACCATTTAAAGGGTCCGGTGGCCACTGAATAGTCTGAGAAACCGGCCTCACGGTCCTCCGGGAAGACATAGGTCCATATATCTGTTCCATATATAGACCCGGCCAGCCGTTTTGCAAACTCGGCCACACCTATAACCATCACTTTTGTCGGGATACTTATCTCTTCCTTCCAGTGAGTAAGTTTCAGACCCCCAGGCAGTGTACTTTCCTCATAGAGATAACCGTTTGATATAACCTTGTATTTATCAGGTGCATAAACAATAAAATCAACCTTTGCCTTATCGGAAGGATGGTCAATGCAGGGAATCCAGTTTCTTGCCCTGTCGGGCCAGTTATCAGCAAAAAAGGTACGGCGGCCATGCCTGTTCATGGAAATGACCAGCCCATCAGCAGGGATACCATTATAACTTATATACAGAGCTGATGATTCACCGGCTTTTTTCTCCCTAATGAGATCTATATGAAGCCTGTTGGCTTTATGCTCCCATGCCACAGCTTTATTATCAACCATCACCTCTTCAACACTCATGCCTTTGCCATCTTCTCCCGGATAAACAAGATCAAGGATAATTTCCCTGGTGCTTCCGGTGTGGCTGATCTCTAATTTTGCTTCACCCCTTATCTTATTGTAACTGTCGGAAAGGTAAATCGTGAATTCATAATGAATAACATCAATATTGTTCTGTAAAGGGTAGTGATCTTTTGACTGCAATGAAAAAGTCAGCAGACAAAGCAATAACACCGCTTTAATTCTCATAGTCCCAAATTTTGTTAATCAGCCAGTAAAGGTATATTATTTCAGGGCATTTTTTTCTCCGACCGTGCCATGAAAGCCCTGTGGAAGCTGGAACTTATAAAAGAATAAGACTATAACTTTCAGAATTACAAGTAAAAATACTTAGATTTGTAAAAAATTATAATAATGGATCACGACTATAACACCCAGAGACAAAAGATGGCATTGCCGGAGTACGGCAGGAATGTGCAGAAAATGGTTGATCACATAAAAACCATTAAGGACAGGGACGAACGGTCAAGGGCCGCACGTGCAATAATACAGATTATGGGGAACCTCAATCCCAACCTCAGGGATTCGGGCGATGTAAGGCATAAGCTGTGGGACCATCTTACTATTATTGCAGATTTTGAACTTGATATAGATGCCCCTTATCCACCACCTGAGAAAGAAGTGCTGCTTGAAAAACCAGAGGAAGTAGGCTATAAGAAAGGTGAAGTTAAGTACCTGCACTACGGAAGGATGATCGAGATGATGATAGATGAAGCCTGCAAGATGGAGGAGGGTGAAAAAAAGGATTACCTTGTTATGCTTATCGCAAACCAGATGAAAAAAGCATCTGCCACATGGAACCGCAGCCAGATCAATGACGATGTTATTTTAAAGGACCTCCTGGAATTGTCGGATAACAGGATAAAAATACCGGAGAACCTGAGACTGCTTGAAGTAAAGGACCTTATGGGCCCGAAAAAGAAGAAACAGCCGGTCAAACAAAAAAATCAACATAAGAGAAAATACCAGCCGAAGCGACAATGAGTAAATTCATAGTTGAAGGAGGACGAAAGTTAAAGGGTAAGATAGAGCCGCAGGGGGCTAAAAATGAGGCCCTGCAGGTTATCTGTGCCACGCTTCTCACATCTGAAAAAGTCAGGATAGATAATATCCCGGATATAAGTGATGTAAAAAAACTGATTGACCTTATCTCAAGCCTTGGATGCGATGTAGAAAGACTGGGTAAGGGCACATATTCATTCCAGGCAAGAAATATCGATCTCAAATACCTGGAATCGCCCGAATACATAGCCTATAGTTCAGCACTGAGGGGTTCCATAATGATACTTGGTCCACTCCTGGCCAGATTCGGCAGGTCAAGCATGCCCAGGCCGGGAGGTGATAAAATAGGCAGGCGCAAAGTGGACACTCACCTCACAGGATTTAAAAGCCTCGGGGCAAGCTTCAGCTACGACCCTGCCAGATCAATATATTCCGTAACAGGTAAGAAACTGAGTGGGGCTTATATACACCTTGATGAAGCATCGGTGACAGGCACTGCGAATATTGTTATGGCAGCTGTGATGGCCAGTGGAAAGACAACTATTTATAATGCAGCATGCGAACCATATTTACAGCAGTTATGCCGTATGCTGGTGTCGATGGGTGCACGAATTGAAGGAATTGGATCCAACCTTCTTCACATAGAAGGGGTAAAAGAGCTTGGCGGTTGCGAACATAAAATATTGCCCGATATGATTGAAACCGGTTCATTCATTGGCATGGCCGCAATTACAGGATCTGAAATAACAATAAAAAACGTATCATACGAAAACCTCGGAATAATACCCTCCTCATTCAAACGCATGGGTATTCACCTTGAAAGGAAGGGAGATGATATCTTTATCCCGGCACAGACATGCTACGAGATAGAAAGTTATATCGACGGGTCAATAATGACTGTCTCTGATGGCATATGGCCCGGCCTCACCCCTGACCTGCTCAGTGTTTTCCTGGTAGTGGCCACCCAGGCCAAAGGGTCGGTGCTTATACACCAGAAAATGTTCGAGAGCAGGCTCTTTTTTGTAGATAAACTCATCGATATGGGGGCCCAGATAATTTTATGTGACCCTCACCGGGCAACGGTAATAGGCCTCGAAAGGAAATTCAGGCTCAGGGCAACAACAATGACAAGCCCCGATATAAGGGCAGGCGTCGCCTTATTGCTTGCTGCCCTCTCAGCCGAAGGATGCAGTACCATAGATAATATTGAACAGATCGACAGGGGTTACCAGGATATTGACGGCCGGCTGAATGCACTGGGTGCAAACATTAAGAGGGTTTGACGGGAGTCATTAAGAAAATATTGGCAAACTATAACATTTCTTTAACACTATCCTTTTGGTCGTCTGTATTTTAATCCTTTACTTTGTATGGTTTTAACTATTCTGGCAGATAGCCTGTGCCCGGGATAATTGTGACCTCCGGGCAGGAAATAATGTAAAATTTTAATAAGCCAGGCTGCCAGTATTTTTTAATTTAAATAACTTGATTATGCTTAAAATCAAAAAATCAACAATTCTAGTATTTACACTATTGTTTTGCGGAACAGCTGCTTTTGCACAGTCAGAAGATGAAGTATCGGATAAGGAATTAAAACAGTTTGCTTCCGCCGTGAAAGAAGTCCAGGAGATCAACCAAAGAACACAGATGGCAATGATCGGGGCCGTGGAAGACGAAGAGATATCCGTTGAACGCTTTAATGAAATTTTCGCCGCAAGCCAGGATCCAAACCAGGAAGTAAGTGCCACTGAAGAAGAAATGGAGAAATTCAATAAAGCAAATAAGGAGATCGCAAAACTGCAGGCTGATGCCCAGAAGGATATGGAGGAGAAAATACAGAAGCAGGAACTGACCCTGGAAAGGTACCAGGAGATAACAATGATCGTACAGAACGACCAGGAAATGATGCAGAAGCTTCAAGAATTACTTGCTGACGAAGGTTAATTTGCAGCTTCCCCGCCTGTCTTGGCCTGTTTCTTCTGATAAAAGGTTTACATACCATAATTACTTTACGATGAAGGATAAAAGGATAAGGGAATTATACACTCCGAACATCCCGGAGCCAAAAGGCCACTATTCCCAGGCAGTGCAATTCAATGACCTGATTTTTGTATCAGGACAGCTTCCTGTCAATCCTTTCACGGGGGAAATGGCAGGAGGCAATATTGAAGAACAGACACTGCAGGTGCTGGAAAATATTGAAACAATACTGAAAGATTCGGGATCGGACAGGAAAAAGATCCTTAAAACAACAGTTTACATCTCTGACATGTCTCACTGGGGAAGTGTAAACGAAGTATATAAAAAGTTCTTCGGTAAAATTAAACCGGCAAGAGCCGTTGTACCAACCAGGGAACTTCATTATGGTGCGCTGATTGAGATAGAAGCAGTGGCAGCCTTATGATAGCCCCGCAGGCTTACACACCACGGCTCGCATAAGCTTCTATCTTCGGCGGATTATTCAGATGCCTTTTCACAGTGCACAGATCCATGGCATTTACTACCGCACTCCTGTACTTCTCGGGAAAATCATCAGGTAATATCGCTTCCAGTTCTATCCTGTCAATCATCCTGGTCTCAGGATTGAAGCTATGCCGTTGTATTATTCTTATTTTACTTGAATCTATACCCCTTTTTTCACAGAAATATTTTACATAGATGCCGGCACATGTTCCAATGGATGCCAGGAAAAGGCTGAAAGGTTCAGGCGCAGTTTCATCACCCCCGCTCCGCCTTGGCTGATCGGTGGGGATCACGTAACCATTCAACCTTGCATTTACCTTCTTGTTATCTTCAAAAAATACTTCCAGTTCCATTTCTGCTGTTTTGCTTTCTTAAAAAAATTATATATCCTAAAGTTCTGTATCCTTAAAACAATTTATTATCGTTTTGGTTCCGTATACTTAAAACAATTGATTATCATTTTGGTTCCGGATTGCATACCCCTTGCTTTAAAAGAATCTGTAAACATTCCCGCATAAACATGTTTACTGACCTGGCAGTAGATTCTTCGCCCGGCAGAGAATGTTTTACTTATCAATTTTCGTGCCCCTTTAATGGTCTGTCAGAATATTAGGGTTTTAATAACAGTGCATGACATTTTGTCCCTGTGGCCCGTATGGCAGGTTATTTGCTGTCTCCCCTTATGATTTAACTGCAAAATGAATATCTATGGCAAAAAAAATTAGCGATAAAGAAGGGGACAAGGAAAGGAATACGAAAGCCCAACAAACTGTCAAAGAAAACAATAAGACAACAGCTGAAGATAATAATGAAGATGCCGGGTTTGTTGGGGATGAAGAAGAAAAACAGACCGGGGCATCGGAGCAGGTGGAAGATAAAAATGACCAGGAACCTGACAGTGCTGAAGAAAAGAAAGAAGATATGGAAGTAAGACTGGCAGAATTTCAGGATAAGTACCTGCGGCTGTCAGCTGAATTTGATAATTACCGTAAAAGAACACTGAAAGAGCGTATCGAGCTTACCAGGTCAGCCGGGGAAAGCCTCCTGCTTAGCCTCCTGCCTGTGATGGATGATTTTGAAAGGGCAATGACTCTTATGGAAACCACCGCTGACTGTGAATCGATTAAGGAAGGTGTTGGACTTATCTACAATAAGATGCAGGGTTACCTGAGGCAGAATGGTGTAAAGGAGATGGAGAGCCTCGGTAAGGATTTCGATACCGATTTACACGAAGCTGTCACCAAGATTCCGGCAGCAGACAAAAAGCAAAAAGGGAAAGTGGTGGATGTGATTCAGAAAGGATATTATCTGAATGATAAGATACTGCGCTACGCCAAAGTAGTGATTGGAGAATAATAACAGAGAGGATGAGTAAAAGAGATTATTACGAAGTACTTGGTGTATCAAAGGATGCAACGAAGGACGAGATAAAGAAAGCTTACCGTCAGAAAGCTATTAAGTATCACCCCGACAAAAATCCGGATGATAAGGAAGCTGAAAATAAGTTCAAGGAGGCTGCTGAGGCTTACGAAGTTCTGCGTGACGATGAAAAGAAAGCCCGCTATGACCGCTACGGGCATGCCGGTCTCGGCGGACAGAACGGTTTCGGTGGGGCTGGTATGACCATGGAGGATATATTTTCTTCTTTCGGAGATATTTTCGGTGATGCCTTCGGTGGCTTTGGCGGCTTTGGTGGCTTCGGTGGCGGAGGGAGAACACGGCAGCGTGTAAATAAGGGTTCTAACCTGAGGGTCAAGGTTAAACTGAGCCTGAAGGAAATAGCAAAAGGGGTCGAGAAAAAAATTAAGGTCAATAAATATGTCAGCTGTTCCACCTGCGGTGGTTCAGGGGCAGCCGACAGCAACAGCTATACTACCTGCAACACATGCAGGGGTTCCGGACAGGTAACCAGGGTAACCAATACCCTGCTTGGACAGATGCAGAGCACTTCAACCTGCCCCACATGCGGTGGGGAAGGAAAAATTATTACAAGGAAGTGTAATTCCTGCTTTGGCGAAGGTATAGTTAAAGAACAGGAAGTAATCAAAATCAATATACCCGCAGGTGTGGGTAAAGGAATGCAGATGACTGTCAGTGGCAAAGGTAATGCTGCCAGGCGGGGAGGCATTCCGGGCGATCTGATCGTTATGATAGAAGAGGAAGAACACCCTGAGCTGTACCGGGAAGGCAAAGACCTTATCTATAATCTCTATATAAGTGTACCAGAGGCAATTCTGGGCACCAATGTTGAAATACCAACTGTTGAAAGCAAGGTTAAAATAAAGATTGAACAGGGCACACAACCAGGAAAGATATTGAGACTGAGAGGAAAAGGATTACCTGAAGTCAATGGCTATGGCAAGGGAGATCTCCTGGTTAATGTAAATGTATGGATACCAAAGAAAATAAGCCCGGATGAACAGAGGACAATAGAAAAGATGATGAACTCGGAATCATTTACACCGCAACCGGGAAAAGATGACAAAGGTTTCTTTGAACGAATGAAATCTTACTTTGAATAAAATTAAGTCTTCGGGGGCAGACCACGGGGCAGACCACGGGGCAGACCACGGGGCAGACCACAGGGCAGACCACGGGTCAGGGCAGGACAAATAGGCACAATTGCAAAATGCCCGGCTAATATTTATCGAAAAAAAATATGTTTTTATATATTTACAGGCTTGTAGTTTAATCCTCTAATACCTTATTCATGTCATTTCTGAAGGCTGAAAACGTTGTTAAACAGTACAGGAACCACCTGGCACTTGACAGGCTGAGTATGATTGTGCCACAACAATCCATTTACGGACTCCTGGGACCTAACGGGGCAGGTAAAACGACACTGCTCAGGATAATAAACCAGATTACTGCTCCCGACAGTGGTTCAGTAATGATCGACGGTCACAAAATAAACAGGGATGACCTTGCCCATATTGGTTACCTCCCTGAAGAAAGAGGGCTCTATAAAAAGATGAAAGTAGGGGAACAGGCCCTTTACCTTGCCAGGCTGAAAGGTCTGAGCAAGAATGACGCACTGGTGAAACTCAAAGACTGGTTTACAAGGCTGGACATAATAGACTGGTGGGACAAAAAAGTGGAGGAACTATCAAAAGGGATGCAACAGAAAATCCAGTTTGTGACCACCGTACTGCATGAACCCAGGCTGCTGATTTTTGATGAGCCATTCAGCGGTTTTGACCCGATAAATGCCAGTCTTCTAAAGGACGAGATACTTAATCTCCGGGATAAAGGAGCCACCGTTATATTCTCTACACATAATATGGGCTCGGTTGAAGAAATGTGTGACCATATCACTCTGATCGACAGGTCCAGGTCAATACTGGAAGGCAGTGTTTCAAGAATACGTGAAGAATGGGCTGCCAATGAATATGACGTTGTATTCAGGGGCGAAGCCAACATATTGGGAAACAGCCATTACGAAGTCCTTAAAAGTACCGGTGATAATGGCAGAACCACTGTAAGGCTTAAAACATCAGGTGATATTGGTATTAACAATGTTATCAGGGATATGACCGATAAGGGAGTGGTGCTGTCTTTTAATCCTGCCCTTCCTTCGATGAACGAAATATTCATTCGTGTAGTTGAAGCCAACAAAAACAACTGACCCTAACATAAATAATCATGGGAAACATATCAATCATAATAAAAAGAGAATATACCTCGAGGGTTAAGAAGAAATCATTTATCCTGATGACTATCCTGACCCCCCTGATTTTTGTTGCTCTTTTCCTGGTACCTGTATTGATAATGGGTAACCAGGATAAAGAATTTAAGAAAATAGCAGTTATAGAAGACGGCAGTGACCTTTTCAAAGGAGTATTAAAGGACAGGGACGATGTTGATTTTGAATACCTCCAGAATGCAGATGTTAATCAGCTGAAAGGAACATTCGAAGAAGCCGGTTACTACGGTATATTATATATTTCACCGGTGGTCACCAATGTACCCCAGGCCATACAGCTTATATCAAAGAAACAACCACCCATGGACCTGCTACAGTATATCGAAAGAACACTGGAACAGGATATTGAAAATAAGAAACTGCTTGCCTACAATATAGAGAATCTGGATGAAATCCTGAAAAGTGTCCAGACCGACGTTGCGGTGCAGACAATCAGGATTGATGATGCCGGGGAGACTAAAGAGACAAGCACGGGCATATCCATGGCACTGGCCTATATAGGAGCGTTCTTAATGTACATGGTGGTCATCATGTTCGGAGTACAGGTTATGAGAGGTGTCTTTGAAGAGAAGAATAACCGTATCGTTGAAGTAATAATATCGTCGGTTAAGCCTGTAGAGCTTATGATGGGAAAAATCTTAGGCATAGCGCTGGTAGGACTTACCCAGTTCTCGGTATGGATCATCCTGTCATTTGCTATTCTTACAGTCGTTCAGTCACAGGTGCTTCCGGATGATCCGAAGGTAATGAGAGAGCAGATTTCGCAGAGTGTAATGAACCAGGCACAGGCAGCCATGGACACTGAGGCTGTCATGCAGTCAGCTGACCTTTCAGCACAGGAACAGGAATTTGCAAAGATCTTCAATAACCTGATGAATGTAAACTGGCCGTTTATCCTCATTTCCTTTTTCTTCTATTTCATTTTCGGCTACCTCCTTTATGCTTCTGTTTTTGCCGCCATTGGCTCAGCGGTGGATACGGATACTGATACACAGCAATTCATGTTCCCAATAATGCTCCCCATAATTCTTGCCCTCTTTGTTGCTATCGGGACAATGGAAAATCCGGAGAGCTCACTCTCTTTCTGGTTTTCAATGATACCTTTTACATCCCCCATTGTGATGATGGCACGATTGCCCTTTGAAGTTCCCGTGTGGGAAGTGGTAACCTCAATAGCATTGCTTATTGCTACATTTGTAGCTTTCGTATACCTGGCTGCAAGAATTTACAGGGTAGGAATACTGATGTATGGCAAGAAAGTTACGTATAAGGAAATGTGGAAATGGATAAGATATAAAGGCTGATCGATCGAAAGGCTAAACAAGTGAAAACCTGAATCCCGAATGGCAAAAGTACTGGTAATAGACGATGAGAAAGCAATAAGGAATACCCTCAAAGAAGTGCTTGAGTACGAGAAGCATGAGGTCGACCTTGCAGAAGACGGCCCCGGCGGGCTGGAACTGTTCGGAGAAAATGACTACGATGTTATCCTCTGCGATATCAAGATGGATAAGATGGATGGCATAGAAGTACTTGAGAAAATCCAGGGGATGGCTGACGATATACCTGTCATTATGATATCAGGCCATGGGAATATCGATACAGCTGTTGAAGCAATAAAAAAGGGAGCCTTTGATTTCCTGGAAAAGCCACTCGACCTTAACAGGCTATTGATTACCATGAGAAATGCCATGGATAAGTCAACGCTGATAACACAGACCAAGACCCTGAAGAAACAGGTAAACAAAAAGTTTGATATAGTGGGTGAGTCAGAAGCAATAGTAAGGGTGAAGGAAATGATTGACAGAATAGCTCCCACTGAAGCACGGGTATTGATAACGGGCGCCAGCGGAACGGGTAAAGAACTTGTGGCCCACCAGATACATGAGAAGAGTATGCGTTCAAAGGGGCCTTTCGTGGAAGTGAACTGCGCGGCCATCCCTTCAGAACTCATTGAGAGTGAGCTCTTCGGGCATGAAAAGGGCTCTTTCACTTCTGCTCATAAACAGAGGATAGGTAAATTCGAGCAGGCAAATGACGGAACCATATTTCTCGATGAAATAGGAGATATGAGTCTCCCGGCACAGGCTAAAGTACTGAGGGCCTTGCAGGAAAATAAGATATCACGCGTGGGCTCAGATAAGGATATAAGGGTAGATGTCAGGGTTATTGCAGCAACAAACAAGAATATAAGCGAAGAAATTGAGAAAAACAGGTTCAGGGAAGACCTGTATCACCGCCTGAGCGTCATACTTATTGATGTACCGCGACTCAATGACAGGATCGATGACGTACCATTGCTTGCTGAACATTTTAACAGTCTTATATGCCATGAATACGGGGTCAGCCTCAGAACAATAGAAGAAAGTGCCATTAAAGAACTGAAAAAAATAGAATGGACAGGTAACATAAGGGAATTCAGGAACGTGCTGGAAAGACTAATTATACTGTGTCCCGAAAAAATTACCGGCAAGGATGTAATTGCCTATGCACATCCCATTTCAGCTAATAATTAAATCCCTTTATCAGCTTAACTTTTTTTAACAACGCCACGGGCCGGATAAATCAGGAATTTAGGTAGATTTGCAGCTTACCTGAACAGAGTTTGACTGACATGCTTAGATATTGTACCCTGATACTGTTTTGTGCTATAACCCTTGTCGCCCCTGGCCAGGATAAAGCCCTTAATAAAACAAATGACAGTGAAAACAATAGCACAAACCTGCGCCAGCAGGCACTGAACATATTCCTGGATTGCAGATGGTGCGACAGGAATTATATCAAGCAAACAATACCCTTTGTCAATTATGTCAATAATAAGGATGAAGCCGATGTTCATATCCTTGTTCGCAGGAGAGTGACAGGAGGAGGGGGAGGCGAATACATATTCAACTTCATAGGACAGGGTGAGTTTGCAGATATACAGGAAGAAATGATATTTTTCTCTCCCGTTGATGAAACGGCCGATGAGACAAGGAGAGGAAGGGGTAATATAATAGCAATGGGATTGATGAAATTTGTTGCCCGCACTCCCATGAGTAAAAATATAAGGATCACTTATGAAGATGACACAGGTAAAAATGGTGGCAACAATATGCTCAAAGGCAGAGTGGAGGGTGATCCATGGAATAGCTGGATGTTCAGGCTAAATGGTTCAGGTGAATTTAATAAAGATGAAAACTACGAAACATCAAACATCAGGACATCACTGTCTGCCGACAGGGTAACAGAAGAAATAAAAATGGAATTTGACATCAGGTATACCAACAGGCAGACTTATTATACAAGCACCAACAGTAAATCCTACAGGGAGAACTGGCGCATGAGCACCCTCCTGGTAAAAAGTCTGGGTCATAAGTGGTCTGCAGGGGGCAGGGCATCAATTGAAAGTGATACATATAATAATTATAAGCTGTCAACAGGTGTGGGACCTGCAATTGAATATAACCTCTTCCCATATGAAGAGTCCTTTAAAAGACAGTTCAGGATACAATACGGTATTAATGCCAGGTATAATAATTACAACGACACAACGACTTTCTTTGTCACCAGCGAGTTCCTTTTCAGCCATTATCTCAGTACATCACTGGGTTTTAACCAGCCCTGGGGATCAGGATACCTGTCAATGACCTGGTCTAACTACCTCCACGATTTTTCGGAAAATAACCTTGGACTGTGGTCCAGGATCAATTACAGGATTTATAAAGGCCTGTCGGTAAACGTCCAGGCAAGGGCTAACCTCATACATGATCAACGTAACCTGGTAAAGGGTGATGCAACTGAACAGGAAGTTCTTACCCGTCAGAGAGCATTAAAAACAACTTACTCATATTCATTTGAGCTGGGCCTTACCTATTCATTCGGTTCAATATACAATAATGTTGTAAATCCACGCTTCGGAAACTGATTACCCGGGCCTTGAAACTTACTGCATTTTTTTGACTAAATTTGTGAGCGTGCACTAATTTGAAGACAATGGATCGCATTGAAACAGATAAGCTTGGTGAAGTAAAAATACCGGAAGAAGCTTTGTATGGCATCAACTCGGTCAGGGCAAAGGAAAACTTCCCGGGAGATATTCCTTTTCATAAAGAATGGTACAGGGCAACAGGTCTTGTTAAACAAGCCTGTTACCGCGTATACAGGCGCTTCTGTGCAGCCATACTAAAGAAATATCCCGATGGGAGTCCCCTCAAAATTATCCCGGCCGATAAAATAGACGCACTCGAAAATGCTGCAATAGAAGTGTCGGAGGGCCTGTATTTCAGTCATTTTATCATCCCGGCGATACAGGGAGGGGCCGGCACCAGCATAAACATGAATATCAATGAGATAATCACCAATGCCGCTCTTATAAACAGCGGTAATAATGCAGGCTCATATAGCATCATCCATCCCATTGAGCATGCAAATATTTACCAGTCAACAAATGACGTCATACCCACTGCCCTCACCGTGGCTGCCATGACACTTCTTGATGAACTGGAGGAGGCCATAAATACCCTCAGGAAAAATATTGAAGGCCTTGAAACAAAATACCGTGAATACCTCCGCCCGGGTTACACCCAGATGCAGGAAGCGGTGCCCTCATCCTTCGGTAAAATGTTCAGCACATATAACGATGCCCTGTCACGTGACTGGTGGAGGGTTTCAAAATGCAAGGAGAGGATCAAGGTGGTCAATCTGGGGGGCGGGGCAACGGGAAGCGGTCTTGCAATACCCCGCTTCTTCATTATTGAAGCTGTACCCGAACTGCGACAGCTTACTTCACTTCCGCTCAGCAGGAGCGAAAATCTCCATGATGCTACCTCCAACACTGACAAATGGGTTGAAGTACATGCCACTCTGAAAGCACATGCCGTTAACCTGGAAAAGATAGCTTCGGATATACGGCTTATGTCTTCTGACATAAGCGCTTCAGGACTGGTAAGCATCCCGTGGCGGCAGACCGGCAGTTCCCTGATGCCGGCAAAGGTTAATCCCGTTATACCTGAATTCGTAATAAGCACTTCACACAGGGTATATTCAAATGATATGCTTATAAGTAACCTGTGCGGACAGGGCTGCCTTGATCTTAACCCTTATTTACCGCTTATTGGTCACAGTATCCTCGAAAGTCTGAAATTGCTTATAAATGCAAATTACAGCCTGTCCGCAAACCTGATACAGGACCTGAAGATAAACCCGAAGGCATCTTATGAAACATTGATTAAGAGCCCGGTTATAAGCACAGCACTGATACCTTATATAGGTTATGACAAAGCCGGTGAAATTGCAGAATATATGAAGAAAGAAAATAAGGATATTTTTGAGGCCTGCGAGCATACTGGATATGTTGAAAAGAGTAAACTGGAAAATATACTAAAAGCAGGTAACCTGCTTAAAATGGGATTTTCACTTGAAGATATCAGTCCTGTTGATCATTAATTAAATGCAAGTGCCATGAAGAAAGGGCGGGAAAATACACCACATATAGGTATATTCGGGAGAAGGAATAACGGGAAGAGCAGCCTCATCAATGCCCTGGCCGGGCAGGATATCGCCATCGTCTCCGAACAGGCAGGAACAACAACCGACCCGGTAAAAAAATCATTCGAGATAACGGGCTTTGGTCCGGTAATACTTATCGATACAGCAGGTATTGACGATACGGGGGAGCTTGGAAGCAAGCGCGTGGAAAAATCCCTTAAGATCCTTGACATAATCGACCTGGGAATACTTGTGCTTAACGATAATATATGGAATGAGTACGAGGAGATGATAATTGAGCGTTTCAGAAAATCAGATACCCCCTATATTATTGTCCAGACCAAAGCTGACCTCGTGAAACCGGAGGCGGGATTTATCGATGAAATAAGAAAAACAACGGGAAAAGAAATTATCAGCTTTTCTGCACTGACAAAAGAGAATTACGAAGAGCTTATAAATGAAATAAGGCAATCAATACCCGAACATGCACTGAAAACACCCACCCTGCTTGGCGACCTGGTTAAGCAGGGCGACCTGGTGCTGCTGATCACTCCTATTGATACAGAAGCCCCTGAGGGAAGGATGATCCTTCCCCAGGTACAGGCTATCAGGGATATTATCGACAATGATGCCATTGCCATTGTGCTGAAAGAAAGGGAAATAGATACTTTTCTGAGAAGATCATCTGTTAAACCGGTGCTTGCCATTACCGATTCCCAGGTATTTGTCAAGGCTGATGCTTCAGTACCTCCAGATATACCCCTTACAAGCTTCAGCATAGCCCTTGCGCGACTTAAAGGGGATTTCGAGGCTTATCTCAGGGGCACTCCAAAAATATCAGACCTGGAAAACGGGGATCGTATTTTACTGCTTGAATCATGCTCCCATCATGTAGCCTGTGATGATATTGGCCGGATAAAGATACCCAGGTGGATAAGTAACTTCACCGGTAAAAAGCTTCATTTTGATGTTGTTGCCGGACTGGATGCATTGCCAGTGGACATGAACGATTATTCACTGCTTATACAGTGCGGAGGATGTATGATAACACGTAAACAACTGAACAACAGGATCAGACCTGCTATTGAAGCAGGCATACCGGTGACCAACTACGGGATGGCAATTGCATGGGTACAGGGTATATACAGGAGAGCAGTGGCTCCTTTTACCGGTTCCGCATCAGGGGGCGAAGAATACCTGTAGAAAACCCTGGAAAGCAACAGACCCCGGTGATGAAGCCCTGGCTTCTGAAACAGGTGGCGAAGAGTATTTCCAGAATATTTTCCTGAAAAGCCGTGCCCGGGTGCTGAAGCATGCTCAACTTTAGAACCTGAAATAAATAAATGGCTGTATATCTGCTGACTGAACATTATACAAAACAAGAGCCACCAGGTAAACAAGTACTATCTTAACCACCAGGGGTAAGCTGATAAACAGGCCCCGGTATGATTCTTTTATCTTTACAGGAAGGAAATGAAGAATATACCCGCATAACATAATTATTATCACCTGGCTGTAAGCAGTAAAAACATTCACCAGGTTACCGGGGCTGAAGGCCGTAAACACCTGCCTCAGGATCACCATAACGCTATCAAGGTCGGCAGCCCTGAAAAATATCCAGCAGAAGCTTACAAAATTAAAGGTAATAAAAACCGATACAAGCCTTTTTATCCTGCCAGGTCTCTTCCTTCCGGGGAACAATAGCAACCAGGCCTTATTCACCGCAAGACCCAGCCCGTGGAGGCCTCCCCACAGTACAAACCTCCAGGCAGCCCCGTGCCATAAGCCCCCCAGCAACATTGTGATCATTAAATTCAGATAGGTCCGTGTATTACCCTTCCGGTTCCCTCCCAGTGAAATATATAAATAATCCCTTAACCAGCGCGACAGGGATATATGCCACCTGCGCCAGAAATCGCTCAAATTATGTGCCTTGTAGGGCGAGTTAAAGTTAACAGGCAGCCTGTAGCCAAGCATCAGTGCAATACCTATGGCTATGTCAGTGTAGCCCGAAAAATCACAATATATCTGGAGCCCGTAGCCATAAATTGCCATAAGATTTTCCAGGCCCGAATACATTAAGGGGGTATCAAATACCCTGTCAACAAAATTCACTGAAATAAAATCGGAAATGATAATTTTCTTTATCAGGCCTCCAATGATCAGGAAAAGGGCATGACCCCATTCCCTGCCGGATAGTCTGAAGGGAGCATAAAGCTGTGGAACAAATTCAGAGGCCCTGACAATTGGACCGGCAACAAGCTGCGGAAAAAATGAAACATAAAAACCGAAATCAAGGATGTTTCTTACCGGTTCGGTCTTTCCCCTGTACACATCCATCGTATAACTTATGGTCTGGAAAGTAAAAAAGGAGATCCCTACCGGCAGCAGAATTACATCAATATTGAAACCCGTCCCGAAATAGAAGTTTGATACAGCGGCAACCCAATCAATTACAGGCAGCTCTGTATTAAAAATATCATTGAAAATACCGGTGAAGAATCCTGTATATTTGAAATAGGACAGCATGCCCAGGTTAACCAGCAAACTAAGAAAAACGAATAGCTTCCTGACAGTCTTCCTTCTTGCCCTGTGTATTATCAGTCCTGTTGAATAATCTGTCAGCGTGGAGATTATCAGGAGGAAAAAGAATACCCCGCCTGATTTATAGTAAAAGAACAGGCTGAAAAGGAAGAGATATGTGTTTCTGAACAAAGGTTTTTTGAACAGGAGGCTGTAAAACAGCATAAGCCCGAACAGGAAGATCCAGAAAGATGCCCTTGAGAATATCAGGGGTTTGCCCTGGTCATAGGAGAGCAGGGCACTGATAATATGCCCGGCATCTCCCCTCGCATCACCCTCAATGACAGTTTCTTTACCATGGCTGTCAGCATGGACCGTACCTGGCTTTTCCTCTGTTTCGGGCATATCAGCATAGAGGGTCATCCTGCCGGAAAGGATATCCCTGAGCAACATATCGGCCAGTGTATCACCCCCGGCATAGGTAAGGTGGGTATAGTCATCGGCTGCCAGGGGCGGGTCTTTCCGGCTCCATTCAATTATTGAATTCCTGCCCCCCATGGCCTGCCATGAATCCCAGAATAAAACACCTGCCCTTTCAGCTGCCCTCTTCTGGGCATCCCGGATGAGGGGAATATTTTCATATGACTGAAACTCCCCACCAACCCGGTGTGCCATGTCGGTAATCCCAAGCAGGATAATTACTGTTTCCGGGCAAAGATCCTTCAGCATTTCCAGCTGCTGGTATAAACCGTCCTCGTAATACTTATAGCTTGACCTCACATTCAAAACTACGTTAAGCCCGTAATGCAGTACCATGATATCGGGACTTAACATAGAGTATAAAGCTTCCAGGTTATCGCCTGACATCATGGTGTATTCAAATCCCGCACTACCCCTTCTCGGGATATTATCCACTATGGCACCACTGCTGCTTTCAAGGCTGAATCCATAGAAATCAGGACTTGTTTCAGCCTCGAAGACAAGCCTGAGGAAATTTGATGAGTCGAGCCTGATAAGATATTCACTTTCACGGGCCGATGGGAAAAGGGTATCTCTTTTTAATAAGCCTTTACCTGTATGAATTTCAATATGCAGTGTGTCTTTCAGATTACCGTAGAATAGGCGAAACACATTATAGGTGGCTGATAATGTATCGGCAAACATAGAAGGTTCAACGCTGAACCAGGCTGTTGTGGTTGTTTCTGCACTGGCACCGGGTTCAGTAAAACGGCTGACACTCATCATGGGTCCCAGGCTGTTATGGTCTACCAGTCCATCCCTGTACTTAAGATAGTCATAAGACTGCCAGTTGGCTGATGACCTGACATAGGACGTTCTTGTATAGGGCACCAGCGGTGTTATGCTCAGTAAGCCGGGTCCTGTGCCGGGCAGTATTTTACGCAACTCCTCCCTCAAACGGCATGTAATCCTGTCGCCTTCAAGCTGGGAATCGCCATAATACATAAGCCTCAGGCGCCCTGTATCATTCCCGAGTAATTTATTCAATGAGGCGGTATATGCCAGGGAGTCCGAAAAATCAAACAGAGAACTCTCGCCGCTTTTTATGTTTACCGGGCCAGTGCGGGCAGGGCCAGTCTCTGTGAAGACCGGTGGACCCATGCTGTTCTCGGAGCTGTTTGTAATTGTCGACCCGGCAAAACCTGGCTGGCCGGCTATTGTCTTATCATCGGGTACAGGGCTTTCATTTGTATCGTGGCTTAATGCCTGGTTGCGGGCTACCACCGTATCGGCCAGGGCTGTTGTTTTACTATGCTCACCCTCCTCTTTGATCCCCTTAATAAGCTTATTAATATCAGGCCAGCTAAGTGATATGCCGGGTGCTATTTTTACCGGCTCATGAATAAAAAGTGAGGGCCCATAGAGAAAGAGCAATAAGACCAGGAAAATAAGAAAGGTCTTGTATGGACGCATAGCCGGGGTGTTATAAGCTCAGATATGGCACGTTAACTATTTCTTTTAATTTTCAGCTTCTGCCCTGCATGTATCTTTGCCGACTGGCTTAAGCCGTTAAGGTTAAGAATATCCGTGGCACTCACCCCGGAATATTGTTTTGCTATATCCCACACAGTATCACCATACCTGACCGTATGATAGAGGTAATCTGAATCGGGAGCAGCCTCCTGGGACTTTAGCTGTGAAGTCACAGCCTTCCCTATCCTCGCCTGCTTCTCAGCAAAGCTCAGATTGTCAACTACAGCATAATAGTCTTTCTCTGAAGGATCAACATATACTGCAAGTTTCTGGTTTACGCGGATCAGGTTGCGGTAAATATTATTCCAGTACCTGAGATCAGACACCCCCACATTATACCAGCTTGCTATGAAGCCAAGATTATCCCCTTCCCTGACAGTGTAAATCAATTTTGTCTTGCCATTTATGCTGGGCGGGATATATGCTGATTTTACAGGACTTGCATTTTTAAGGTCGGGGTTGAAATAATGATCAGCACGGTATGCTGCAACCGAGTCCTGGAGGCTGATAAAATCGCCCAGGTATTTTATTGGAAGTGTTACAGCCATGGCTTTACTCTTCCCGGGTACAATGAGAGCCCTGTACTGGGGATTGAGAGCCCTTATCTCGGCCATGGGAATATTCATCACCTCTGATATCTGCTCCAGGTGGATATCCTTTGTTATCATAACTGTATCCGTTGCCACCGGGAAATTTATATCCATTGGTTTAATATTGTGGTCGGTGTGGTAGTGCATGGCATAGGTGGCTGCAATGTAACCCGGGAGGTATCCCCTGGTCTCCCTGGGAAGGCGGTAATATATCTCCCAGTAGTCTTTCCTGTTACCGGATCTCCTGATTGCCTTGTTTACATTTCCCGGACCGCAGTTATAAGCGGCAATAACAAGGCCCCAGTCATTATAGATATTATACAGGTCTTTGAGATATCTTGCTGCTGCATGTGTTGATTTTACCGGATCCCTCCTTTCATCAACAATAGAATTGATTGTGAGACCATATGCCCTGCCGGTGCTGTACATAAATTGCCACAGGCCTGTAGCACCTACCCTTGAAACGGCATTGGGATTAAGAGCAGATTCTATAACGGCCATATATTTCAACTCGGCTGGCAGACCATAATAATCGAAAATATCTTCAATCATCGGGAAGAAATATTCCCTCATGCCGAGCATGATCTGGAATTTATCCCGTTTCTTTCCAGTATACACGTGTATATGATTCCTTACAATGCTGTTATAGGGAAGGTCCACCACCGAATGGATATTATGCAGGCGTTCCCTGTAAACAGAATCAGGAAACTCAACAAGAGGCTCAGCATCTTCTGCAATGGGGAATTCAGCAGGCACCATGCGCCCGAGAAACCATAAATCTGTAAGACTGTCGAGCTGTCTTTCAATGAATTCGCCTTCACTTTTAATAATGATGGTATCATTCACAGCCGAAGATGATATATTGAACAATAAAACTCCTGATATTAAAATTATTATTCTCCTCATTTTTTAATAGTTAAAAGGTTACTTTAATTCCTACTCCCATAGTTGAACCGTAAAAGGTAGCTATTGGCACAGGGTCTATGCTCAGTTTAAGGTCGGGACTGATATCATAGTCTGACATTACAGCATCGACATGGGCCTCCAGTATTGATAGTATGTACCATAATCCGACACCAATATATGATAAATCGCGGTATCTCCTGTAATAGGATATTGCATTAAGCATCTGGTCTTTTACCCAGCTGTGTGTTTGAGGGTTATAGTTATCAGCTCCCAGGGCAGGATCGATCTCCCCCGGGTCGAAGGCCGGTGTAAACTGCTCATAACTGTTGGTTTCAGGCACATTATCGCTTATATCCTGGTAAGCTTCAAGGTAAGCATCAAAATTTTGCGTATTACGCACTATGCTGTATCCCAGTGCACCAAACCCGGCATAAACGAGGGGTATTTTCCAGTATTTCCTGTTGTACACCTGCCCCAGTCCCGGTAATGCAGCAGCCATCATAGTAGCTTTTACGGGCGAAATTACCCTTTGTTGCGCTTCTTTTCTTCTGTCCTTATCACTGCCGGTGACAATTGAATCTGCAGATTCAACCAGGACCTGTCCACAGGCATTTATTGCCAGGAAAACGAATAATATACTCAGTGTGAATGTTTTCAATATCTGCACCTTTTGGGTCGCTGCTTTCCTGACTGCTGACCAGGATTTAAAATCCATGTTCACAGAAAGAAAATGACATGAGGCAAAGATATATATTTTAGGAGTTAAGTTTATCCAATACTTCCAAAATCCTCTCCATTTGCTCGGTATTATCAAAGGGTATAACGATCTTACCTTTTCCCTTTTCATTTATCCTGAACTGCACATCAGACTTAAATATCTGGGAAAGGTGTCCGGAAAGGTCACGGAAATCTTTGTTAAGCTGTTTCTTCTTATGGTTCTTTTCGGGATCTTTCAGGCTTGTCATCTGCAGCTTACGCACCAGTTCCTCTGTTTTACGAACCGACAGGCCATCATCAATTATCCTGTAGTATACTTTAATTTGCTGTTTGGGTTCTTCAATATTTATAAGAGTGCGGGCATGACCCATTGTAAGCTGTTTATTTTTTATTCCCAGCTGTATCTCTGCAGGCAGCTTCAGCAATCGCAGGTAGTTGGCAACCGTTGATCGCTGTTTCCCCACCCTTTCGCTCAGTTTTTCCTGGGTCAGCGAGCATTCCTCTATCAGTCTCTGATAGCTGATTGCTATCTCAATGGCATCCAGATCTTCCCTCTGGATATTCTCCACGAGTGCCAGCTCCAGCATTGCCTGGTCATCGGCTGTACGAATATAGGCAGGTACCGTAAGGAGTCCGGCAAGGCGGGCTGCTTTTAATCTTCTTTCACCGGCAATCAGCTGATACCTGTTATCGCCCCTTTCCCTTACAGTGAGGGGTTGCACAATACCCAGCTTACGTATCGAAGAAGCCAGTTCTTCAAGCAATTGCTCATCAAATCTTGTCCTTGGCTGGAAAGGGTTGAGCTCAATATTATCTATGTTGATCTCAAGGTTAGCTTCAACTTTCTCCTCCAGCTTTTCCCTTTCAGCATCGTTGATCAATGCACCAAGTCCTCTTCCCAATGCCTGTTTCTTTACCATTACTGTTTATATTACTGTCACCGGCTAGATAGCAGTATCATTTTCCGGTGCATTTTTCGCTTTGTCAATTAATTCCTGTGCAAGGTTGAGATAATTAACCGCTCCCCTCGACTCAGCATCATATAAGATTGCGGGCTGGCCATAACTGGGGGCTTCACTCAGTTTAACATTGCGCTGAATGATCGTATCAAATACCATTTGCTGAAAATGTTTCCTGACCTCTTCAACAACCTGGTTCGAGAGCCTCAACCTGGAATCATACATTGTCAGAAGGAAACCTTCAATGATAAGGTCCCTGTTCAGATTCTTCTGTATTATTTTTATGGTATTCAACAATTTCCCCAGTCCCTCAAGGGCAAAATACTCACACTGAACCGGTACAATAACTGAATCGGAAGCCGTAAGCGCATTAACGGTCAGGAGTCCCAGTGAAGGTGAACAATCCACAAAAATATAATCATACCTGCCGGGTATGCTCTTCAGGACATTCTTCAGGATACTTTCTCTTTTCTCAGTATTCAGCATTTCTATTTCAGCTCCCACAAGGTCTATATTGGAAGGAATCAATTCAAGATTATCAATCTCAGTAGCCACAATGGCAGTTTCAGGATCAGCACCATTGATTATGCAATCATAAATAGTCGTTTCAAGCTTACGGTTATCAATACCAAAACCTGAAGTGGAATTTGCCTGAGGATCGAAATCTACTACCAGAACCTTCCTGTCAAGCGCTGCCAGGCTGGCAGCAAGATTTATCGCCGTTGTTGTTTTGCCCACTCCGCCTTTCTGGTTTGCCAATGAAATAATCCTCGCCATCTATTTATCCTGTTTTGTTTTTACTGTATATTCCCGGAGCTTCAAAAATAATACTTATGACTCCCGTAAATCCTTGATCAACGATGTAATTGTAAACATTTCATTTTCGGTTTTCAACACTTTATTAACACGTTTTCAGGGTCAAAAATGGTTGACATTTCCGATTATATATTTTTTTAGCATCTTTACACTATCCCAATTATACTATTATGGGCAACAAAGGGCAAAATGGAGATTGGCATGTAATTGTCAATCCCAATGCAGGTAACAGGAGAGGTAAGAAGGATTGGACTATGATATCTGATCTGTTAAGCCGTTATAACATTCACTCAGGTCACATTTTTACAGAGGCCAAGCACCATGCCATTGAGCTTGCCGGTGATGCCATAAAAAAAGGAATGAGGAAGATACTTGTTATTGGAGGAGACGGAACCATGAACGAAGTTGTTAACGGGGTTTTCCGCCAGCATGATGTTCCCACCAGTGAGATAACCCTCGGCATGATAACTGTTGGTACGGGTAATGACTGGGGAAAGATGTTCAATATACCCATGGATTACGAATCTGCCATAAAGGTCATAAAAAATGAGAATACATTTCTCCAGGATACCGGTGTCATTAAATTTTTTTCCGGGACGGAAACCAGGGAAAGATACTTTGTGAATATTGCGGGACTGGGATTTGATGCCCTTGTGGTTAAGCGTTCCAACCGCCAGAAGGAAAAGGGACGAAGCAGCAAGGCGCTATATTTCTGGACCTTGCTAAGAAGCCTTCTCTGGTACCGGCATACGAGCACATGTATTGAAATAGACGGTAAAAAAATACAGAATGACACTTTCAGCATAAGTCTTGGGATAGGTAAATATTCAGGAGGCGGGATGATGCAGACACCCACGGCCATTGCCGATGACGGCCTGTTTGAGCTTACACTGATAAAGAGGATGCGCAAGGGTGAAATTATCCGCAGCCTGAAAAGGCTTTATAACGGGACCATCCTGGATCATCCAAAAGTGGAAGGATATACGGGCTCAAGGATAAAGATTGACTCTGATCCGCTTATTCATGTTGAAGCTGACGGGGAATCGCTTGGTCATTCACCCATTGAATTTAATATATTGCCAAGATCAATAAATATTGTCACGGGACTTGACGACGCCTGACAGTCTTGATCTCAAAAAGCCTGGGCCAGTTTTTGCCCGTTATGAACAGGCGCTCATTCTCTTCGTCCCACGCTATACCATTCATCTCTTCCAGTTCCGGGTGTTCGTCTTCAGGGGACAGGATGCCGGAAAGATCGATATAAGCCAGCACCTTACCTGTATTCGGATCGATCCGCGCAATACGGTTTGTGGTATAAATGTTTGCCCATATCTCACCGTTGATATATTCCAGTTCATTCAATTGCCATACATGGTTCTTATTGTCATATACCTCTATAGATGACTGGACGGTGAAATAGTCGGGTTCAAGGAAATATAGTTTATTTGTTCCGTCACTCATTATAAGCTCTTCACCATTGCTTGTAAGGCCCCAGCCCTGTGTGGTGTAATGAACCCTCTTTATCTCCTTAAAGCTTTCAATGTCATATACAAAGCCTACATTATTCTTCCATGTCAGCTGGTAAAGCTGACCGTTAAAAACAACCAGCCCCTCACCAAAGAATTTACTTTCAAGCCGGTGTATCTTCAGTACCTCTCCTGTTTCAATTTCCACTTTTCTCAGGCTTGATTTACCTTCGACCCCCGTGCTTTCAAAGAAGTATCCTTCATGGTATAATAAACCCTGTGTATATGCCTGCTTATCATGGGGATAGGCATTAACAACCCTGTATGAGTAAAGTTCAGGTTGTATATCGGAGATGACTGTTACAAAACGGGTGATTACCTGTGGCCTGACTTCTCCTTTATAGGCCATAATTTTAATGGGTATCAAACCGAGCCTTGCTGATGCCGTTTCTAACCCGTATTCAAGTTCATCCCCTTCAAGGGTGTGCTTTTGGGTTCCATCAAAGAAGATCCTCACCGAATCGGGGCTGGCATTGCCCTTCAGGCTCAATCTCAGCTTAATAATATCACCTGAGCTGTACCTGGCCCTGTCGGCCGGTTCTTCAATATCCACCAGCCCGGGTGCCGGGGCTTCGTTCCGTCCCTTTTCTTCATTCCTGTTGTTACCCGTTTTCCTTACAGAACCGTTGCAGGCAACTACAAGAGTAAGCAATACTGAAAATACCAGGTATATATGTCTCATAACACAAAAACAAAAAACATTATAAACTATCTCAACTTCATCAATCTTATCAATCTTATCAATCTTATCAAATCCGTCAACTTCATCAAACCTATCAACTTCATCAACACTATCAGCTTCCGCCCGTTCCTTCATCCTTCTTGCTGCCAAACAGTCTTTTAAAGAATGATTTCTTTCGTTTAAGCTTCCTGAGGGCTTCCTTTTCCATTTCGTCATACAGGCTTAATTGTTGCCAGATGGAGCTCCAGCCGGGAAAGCCCCCAATATTCTTATCATCAATATAAACGTCGGCATTTATTTTACGGCTGATACTGTCATCAAATTTTTCCTCAGGATAATTTTTATTTACAGCATAAAACTCAATCCCTTTCTTCCTGCAATATTCAACTGCTTCATCCAGTTCCTTTCCTGCCCTGAAAGTCCATAATATTAGTAGCGCACCATGTTTCTGGAGCTCCCGCATGGTTTCAAAAGCAAAGAGTTTATCTTTTCCTATATCAGGATACTCATGCTCCACTATGGTTCCGTCAAAATCAACCGCTATTTTAATATTATGCAAATGTTCCATACAATGTAAAATTCATGTAAAAATATACAAATTGGGAATATTGCTAAAATTTATATTATTTTACGTAAAATAAGGGATTGCCTCCTTAAATGAAAAAACATATACCAAACTTCCTGACCCTGCTCAACCTGGTATCGGGTTTTATTGCCATCATAATGATAATGAACGGTAACCTGAGGCTTGCGGTATGGTTAATAGCGGCATCCCTCCTTTTTGATTTCGGAGATGGTCTTGCTGCCCGCCTGCTTAAAGCCTACTCCGAATTAGGCGTCCAGCTTGACAGCCTGGCCGACATGGTCAGTTTCGGGGTAGCTCCCGGCCTGTTGATGTACAGCCTTATCTTATCGGCTGAAGGACTTGATTCCATTGAGCCTTACATAAAATACCTGCCTGTATTAATCCCCTTGTTTTCAGCCATCAGGCTGGCCAGGTTCAATATCGACAAATCCGGGGGTGATCATTTCAGGGGTTTGCCCACTCCGGGTAATGCTTTTTTTATTATTTCCCTTGTTTTTGCAAGTGAATACGGGACAAGCCAGCTGATTGAGGGACTTATCAGTTCAAGGATTGTATTATGTTTCCTGACTGTAGTGTTCTCATCCCTGATGATCACCGGCATTCCAATGTTTTCATTTAAATTCAGGCATCTCAGGTTCAAAGGCAACGAGTTGAGGATAGTCTTTCTGGGCTCTTCAGCCCTGTTGATAGCAGGAGCAGGCATGGCTTCACTGCCCCTGATAATTATACTTTACATAATAGTGTCAGTCATCTGGGCCATCATCAGCTGAATC